>NZ_AP022573.1:2704012-3004458 GCF_010729105.1 Mycobacterium saskatchewanense
GAACGGTCCTTGGTCGGCACCGATCTGCGCGAAGCTCTTCGTGTAGCCGGTGTCGCCGCCGAAGTACGCGCGGTGTGTCGGGCCGACGAACGCCCACGACGCCCACAGCGTGGTGTTGCGATCGACGAAGCGCCCCGAAAAGTGGCGCGCGGGCAGGCAAATCAGCGTCAGCTCGTCGAGCTTCGCACTCTCATGCCAGTCGAGTTCGACGATGCGATGCTCGGGGATGCCCCAGGCCCGCAGGTGGGCACCGATCCCGAGCGGCACGAAGAACGGGGAGCGCTGAGTCTGGGCCAACGCCAGCACGGTGTCGATATCGAGGTGGTCGTAGTGGTCGTGGCTGATGACCACGGCGTCGACCGCGGGAAGGCCTTCCAGTTGGACCGGTGGCGGGTGCAGCCGCTGTGGTCCCACGATGTCCGACGGTGAGCATCGATTGCTCCACACCGGGTCCGTCAAGATGCGGTACCCGTCCACTTCCAGCAGAGCCGTCGAGTGGCCGAACCAGCTGACGGCGAGCCGACTGGCGTCGCCGTCGAAGATCGCCGGTGCGGCCAACGGGATCGGCGCGCTCGGACGGCTCCCCCCGCGGTTACCGATCAATTCCCACACGATGAGCTGCAGTTGCTCGCGATCCATCTTGTAGATGGAGGCGGGATCGAGGTTGACGAAGACGCCGTCGCGGTAGTTGGGCGACCCCTCCGCCACCGCGCGGATCGCCGAGGGGTCGGCGCCCAGGGCGGCCGGCGCACCGTGCAGCGCGCGCACCAACCAGCTCCCGGCCGCCAGCGAGGCGGTGCCGGCGGCCAGTCGTAGCGCCCCCCGGACCATGACCGTCAGGCCCCCTGGAACTTCGGTGGCCGCTTCTCCACCCGGGCCACCTGCGCCTCGATCACGTCCTGGCTGCCCCACGCCTTGTCGAAGAGCTCCTTGTGCTCCGGCGAGGCTTCCTCGATGGCCCCGTCGTCGTTGAGCACGCGTTTGGCGTGCTGGATCGCCAGCGGCGCCAGGGCGGCGATCTCGTGGGCCCAGGCCTGGGCATCGGCCAGCGTCCCGATGCGGTTGGCCATTCCGGTCTGCAACGCGACGTCGGCGGGGAGCTTCTCCGCGGTCAGCAACATCGCGCGGGCACGGCCGTGACCGACCAGGGAAGACAGCCGACGGATGCTCCAGTTATCCAGCGCCAGACCATATTTGGAGGTCGGGAACTGGAAGAATGCGTCCGGCGCCACGACCCGCAGGTCGCATTGCATGGCAAGCTGCAGGCCGGCGCCGATGGCCGGGCCGTTGATGGCGCCGATCACTGGTACGGGTGTGGCGTCCATGACCTTGTGGAGCTCGATGAGCCGGTCGGGGTAGTCGGCGGCGAACGCGTCACCGCTGAGGTCGGCGCCGGCGCAGAACACCGTGCCCTGGCCGGTGAGAACGATCGCGCGCGTCGACCCGTCGTCGGCCTTCTGGATGGCCTCCCGCAGCTCCTCGACGAGCTCGGAATTCAGGGCGTTGCGGCGCTCCGGGCGCTGCAACTCGATGGTCATAACCGCTTCGGCCTGGGTGATACCGATCATGGCAGCCACCCTATATAGCCTCGTGGCGTGCGTCGTATCACAGCTGGTCAACTCCGAGACGCGGTGCTGGACGAAGGCTCCTTCACCAGCTGGGACAGCGAGCCGCTGGCACTGCCGACATCAGATTCCTACGCGCAGGAGCTGGCGGAGGCGCGGACGGCCACCGGCCTGGACGAATCGGTGCTCACCGGCGAGGGACGCCTATTCGGGCGCCGCGTGGCCGTGGTGGTGTCCGAGTTCAGCTTCCTCGGCGGATCGATCGGGGTGGCGGCGGCCGAACGGATCACCGACGCCGTGCAGCGGGCGACCGCCGAGGGCCTGCCGTTGCTGGCGTCGCCGAGCTCCGGCGGCACTCGCATGCAGGAGGGCACCGTGGCTTTCCTGCAGATGGTCAAGATCGCCGCGGCCGTCAGGCTGCACAAGCAGGCACACCTGCCGTATGTCGTGTACCTGCGCAACCCCACCACCGGCGGGGTGTTCGCATCCTGGGGCTCGTTGGGGCACGTCACCCTCGCCGAGCCCGGCGCGCTGATCGGCTTCCTGGGTCCCCGGGTGTACCGGCTGCTGTACGGCGAACCATTTCCCGAGGGCGTGCAGACCGCCGAGAACCTGCAACGCCACGGGGTGATCGACGGCGTCGTGGCGGTCGAAGACCTGCGCCCCACCGTGGACCGCGCGCTCAGGGTGATCGCCGACCCACCGGGGCCGCTGCCCGCGCCGCAACCCCCCGAGCCCATACCCGACGTGCCGGCGTGGGACTCCGTGGTGGCGTCGCGGCGACCCGACCGGCCGGGCGTCGGACCGTTGTTGCGGAACGGCGCCACCGACGTGGTGCTGCTGTCGGCCACCGATCAGGGGGAGGCGGCGACGATGCTGCTGGCACTGGCCCGGTTCACCGGGCAGCCGGCGGTGGTACTGGGGCAGCAGCGGGTCACCGGGGGGATCGTCGGGCCCGAGTCGCTGCGCGAGGCGCGGCGCGGCATGGCGCTGGCCGCCGAGCTGCGCCTGCCGCTGGTCCTTGTGATCGACACCGCGGGACCTGCCCTTTCCGCGGAGGCTGAGCAGGGCGGCCTCGCCGGCCAGATCGCCCAGTGCCTGGCCGAACTGGTGACGCTGGACACCCCGACGGTGTCGGTGCTGCTGGGCCAGGGCAGCGGCGGGCCGGCGCTGGCGATGGCGCCCGCCGATAGGGTGCTGGCCGCGCTGCACGGCTGGCTGGCGCCGCTGCCGCCCGAGGGCGCCAGCGCGATCGTCTATCGTGACACCGAGCACGCCCCGGAATTGGCTGCAGCACAAGGCATCCGGTCAGCAGACCTACTGGCAAGCGGGATCGTCGACGCCATCATTCCCGAGCATTCCGACGCCGCCGACGAACCGGTCGAGTTCTGCCGACGCCTGTCGCACGCCATCGCCACGGAGGTCCATGGCCTGCGCGGCATGCCCGCCGCCGAACGGCTGGCGGCGCGATTGCAGCGCTACCGGCGGATCGGATTGCCCTGAGCGCCGTACCCGCCTTCCCTGCGCGCCGCCGCCGGGCCCGCGACACATAAACCACGCACACGACACGCCGGGCGGAGTCGCGGTGGTTTATATCTCGCGACTCAGCCGTCCGGCAACCCGAGGTAGCGCTGAATCGTCGGGCCGAGCCACTCCACGATTTCGTCTCGGTTCATGTCGACGACGGGCTGCAACCGCAGGACGAAGCGACACCACGCCATGCCGAGGAGCTGACTCGCGATCAGCCCGGCGCGCGTTGCGGCTTCCTCGGGGCCCACCAGCGAAACGATCTACGGCCCGAGCTGTGTCCCAAAAGGGCATGAACCTCGGCATCACCGACGCGGCCGCGCTGTCCGCCGCGCTGGCCCGGGTGCTCGGCGGTGGATCCGACGCCGCGTTGGACGCGTACAGCACCACTCAACGAGAACGGGCCGAACGGGTGCTGAAACTCGCCGGGCGGCTCACTCGGATCGCGACGCTGCCGCGCCCGCTGCGGCCCGTCCGCAATTCGGGCCGGCACTGTCCCCGCCGTGCGACGACAGCTTGCGCTTCAACTGAGCGGGCTCGGTTAGCCCCTGCACCCCGCGAGCCGCGCGACTTGGCGGCCGACCTCCCACCTAGATAGCCGGCAATCAGGCAAAATGGCGGGATGGACTCTGGAGCGACCTCACCGCGGGTCTTGGTCGTCGACGACGACTCCGACGTACTCGCCTCGCTGGAACGCGGCCTGCGCCTGTCCGGATTCGAGGTCTCGACGGCGGTCGACGGCGCCGAGGCGTTGCGCAGCGCCACGGAGACGCGGCCGGATGCGATCGTGCTCGACATCAACATGCCCGTGCTGGACGGCGTGAGTGTCGTTACGGCGCTGCGCGCCATGGACAACGACGTGCCCGTCTGCGTCCTCAGCGCGCGCAGCTCGGTCGACGACCGCGTGGCCGGCCTCGAGGCCGGCGCCGACGACTACGTGGTGAAGCCGTTCGTGTTGGCCGAATTGGTGGCGCGGGTGAAGGCGCTGCTGCGCCGCCGCGGTGCGACCGCCACGTCGTCCTCCGAGACCATCACGGTCGGCCCGCTGGAAGTGGACATCCCTGGCCGGCGCGCCCGGGTCAACGGCGTCGACGTCGACCTCACCAAGCGCGAATTCGACCTGCTGGCGGTGCTGGCCGAACACAAGACCGCGGTGCTGTCCCGCGCGCAGCTGTTGGAGCTGGTGTGGGGCTACGACTTCGCCGCCGATACCAACGTCGTCGACGTGTTCATCGGGTATCTGCGCCGCAAGCTGGAGGCCAACGGGGGCCCGCGGCTGCTGCACACCGTTCGCGGAGTCGGGTTCGTGCTGCGAATGCAGTGATCAAACGGCCATGAACGTCCTGTCCCGGATCTTCGCCCGTACGCCTTCGCTGCGAACCCGGGTGGTGGTCGCGACGGCCATCGGCGCCGCGATACCGGTGTTGATCGTGGGAACCGTCGTCTGGGTCGGGATCACCAACGACCGCAAGGAGCGATTGGACCGCCATCTCGACGAGGCCGCCGGCTTCGCGATTCCGCTCCTGCCCCGCGGTCTCGACGAAATACCGCGCTCGCCCAATGACAACGACGCCATCATGACGGTGCGCCGCGGCGACCTGGTGAAGTCGAATTCCGATGTCACGATGCCCAAACTCAACGTGGACTACGCGGACACCTACGTCGGCGGCGTGCGTTATCGGGTGCGCACGGTAGAGATTCCCGGGCCCGAGCCTTCGTCGCTCGCCGTCGGTGCGACGTACGGCGCGACACTCGCCGAGACCAACAACCTGCATCGGCGGGTCCTGCTGATTTGCGGGTTCGCCATCGCCGCCGCGGCCGTATTCGCCTGGCTGCTGGCGGCTTTCGCCGTGCGGCCATTCAAACAGCTCGCGCAGCAGACGCGACTGATCGACGCCGGGGACGAGGCACCGCGCGTCGAGGTGCACGGCGCCAGCGAAGCCGTCGAGATCGCCGAGGCGATGCGGGGGATGCTGCAACGCATCTGGAACGAACAGAACCGCACGAAAGAGGCGCTCGCGTCGGCCCGCGACTTCGCGGCGGTGTCCTCCCACGAGCTGCGCACCCCCCTGACCGCGATGCGCACCAACCTTGAAGTCTTGTCCACCCTCGACATGACCGACGACCAGCGCAAGGAGGTGCTCAACGACGTGGTCCGCACGCAGTCCAGGATCGAGGCCACCCTGAGCGCCCTGGAGCGGTTGGCCCAGGGCGAACTGTCGACGTCCGACGACCACGTGCCCGTCGACATCACCGAACTGCTCGACCGCGCCGCGCACGACGCCATGCGGGTGTATCCCGACCTCGACGTCTCACTGGTGCCGTCGCCGACCTGCATAATCGTCGGACTGCCCGCCGGATTGCGCCTCGCCGTCGACAATGCCATCGCCAACGCCGTCAAACACGGTGGCGCCACCAAAGTCCAGCTCTCGGCCGTCAGCTCGCGAGCCGGGGTGGAGATCACGGTAGATGACAACGGCAGCGGGGTGCCCGAACAGGAGCGCCAAGTGGTGTTCGAGCGATTCTCCCGGGGATCGACGGCCTCGCACTCGGGATCCGGGCTGGGGTTGGCGCTTGTGGCCCAGCAGGCTCACCTGCATGGCGGGACCGCGGCCTTGGAGAACAGCCCGCTCGGCGGCGCGCGGCTGGTGCTGCGTCTCCCGGGGCCGAGCTAGCGCTTCTTCGAGCTTTTACTCCAAGGCGTGAAAAGGGCACGCGCAGCGGACTGCTCGTTCTTGAACCAGACCTGAGCGACGGTGAGTTCGTAGGGCGGGTCGTCGGGGGTGTAGTAGAGCCGTGTGTCGGTGCGGCCCTTCACCAGCCAGCCCGCCGGGCCGCCGCCGTTGGCGGTGGCACGTGCGGACCCCGGACCGAACGGCTCGTAGGGCAATTTGCGAATCTTCTTCGTAAGTAAGTCTTTCGCCGGCGGGGCCTTCTTCGCCGGCGCACCCGTGGCGGCCGCACTTTTCTTCTCCGGCCACAGCCGCGCGGGGGGCGGCTTCTTCCCGGGCGCACCCTTGGCCGGCGGCTTTTGCAGTGGCCTTCCCTTGGCGGGCGGGGTTTTCTTGGCGGGGGGCTTCTTCGTCGGTGGTTGCTTGACGACCGGAATTCTGACTGTCGGCGCATCGTCCGCGACCGGAATCTTCGTCGTCGGTGAATCATCGGCGGGCGGAGCCTTCTTTCGCAGCAGCCGCGCGAGCAACGAAATCCTGGCCTTGGGCGCATCGGTGGGGACGGGAATGGCTGTCGTTGGCAGCTCTTCGGCACCGGGCACGTCGTGCACCTTCGGCTGGGGCTCGGCCAGAGTCTCCGGCGAGGGCTCCCCCTCGGCGGCGGGCACCCCCGTCGCCTCAAGCTCCTCCTCGACGCGTGCCACCTCCGCCGAGGGGGCCTCGTCGACAAAGACAACCTCAGAGACCGGTTCCTCTGCGACCGGAACCTCCGCCACCGCACCCACGTCATCTGCGGGCGCCGTCGCGAAGAACTCCTCACGAACGGCAGGCTCCTCGGTAACCAGCTCTTCGGCGCCGGCCACGTCGTCCACCAACGGCCCGGGCTCAACAACAGTTTCCGGCGACGGTTCCCCGTGCGCGACGGGAACTTCCGTGGCTGAAGACCCGTCCTGAATCGGCGCCGTCGTGAAGAACTCTTCGCGGGTCGCGGCTTCCTCGGTAATCGGTTCGTCGGCGCCGGGCGCGTCTTCCACCAACGGCTGGGGCTCGGCCAGAGTCTCCGGCGAGGGCTCCCCCTCGGCGGCGGGCACCCCCGTCGCCTCAAGCTCCTCCTCGACGCGTGCCACCTCCGCCGAGGGGGCCTCGTCGACAAAGACAAACTCAGAGACCGGTTCCTCTGCGACCGGAACCTCCGCCACCGCACCCACGTCATCTGCGGGCGGCATCGCGAAGAACTCCTCACGAACGGCAGGCTCCTCGGTAACCAGCTCTTCGGCGCCGGCCACGTCGTCCACCAACGGCCCGGGCTCAACAACAGTTTCCGGCGACGGTTCCCCGTGCGCGACGGGAACTTCCGTGGCTGAAGACCCGTCCTGAATCGGCGCCGTCGTGAAGAACTCTTCGCGGGTCGCGGCTTCCTCGGTAATCGGTTCGTCGGCGCCGGGCGCGTCTTCCACCAACGGCTGGGGCTCGGCCAGAGTCTCCGGCGAGGGCTCCCCCTCGGCGACGGGCACCCCCGTCGCCTCAAGCTCTTCCTCGACGCGTGCCACCTCCGCCGAGGGGGCCTCGTCGACAAAGACAAACTCAGAGACCGGTTCCTCTGCGACCGGAACCTCCGCCACCGCACCCACGTCCTCTGCGGGGGCTTCGCTGTCCGCCGCCGCACCCTCGACCTCAGAGGCCAATCCTTCCGGTAGCGATTCCGGCCCGGGCGCAGGCTCCTCGGACGAGGGCTCCTCGCGGGCGGCGGGATGCGTCAGCGCGAATCCTTCCGCCGACGGCTCCGACTCGCGCCCACCGGATTGCGGCAGGCCTTCGTGCTCAACCGGAATCGACGTCGCCGGGAACACATCTGGCGCCAGATCCTGCGGTTCGGATAAAAGATCGCGGGCCGCGGCGTTCGCCGCGGCGAACGGATCCTCGAACACCGGCCTGCGCGGCGGAGGTTCCGATTCGGCAGGGATCTGCGTCGTAGGGGCCGCCTCCGACGGCGACGTCCCCTCGGCCGGGGGCTCCTGTCCGGCAGAAATACCCGTCGTCGTTGACTCATCGTCGGCCGGAACCTTCGTCGTGAAGAACTCTTCGGGGGCCGCAGCGTTCGCCACCGCGAACGGATCCTCGAACATCGGCCTGGGCGGCGAAGGTTCCGGTTCGAGAGGGGTCTGCGTCGTGGGAGCCTCCTCGGCGGGGGGCATCTCCTCGGCCGGAGCATTAGTCGTGGAGAACTCTTCGCGGGCCGCAGCGTTCGCAGCCGCGAACGCGTCCTTGGCGGCAAGCCCATCGGTCAAGGGTTCTCGCTTGGCGGGAATGTGTGTCGTCGGTGACTCGTCCCCGGCGACCGCTTCGTTCGCCGACGGTCGCGAGGCGACCCTCGCCGTCGCGAACTCGTCATCGACCGCGCCCCTGGTGGTGAAGAGGTCCTCGACCGCGGTGGCGGTGGTGGTCGGCCACTGCGGCCGATTCTGCGGGACGGCCGCGGCGATGTGGCGTTGGACGGGACGGGCCAGCAGCACGAGCGTAAAGCCCAGCCCCATAAGGAACGACAACCCGAACATCGACCAGTGCACGTGATTCACCGCCCCCCGACCGCGCCGGGCCCGCTCGGCTCAATGGGACCTTGCCGGTTAGCGGCACGCCTGATCGCGACATTGGCGATCAGGCACGCAACCGCCGAGCCGGCCACGAAGGCAATCAGGTAGCACAACCACTCAATCATGAAGCCCATGCCGAATCCCCTTAGCTCACAACGAGTTCGACTCGACGGTTTTTGGCGCGACCATCCGCGGTGTCGTTAGGCGCGACGGGGTTGACCGAACCGAGACCCTTGACGATGAGCTGATTGGCGGCGACGCCGTGGGCCGTGAGGAAGTCGGCGACCGTTTGGGCGCGCTGGGTACTTAATGGGATGTTCATCGCTTCGGTGCCGGAATTGTCGGTGTAGCCGTTGATCGCCGCGTGCGCCGACGGGCATGCCTTGAGCTTGTCGGCGACTTGGGTCAAGATCTGCTGGTCAACCGGAGTAAGGCTGAACCCGTCGTTCCCGAAGGTGATCGGACCGCCGGTGGCCGCATTGAGGGCTGACTGCAGATCGGCGCACTGCCCGACGGCAGCGGGCGGGAGCGGTGGAGGCGCGCCCGGTGGCGGTGGTGGGACGGCACCGTTCACGGCCACCTGGTCGACGACGTACAGGTTCGACCAGATGCGCCTGGCGTCGGCCTCGATCGCATTCTTCTGGTCCTGCGATCCCGCGGTGCCCGTCAACGTAATGGTGTCCGCGTTGACCGTGAGGGTGAAGTCGAGAATGGACGCGCTGTCTTTGAAAACCGGCTGAGCGTTGAAAAAGGCGAGCGCCACGGCATTGGGGTTGATGTGAATTTGGTCGATTATGTTCGTGCCTGGAGGCAGTGAGTCGTTGAGTGACTTGATCAACGCGGCTTTTGCGGCGTTGTCCGGAAAGTCACCGCTGAGGGTGATGTCGTTGCCCTTGCGGACAATTGAAAGCGGCGCCAACAACAACTTCGGACCACCCGAGTTGGCCGACGGCGCCAACGTGGGCAGCGGCCCGCTGGGCCCCGTCACCGTCTGTGCGCGGTCCAACGCGCCGTATCCGATTATCGCTATCAGCAACGGCATAACCACCACCCCGATGAGCCAGGGAAGGCCCAGCGACCGGCGATAGAACTCCGGCACCTTGTTCGACTCGGCAGTTGCGTCCGCGTCACGCAAACCGGCCTCCAAGACCACTATCGCCCCCTCCCTGGCTTTGCTCGTCGCCCCCAGTTCCCGCTGCAGGCGATATGCAGCCTACCCAGTAGGTCCCGCCCGAACTCTTAAGTCGGGCACACTGGAGCGATGGGCAACGGCAAAAAACCGACCGACAGCGAGACGCTGGCACACATCCGCGACCTGGTCGCCGAGGAGAAAACTCTTCGCGACCAGCTCCAGCACGGCGACATCGACACCTCGGAGGAGCATGACCGACTCCGTCGCGTCGAGATCGAGCTCGACCAGTGCTGGGACCTGCTGCGGCAGCGTCGGGCCCTTCGCGACAGCGGCGGCGACCCGCGGGAGGCGGAGGTTCGTCCGGTCGACGAGGTCGAGGGCTACCTGAACTGAGCGAGCGTGCGCCCGACATCGACGTCGTGATCGTCGGCGGCGGCCACAACGGCCTGGTCGCGGCCGCTTACCTGGCCCGCGCGGGCCTGCGGGTGCGGTTGCTCGAGCGGTTGCCGCAGGTCGGCGGGGCTGCCGTCTCGGTGCAGGCTTTCGACGGCGTCGACGTCCGGTTGTCGCGGTATTCGTATCTCGTCAGCCTGCTGCCACCCCGCATCGTCGACGACTTGGGCGTCACGATGCGGTTGGCCAAGCGGCCGTTTTCGTCCTACACGCCCGATCCGGAGACCGATGGGCGCAGCGGCCTGCTGATCGGCCGATCTAACACGTTCCCAGCGATCGGCGCGGCAGGTGACGAGCAGGGTTTCGCCGCGTTCTACCGGCGCTGCCGGCTGGTGACCGAGCGGTTGTGGCCGACGCTGCTCGAGCCGCTGCGCGCCCGCGAGGAGGTCCGCCGACACGTCCTGGCGGGGGGCGATCCGGACGCGGCGGCGGCGTGGCGGGCCATGGTGGACGAGCCGATCGGGCACGCCATCGCCGATGCGGTGGACAGCGACCTGGTGCGGGGGGTGATCGCGACCGATGCGCTGATCGGCACCTTCGCCCGCATGGACGATCCGGCGCTGGAGCAGAACGTCTGCTTCCTGTACCACGTGCTCGGCGGCGGCACCGGAGATTGGAACGTCCCGATCGGCGGGATGGGCTCGCTGACGGCGGCCCTGGCAACCGCGGCCCGCGGCTCTGGAGCCGAAATCACCACCGACGCAGAGGTTTACGTCGTGCAGCCGGACGGCCTGGTGCGCTTCCGCTTGGGCGACGACGAGCACGCGGTCCGGGGTCGCTTTGTCCTGTCCGCGGTGACGCCGACGGTCCTGGCCGCGCTGTTGGGTGAGGAAACGGCACCGTCGGCCCAGGGCTCGCAGGTCAAGGTGAACATGGTGCTGCGGCGGCTGCCCGCGCTGCGGGACAGCAACGTCACCCCCGAACAGGCATTCGCCGGAACGTTCCACGCCAACGAGGCGTGGACCCAACTGGACACGGCGTACGGGCGGGCGGCGTCGGGCGAGCTACCAGATCCATTGCCGTGCGAAGCCTATTGCCACTCCCTGACCGATCCGACCATTCTGTCGGCCGAGTTGCGTGACTCCGGGGCGCACACGATGACGGTGTTCGGCCTGCACACCCCGCACGCACTGTTCGGCGGCGCCGACCCCGGCACGCTGCGGGAGCGACTGACGGCGTCGGTGCTCGCGTCGTTGAATTCGGTTCTGGCCGAACGGGTTCAGGACGTATTGATCGACGACGCGCACGGCCGGCCGTGCATCGAGACCACGACCACGTTCGACCTGCATCGCACGCTGGCGATGACCGACGGCAACATCTTCCACGGCGGACTGGCATGGCCGTTCGCCACCGACGACGACCCGCTGGACACCCCGGCGCGGCGCTGGGGCGTGGCCACGACCCACGAACGCATTCTGTTATGCGGCTCGGGCGCTCGCCGTGGCGGAGCGGTATCGGGTATCGGAGGTCACAACGCCGCGATGGCGGTGCTGGCCTCGCTGTGACTACCTCGTCCCACGACGAGCGTCCCTATTTGTACGCCTTTGGCGGCGTGTCTCCGTACAGACACGGTCGCTCGCCGGCGGAGGCCGTCGGTGAACCTATCGTCCGTCGATGGCGGCGTAGTCGCGCTCGGTGTAGCCGGTGTAGATCTGGCGGGGACGGCCGATCTTGCTGTCGCCCTCGTCGTGCATTTCGCGCCAGTGCGCGATCCAGCCGGGCAGCCGGCCCAGCGCGAACAGCACAGTGAACATCCGGGTGGGGAAGCCGAGCGCCCGATAGATCAGGCCGGTGTAGAAGTCGACGTTCGGGTAGAGCTTGCGCTCGACGAAATAGTCGTCGGTCAGCGCCGCCTCTTCGAGCTCCTTGGCGATGCTCAGCAAATCGTCGTCACCGCCGAGCTTGGCCAGAATCTTGTCGGCCTGCTCCTTGACGATCCGGGCGCGCGGGTCGTAGTTCTTGTAGACGCGGTGGCCGAAGCCCATCAACTTGACGCCGGCCTCGCGGTTCTTGACCTTGCGGACGAACTCGCTGACGTTGTCGTCGCTCTCGCGGATCTTCTCGAGCATTTCCAGCACCGCCTGGTTGGCGCCGCCGTGCAGCGGCCCCCACAGCGCATTGATGCCGCCGGAGATCGACGTGAACAGGTTTGCCTGTGACGACCCCACCAGTCGGACCGTCGACGTCGAGCAGTTCTGCTCGTGGTCGGCGTGCAGGATGAGCAGCATGTCCAGCGCCCGCACGATCTCCGCGTCGACGTCGTAGGGCTCGGCCGGCAGGCCGAACGTCATCCGCAGGAAATTCTCGACCAGGGTCAGCGAGTTGTCCGGGTAGAGGAAGGGCTGCCCAACCGACTTCTTGTAGGCATACGCGGCGATGGTGGGCAGCTTGGCCAGGAGCCGGATCGTCGACAGGTCGACCTGCTCGGCGTCCATCGGGTCCAGCGCATCCGGATAGTACGAGCTCAGGGCGTTCACCACGCTGGACAACACCGGCATGGGGTGGGCGTTCGGCGGGAAGCCGTCGAAGAAGCGCTTGAGGTCTTCATGCAGCATGGTGTGCCGCTGGATCCGGTTGGTGAAATCGTCGAGCTGCTGCTTGTTGGGCAGCTCGCCGTAGATCAGCAGATAGCTGACCTCGATGAAGGTCGACTTCTCGGCGAGTTGCTCGATCGGGTAGCCGCGGTAGCGCAGGATCCCGGCGTCGCCGTCGATGTAGGTGATGGCGCTCTTGGTGGACGCGGTGTTCACGAAGCCGTTGTCGAACGTCGTGTAACCGGTCTTGGACAACAGCGAGCCGAGCGCAATGCCGTCAGCCCCCTCGGTGGCGCTGACGATCTGCAGATCGATCTCGCCACCGGGGTACTTCAGAGTTGCGGTGTCGTCGGTGTCGGCCACGAGAACCCCTTTGCGCTCTGGCTGGAATGGCTGCACTGACCCAGTGCCTATGACAGAAGGTAGTCGTTATGGCGACGGTGCGCCTGCCCGGGGTGGTGTCTGGGGACGTTCCTCAGCGATCCATCAGGTGACCCGGTGGCGGTCGGGGCCGCCGACGGCCCAGCATCACACCGGCCCGGCCGTCGACGTGCCCGCTGACGACTCCAAATCCGACCCTCCCGAACCCCCACGCCGCGACGGCGACCAGGGACAGCCAGGCCCTGGCGGTCCTGGGCAACCAGCCGGAGAAGACGCCGCCGGCCAGGGCGCAGACGGACGCTGTCCCCCTTCTCGGTCCCCTCGTGCGAATGCCGGATCTCAGAACCGCTGACGGGCGTAACTGGTTTTGGCGCGCAGGTCGCCGGATCTGGCATGAGCGGTGGGAACTCCCCCGTACCCTCGCGGCCCGGCCGGGCGTCAGGCCAAACCGAAGAGTCGAGCGGCGTTGTCGTAAAGCACTCTTCGCAGCCACTCGTCATCGACGCCGGGCAGCCGGGTCAGGACGCGCATCGCCTCGACGAAGCCATACGGGATGTTGGGAAAATCACTTCCGAAAAGGATGCGGTCGGCGTGGTCGCGAAGCCGGCCGTATTCCGACGGCGGGAAGGGCATGGTTTCCTCCACGAAGGGGGTGAACGCCATCGTGGTGTCGAGTCGCACGTCGTCGTACCGCTCGGCCAGGTCGAGGAAGTCGGTGTATTCGGGCATCCCGAGGTGGGCGACGATCAGGCGCAGGCGGGGATGGGCTGCCAGCAGCGCCGCGACCGGTTCGGCGCCGGTGTACGCGCCGGCGACGGGACCGGAGCCGCAGTGGATGACGACGGGAATGCACGCATCCTCGATGGCGCCCCACGCCCGATCCAGCAGCGGATCGGCCGGGCTGAACCGGCCGACCTGAATATGGACCTTGAAGACCCGCGCGCCGAGGTCGATGGCCCGCCCCACATAGCCCTCGACGCCGGGCTCGGGGTAGAGCGTCGCCGTGTGCAGGCAGTCCGGCGTCGCCGCGGCGAACGCCGCCGCCCATTGATTCAGCCAGGCCGCCATCTCCGGTTTGTGTGGGTAGACCAGCGAGGTGAATGCGCGCACCCCGAACCCGCGCAACGTGCGAAGCCGCTCCTGCTCGTCGGCGCGGTAGGCGATCGGCCAACGGCGCCCAACAAGGGGCCCGGCGTCATCGAAGTACTGCCAAACCTTGTCCATCACCGGCTTGGGCATGAAATGCGTGTGCACGTCGACGATCCCGGGCAGCCCGAGCGACCGCCAGATCTGACGCACCGATTCCGTCTCGTCCATCGTTCGCCAGGATGGCAGTCCCGCTCGAAGCCGGGCAGTTCACCCGCCGCGCATCGACACGGGGCGTCAGGGCTGTAGGCGCTCGATCCGATCCCCGACAACCCGGATACGGTTGTGCAGCCGGTTCTCCCGCCCCTGCCAGAATTCGACCGCCTCGGGTGCGAGCAGGTATCCGCCCCAGTGGGGCGGCACCGGCACGCTTTCCACGTCGGCGAACCGCTCGGTGACCTCTTTGAGCTGGTCGAGCAGGGCCGCGCGCGACGCGATCGGGCGTGATTGGTGGGACGCCCACGCGCCCAGTTGGGAGCCTCGCGGCCGCTTGGCCCAGTAGTCCTCGGTGACCTGGGGGTCCACCTTGCTCACGGGACCGCGAAGGTGCACCTGCCGACCCAGCTGAAACCAGGGGAAAGTCACCGACGCGTAGGGCGTCGCCGCGAGTTCGACACCCTTGGCCGAGTCGTAGTTGGTGAAGAAAGTGATGCCGGTCTCGTCGACGCTCTTGCACAGCACCGTCCGGCTGACCGGCCGGCCGTCGACGACGGTAGCCAGCACCATGGCGTTGGGCTCGGCAACTCCCGATCCTTCGGCGTCATCGATCCACCTGCGCAGCAGGGCCACCCAACCGTCGTCCAGCCAGCCCACGTCGAGGTCCGGGCTGCCGTCCTTCTCGACGGACCCGTACTCCACGCGCATCCGCTGCAGGTGTTCTTTGCCGGTTCCGGCGTCTGGTCCCGCCATCGCGCCAACGCTACCGGTGTAGCTACCGGCCGGTAGCATCGGCCCGAGGGTGGGGTGCGAGAATTTTTCGCATGACTGTGGTTCCCGAGAATTTCGTGCCCGGACTGGAGGGCGTGGTCGCTTTCACGACCGAAATCGCCGAGCCGGACAAGAACGGCGGCGCGCTGCGCTACCGCGGCGTCGACATCCAGGACCTGGTGAACCAGCAGGTCACCTTCGGCGACGTCTGGGCGTTGCTGGTCGACGGCAAGTTCGGCCACGGGCTGCCCCCCGCCGAGCCGTTCCCGTTGCCGATTCACACGGGTGATGTCCGAGTCGACGTGCAGGCCGGGCTGGCGATGCTGGCGCCGATCTGGGGCTACAAGCCGCTCCTGGACACCGACGAGGCCGTCGCCCGCAATCAGCTGGCCCGGGCATCGGTGATGGCCCTGTCGTACGTGGCGCAGTCGGCGCGCGGCATCTACCAACCGGCGGTCCCGCAGCGGGTCATCGACGAATGCCCAACGGTGACGGCGCGTTTCATGACCCGATGGCAGGGCGAGCCGGACCCGCGGCACGTGGAGGCGATTGACGCGTACTGGGTGTCGGCCGCGGAGCACGGTATGAACGCCTCGACGTTCACCGCCCGTGTTATCGCCTCGACTGGAGCGGACGTCGCGGCGGCGCTGTCGGGAGCGATCGGCGCGATGAGCGGACCGCTGCACGGCGGGGCGCCCGCGCGGGTCCTGCCGATGATCGAAGAGGTCGAGCGCACCGGTGACGCGCGCGCCCTGGTCAAGGGCATCCTCGACCGCGGTGAGAAGTTGATGGGATTCGGGCACCGGGTCTACCGGGCGGAGGACCCCCGCGCGCGGGTGCTGCGCGCCACCGCCGAGCGGCTGGGCGCACCCCGCCACGAGGTCGCGGTCGCGCTGGAACAGGCTGCCTTGGCCGAGTTGCGGGAGCGTCGTCCGGACCGGGCCATCGAGACCAATGTCGAATTCTGGGCCGCCGTGATCCTGGACTTCGCCCGGGTGCCGGCCAACATGATGCCCGCGATGTTTACCTGTGGACGCACCGCGGGCTGGTGCGCGCACATCCTCGAGCAGAAGCGGCTGGGCAAGTTGGTCCGCCCGTCCGCGATCTACGTGGGCCCCGGCCCGCGCAGCCCGGAAGCCGTCGAAGGCTGGGACCGGGTCCTCACTCACGCCTGAACGTTGTCGGTACCCCGCGCTTGAATGGTCCCGGGCCGCGATGAGTTTGTGTCGCGACCGCGGTCAATAACCGTGAGCCAGTCATCGGGCTGGCACGGAAACCGACAGCAGGGAGACCACTATGGCGATCAACGTCGAGCCCGCAGTATCACCGCACCTGGTCGTGGATGACGCGGCCGCGGCGATCGACTTCTACGTCCAGGCCTTCGGGGCCGAGGAGCTGGGCCGCGTTCCTCGCGCCGACGGCAAACTGGTCAACGCCGCGGTGCGCATCAACGGGTCCATGGTCATGCTCAACGATGACTTTCCCGAGACCTGTGGCGGAACGTCGATGACACCCAAATCACTGGGCGGTAGCCCGGTGACCATCCATCTCACGGTGACCGATGTGGACGCCAAGTTCCAGCGGGCAATCGACGCCGGCGCCACGGTGGTCGTCCCGCTTGAGGACCAGTTCTGGGGCGACCGCTACGGCGTGGTCGTTGACCCGTTCGGCCACCGGTGGTCGCTCGGGCAGCCGGTCCGCGAGGTCGGCTACGACGAGATCCAGGCCGCGATGTCCTGTATGTAGCGCGCGGCTACCTGTCACCCAACCGGGCCAGCAGCCGGCGTCGCAGGGGCGGCGCCGGCTCTGGGGGCGCGGCCGCTGCGGCGGCCAACATGTCGGCGATGTCGCTGAACTTGTTGCGCGGCCGTCCTTCGGCGGCGCCTCTCGCGATCTCGGCGGCGTCAATGGCACGCCATCCGCTGGAGTCGACGGCGTCGGGACGGCGCGCCCGCACCAGCTTGTCCAGGGCCTCGGGCTTGCCGACGGGATCGGCCAGCTCGCCGGAGTTGAAGTCACCGACCAGGGCGTGCACGGTCTGCAACGAGCACGACTTGTTGGTGCCGATGAACCCCGTCGGTCCGCGCTTGATCCATCCCGCGACATAGGCACCGGGGACCGGTTGACCGGAACCCGGATCGACGACACGCCCGTCGTGGTTCGGGACGACGCCCGCCGCCTCGTCGAAGGGGAGGTCGGCAATCCTCTTGCCGCGGTAGCCGATCGACGTCAACACCAGCCCGGCCTCCAGGTCGCGCGGCTGCCCGGTGCCGGTGATGGAGAACCGCACGCCGGTGGCCCGTCGCTCCCCCAGCACGCGATCCGGTGTGAGTTGGTACGCCAGCCGGATGCGGGGGCGCGAGGGCGGCACCGAGGCGTCGCCGAGCGTGCTCAAGACCTCCAACTTTTGCCGTGTGAGTGCATCGGGAGCCACCGCCAGATCACGAGCCACCCGCTCGTGGTCGGCGGCGTCGAGGACGACCTCGGAGTGGCCCGTCAGCCCGATTAGTTCCGGCAGGGTGAAGGCCGAGTGGGCGGGCCCGCGCCGGGCCGCGACCACCACTTCCCGGACCCGGGAGCCGGTGAATGCGGCCAACGCGTGGTCGGAGATGTCGGTGTGGCCAAGCTCGGCCGGGTCGGTGGTGAGTAAGCGGGCCACGTCGAGCGCGACGTTGCCGTTGCCGATGATAACCGCCCGCTCGTGGCTGAGATCGACTGGCAAATCGGTGAACTCGGGATGGCCGTTGATCCAGGCGACCAGCTCGGTGGCGGTTCCCGTGCCCGGAAGACCCATCCCTTCGACAACGAGGCGCCGGTCGTCGGGCGCGCCCACCGCGTACACCACGGCGTGGTGATGGGCCAACAGGTCGGCGTGGCTCAGGTGCCGGCCCACCTCGACGTTGAGGTAGAACCGGAAGCGGCGATGGGCGGCCACCCGGTCGAACAGCCGAGTGACCCGCTTGGTGTTCTGATGGTCGGGCGCCACCCCGGCGCGCACCAATCCGTATGGCGTGGGCAGCTTTTCGAAGACGTTCACGAACACGCCGTGCTGGGTGAGCAGTTCGTCGGCCGCATACATCGCGGCCGGCCCGGAGCCTACGATGGCCACGGTCAGGGGTCGGCGGCGGGCATGCACCTCGGCGGCCGGGATCACCGGCGCCAGCTTCGAAGTCGGCGGCAGCTTCACGCCTTCGGGCCGCTCGGGATAGAACGAAGCGTTGATCTCCGCGAACGGTAGCTGCTTGGCATCCAGCCGGCTGTCGGGCGCGATCGCGCCCACCGGGCAGGCGCTCACGCAGGCACCGCAGTCCACGCAGGCCACCGGATCGATATAGAGCATCTCCGAGGTCGCGAAGCCCGGCTCGTCCGGTGTCGGGTGAATACAGTTCACCGGGCACGCAAAGACACAGGACCCGTCGTTGCAGCACGACTGGGTAATAACGTGCGGCATAAATCGATACCCGGGGACCTATGCGGCGGACACGGCCAGGTGCTGGCGTTGCGGCTCGCTGCGGTAGCGCGACGGCTTGCCGTCGATCTTGCAGAGCCGCCACATCAGCCGGGCGGAACGAGTTTCCATCAGGCCGGTGTCGTGGGCAAGCATTCGGACGTCGGCGAACATGTCGCTCAACCACTTCCGCGACTCCGGCGAGCGGAAGAAGAGCTCCTCCTTGACCTCGCGCGGGATGTCGAATTCCTCCCAAAACGCCTTGGGCGGCACAACGATCGCCCGACACAGGGTCTTCATCGTCAGCGGCAGGTACAGCGCCGTCCAGAACCGCTGCCGCTTGGTTAGCTGCGGCAGGCGGCGGCGTAGGAACTCGTGCGCGAACGAGATATGCCGGGCCTCCTCGGCCACGTGGATCGCCATCACCCGCTCCATGATCGGGTGCAGCGATTTACCTTCGCGCAGAACGTTTTTCTGCGTGTGGTCGATCGGCTCCTCGCCCGCGAGCACCCCGATGAAGAATGCCACCGGCAGCGGCCCGGCCACCAACGGAACCAGGGGCGACAGCCAACGCAGCACCCGCGGCATCCCCGGGACGTCCGCGCCGACGCGGTTGACCATCTCCTGGAACATCATGGTGTGGTTGCACTCTTCGACCGACTCGTGCAGGCAGTACCGGTATTCCGGCGATCCGTTCGGGACCCAGAAGGTGTAGTTCATGAGGCCGCGGATCAGGATCGACTCGAAGTGCAGGCCGACCTTTGCGACGTTGGCCTGTCGCCACATGCCGATCTTGATCTTGCGTTCCTCCGACTGGGCCTGGTACCAGGGGTGGCGGCCCAATGGGTCGGTTGTCGGCAGGATCCACCGCGGATCGTTCTCGGTCACCGCGTATTCCGCTGATTCCCAGTCGATGTCGGTGTAGGGATTGAAGTTCCGCCGCACCGACCCCTCGGACAGTGTGGCAAGCATGTTCACGTATTCGGCGTCGTCGCGGACCTCCATGTTGCGCCGCCAACGTCGAACCATTCGCGTCCTGGCCATATCCAAGCCTCCCCAACGAGGTTTACATTCGGACGTGCAGTGTCTCGACAGTACCGCTGGTACCGGATATTTTCTAGGCCGCTTCCGGCACTGTGGCCTGACCAGTGGTCATCCGCAGCGTGTGGCACGCATCACAGTGATCGGGACTTTCACGGCAGCCCGACCAGGCCTTATGAGGCGGCGCCCGACGCGACTGGATGGCCCGCCGCGCCGCCGCGCCAGGGGCGCTCACTACGCTGAAGGACATGGCTGACCAGCTCGAGATCCCCGCTGACATCAAACCCCGCGACGGCCGGTTCGGGTCCGGCCCCTCCAAGGTCCGCCCGGAGCAACTGCAAGCGCTGTCCACGACCGCCGCGCCGCTGTTCGGCACGTCTCACCGGCAGGCGCCCGTCAAGGATCTGGTCGGCCGGGTGCGATCGGGAGTCACCGAGCTGTTCTCGGTGCCGGACGGATACGAGGTCATTCTCGGCAACGGCGGGGCGACGGCGTTCTGGGACGCGGCGGCCTTCGGCTTGATCGACAAGCGCTCGTTGCATCTGTCCTTCGGGGAGTTCAGCGCGAAGTTCGCTTCCGCGGTCGCCAAGAACCCGTTCGTCGGTGACCCCATCGTCCTCAAGTCGGACGCCGGGAGCGCGCCCGAGCCGCAGGCCGACCCATCGGTCGATGTCATCGCGTGGGCACACAACGAAACCTCGACCGGAGTGGCGGTGCCGATCCGTCGCCCCGCCCACTCCGGTGACGCCCTGGTGGTCATCGACGCGACCTCCGGCGCGGGCGGCTTGCCGGTCGACATCGCCGAGGCGGACGCATACTACTTCTCGCCGCAGAAGAACTTCGCCAGCGACGGCGGCCTGTGGCTGTCGATCATGAGCCCGGCCGCCCTGGCCCGAGTCGAATCGATCGCGTCGTCCGGGCGTTGGGTTCCCGACTTCCTGTCGCTGCCCATCGCGGTGGAAAACAGCCTGAAGAATCAGACGTACAACACCCCGGCGATCGGCACGCTGGCGCTGATGGCCGAGCAGATCGACTGGATTTTGGGCAACGGTGGCTTGGACTGGGCGGTCAAGCGCACCGCGGATTCGTCGCAGCGGCTGTACTCCTGGGCGCAGGACCGCCCGTACACCACGCCGTTCGTCACCGACCCCACGTTGCGCTCGCAGGTCGTGGGCACCATCGACTTCGTCGACGACGTCGACGCGGCGGCGGTCGCGAAGATCCTGCGCGCGAATGGCATCGTCGACACGGAGCCCTACCGCAAACTCGGCCGCAACCAGTTGCGAGTCGCGATGTTCCCCGCGGTCGATCCCGACGACGTGAGCGCCCTGACCCAGTGCGTCGACTGGGTGGTCGAGCGGCTGTAACCCCAGCGTCACCGGCCTGCAACCGCCCAGCGTGTCAGCGCCGGTTGGGGACGATGGCTGCACTAGAGTGCGCCCTGAAGGGTCCGTTGCCAACTCGGACGGAGCCTGCGAGGAGAGGCCATGCGGGAACTCAAAGTGGTTGGGCTCGACGCCGACGGCAAACACGTCGTCTGCCAAGGCGACGGTCCCGCGGAGCAGTTCAAGCTGGCGATCGACGAGCAACTGAGGGCCGCCGTGCGCGGCGACCGGATACCGCCGGAGCAACCGCAGCTCGACATCGAGGTCACCAACATGCTGAGCCCTAGAGAGATTCAGGCGAAGATCCGCGCCGGCGCGTCAGTCGAGCAGGTGGCGGCGGCGTCGGGCTCCGACATCGCCCGGGTCCGCCGGTTCGCCCACCCGGTGTTGCTGGAACGAGCCCGGGCCGCGGAGCTGGCAACCGCCGCCCACCCCGTGCTCGCGGACGGGCCCGCGGTGTTGACGCTGCTGGAAACCGTCAGCGCCGCGCTGGTAACCCGCGGCCTCGAACCGGACAAGCTCAGCTGGGACGCCTGGCGTAACGAGGACAGCCGCTGGACGGTACAGCTGGCATGGAAGGTCGGCCGCTCCGACAACATCGCCCACTTTTCCTACACCCCGGGCGCCCACGGCGGAACGGCCACGGCCATCGACGACGCGGCCAGCGCGCTGATCGACCCGAATTTCGACCGCCCCTTGCGCCCCCTCGCGCAGGTGGCCCACATCGACTTCGAGGAAGCCCCCGCGCAGCCGCCCGCCGCCGCCCCGCAGGAGCAGCCGGTGCACACCCGACGCGGCAAGCCGGTGATCCCGGCGTGGGAGGATGTGCTGCTCGGGGTGCGCTCAGGCGGACAGCGCTAGCAGCGTCACCCACCCACCCGCAACGCCGACGCCCGCACCCAGGACGAACCAGCGCACCACCCGGGTACGCCGCCAGCCCCACAGCGTCGGGGCCAGCCCGCCGGCGGCCACGATGTTGAGGCCCACCGCCAGCAGCGGATGCACGCGAATCAGGCCCAGGCTCAGCACCACCACAGCGGCCCCGATCACCGTGGCGACGAACGCAGCCACCGTCAAACCCGTTCCCCAGGGCACGGACTCGTCGCTCACCGGGCGAGCCTAACGCGCTCATAGAACGCCAGGGCCGCCGCGGTTGCGACGTTGAGCGAGTCGGTGCCCCGCGACATCGGGATGCGTGTCGGCACGTCGCTGAGCCGCAGCGTGGCCGGCGTGAGCCCGGGTCCCTCGGCGCCGACGAGCACCGCGACGCGGTCGTCGCACGCCGCCGCCATCGCATCGGCCAGCGCGCACGCACGCTCGTCTGGGGTCATCGCCAGGATGCGAAATCCGCTCTCCTTGAGCATTACCAGGTCGGTTGGCCAACTCACCGCCCGCGCGAACGGCACCAGCAACGCGTGGCCCATTGATACCCGGACGGCGCGACGGTAGAGCGGGTCCGCGCAGCCGCTACCGAACACCACGGCATCGACGCCGAGCCCCGCGGCGTTGCGGAAGATCGAGCCCAGGTTCTCGTGGTCGTTGACGCCTTCGAGCACTGCGATGGTCCGCGCGCCGTCGACAATCTCGGCGACGCTGGGTTCGGGCACCCTCCTGGCCGCCGCCAGCACCCCACGGTTGAGGTGGAACCCGATGACTCGGGCCATGACGTCGGGCGACGCGCGGTAGAACGGCGCTCCGGCACCGATGAGATCACCTTTCAGCTCGCTAAGGCGACGGTCGGTCCCCAGCAGGGCATGCGGGGTGAACCGGGAGGCGAGCATTCGCTGGACGACGAGCACGCCCTCGGCGATCACCAGCCCTTTGCCGGTCGGCAGATCCGGACGTCGATCGACGCTGTTCAGGTCGCGGAAATCGTCGAGCCGTGGGTCGTCGGGGTCATCGACGTCCTGGATGTCCAAGCCGAGGCTCACGGGCCTTCGTCGACCAGTGCCAGCATCAGATCGGCCGCGTGTCGCAGGGTTTCGCGTTTGTCGGTGTCGAGGGTCGCGAGCCGCTTGGCGAGCCACTCCTGGCGCGCGCGGCGGGTCGCCTTGACCAGCTCGGCGCCTGATTCGGACACCGAGACCAACACCTGGCGGCCGTCGACGGGGTGCGGGGTCCGATCAACCAGCCCCATCTCGGCCAGCGAGGCGATCACCCTCGTCATCGACGGCGGCCGGACCCGTTCGCGGATCGCCAGCGCCCCGGGCGTCATCGGGCCCTCGTTTGCCAGCGTGGCCAACGCGGACAGCTGGGACAGCGACACCGGCGACGACGGATTCCGAAATCGCAATTGGCGGGCCAGCCGCATGACGGCCAGCGACAAGTCGCTGGCCAGCCTCGCATCGCTGTCAGGCATGGCGCGAGGTTACACGGAACCCGAGAACTCGCGATAACGAACCGCTAACGATCGGCTGCGCCGCCACTGGCGCGAAAGCGCGGGCGGTGGACGGGCTATGTTATTTGCGATGTCAGTAGAACCCGGCCAGCCGCCCGAGGCGCCGCCGCTACCGCCGGCGCTTCTTCATGTGTGGCCGTTCATCGCGCTCGGTGCGCTCGGTTGGCTGATCGCCGCGGCCGCCGCGTTCCTTGTGTCCGGTCTCGAGAGCTGGCGACCGGTGACGCTGGCCGGGCTGGGCGTCGGTTTGCTCGGCACGAGCATCTTCGTGTGGCAGCTCGCTGCCGTTCGCCGGGGCGCCCGTGGCGCACAATCCGGCCTGGAGAACTACCTGCGCCGCAACTAGATTTGCCCAGCACAGATCCGGGAGGAGCAATGGTAGCCCCGCTGCTGCAAGCGCACATCGACGTCGACGCACCGTCCGCGAAGGTGTGGGCGCTGATCTCAGATTTCCGGCGGATGCCGGAGTGGAGCCCGCAATGTCGCTGGATGAAGCCCTTCGGCCCGCTCCGCGCCGGGACCAGGACGCTCAACCTCAACCGCCGCAACAGGATGTATTGGCCGACCACCTGCACGGTCGTCGAGGTCATTCCCGAACGGAAGCTCGCCTTCCGCGTCGACACCAACCACACCGTGTGGAGCTACGAGCTGGCGCCCCACGATGACGGCACCCGTCTCATCGAAAGCCGGCACGCCGAGAACGGCGTCACCGCCTTTTCCAACCTGTCGGTGAATGCGCTGTTCGGTGGGACCACCAACTTCGAACGCGAACTGCTCGACGGCATGAACGCCTCGCTGGCGAAGATCAAAGCCGCTGCCGAGAGCGGCTAGTCTCCCGGCTCGGTCAGCTCTGTCGGGTCAGCCGGCTCGGATTCGCTCGCCTCTGCCGGAAGCGCGGTCGCCTCGGGTTGCGCCTCTGCCGCCGGCTCCGGCTCCGGCTCCCGCTCGGCTGCGGCAAGCTCCGGCTCGGCTGCGGCGAGCTCCGGCTCGGCCGGTCCGGGCGGAGATTCCACGACGTCCAGTACGCCGTCGTCGAAGGGCTGGTATGCGGGCGAGCCCGTTCCCGCCGGGGCCGGGGTGTCGGAATGCGCGCCACAGCCGTACAGCTTGTCGACGATATGCCCGTCGGCGGACAGTTCGTTGCCACAGACGCCGAACATCACGCCGAGCGATCCCGCCAACGGCAGGAAGAAACCGCAGTCGCGGCACACGCGCTTGGTCGAGCGGGCCATCGGCGAGTCCGGACCGTAGTCCCCGGTGTGCCAGCGTTCGGCGGCCTCGGAGCGACCCAAGGCGCTCATCACCCAGCGCCGCCCCAGACCGACCTCGGCGGCGGTCTCGTCGACCTGCGGGTCACCACTGTCGGCGTAGCCCGGCACCAACCGCGGATCGTCGGCGGCCGGCGCCAGCAGGTCGCCGGGGCTCAGGTCACCGGGCCGGACCCGCTCGTCCCATGGCACCCAGTCGGGAGCGAGCAGCGCCGTCGGCCCCGGGATCAGCACCACTTCGCTGATCGTGGCGTGGTCGGCACCCGGATAGGCGGCGACGACGACGGCCCATTGCCACCCCTGGTAGCCGGACAGATGCGCGAGGAAGCGGTGGGTGGCGGCGGTCGGATCCTCGTAACTGACGCCCAGATAGTCACCGACCGAGTCCGGGCCGCTGAACTCCACCACGGCGGCCCTGGCCTGGTCGACCGCACCGGTGAGCACCGCCGCCAACCCGTCTGGCCACTCGGCCACGGTCGCCACGGCGGAATCCCCATTGGGTCCGGTCACGCTGTCCCCTCTCTGCAATGCGCCTCCATACTAGGTCGGCGAGCCACACCCGCTTACCTGCAGACGCATCGACTCCGCATGGTAGAGAATTGGTGGGTGTCTGGGCGGCGTCGTGACGATGCGGGGCGGGTTGCCTCCAATCCGGGCGGCCGGGCCCGCAGCGGGTCCGCCACCCAACACCCCGGCATGGCCAATTACCCGGCCGGCGATCCGGACGGCGCCGACTATCGGCGAACGCGTCGCCCGCAGCCGATGCCGAGCGCCAATCGTTATCTTCCGCCTCTGGGCCAGCAGGCGGAACACGGCAGCAGAAGTCATAACAGCACGCCCCCGCGAGGCCAGAGCCCCGGCGAGCGGATCACGGTCACCCGTGCCGCAGCGCAGCGGAGTCGCGAAATGGGTTCGCGGATGTACTCGATGGTCCAGCGCGCCGCCACCGCCGACGGCGCCGACAAGTCGGGTCTGACGGCCCTGACGTGGCCGGTGGTCGCGAACTTTGCGGTGGACGCCGCGATGGCGGTCGCGCTGGCCAACACGCTGTTCTTCGCCGCGGCGACCGGCGAGAGCAAAGGCCGGGTGGCGCTGTACCTGTTGATCACAATCGCGCCGTTCGCGGTGATCGCCCCACTCATCGGACCGGCGCTGGACCGACTGCAACACGGACGACGCGTCGCGCTGGCCGCGTCGTTCGCGCTGCGCACCGCGTTGGCCTTGGTGCTGATCATGAACTACGACGGCGCCTCCGGCAGCTATCCCTCGTGGGTGCTGTATCCGTGCGCGCTGGCCATGATGGTGTTTTCGAAGTCGTTCAGTGTCCTGCGCAGCGCCGTGACCCCCCGGGTGATGCCGCCCACGATCGACCTGGTGCGGGTCAACTCCCGGCTGACCGTCTTCGGGCTGCTGGGCGGCACGATCGCCGGGGGCGCCGTCGCAGCCGGCGTCGAGTTCGCCTGCACGCACCTGTTCAAGCTGCCCGGCGCCTTGTTCGTCGTCATCGCGGTCACGGTCGCCGGCGCCCTGCTGTCGATGCGGATTCCGCGTTGGGTGGAGGTCACCGCGGGCGAGGTGCCCGCCACCCTGAGCTATCGTCGCGACAGCGACGAGCCTCGGCGAAGGTGGCCGGAAGAGGTGAAGAAGGTCGGCGGCACACTTCGACAACCGTTGGGGCGCAACATCATCACCGCGCTGTGGGGCAATTGCACCATCAAGGTGATGGTGGGATTCCTCTTCTTGTACCCCGCGTTCGTTGCGAAGGCGCATCAGGCCAACGGCTGGGTTCAGTTGGGCATGCTCGGCATGATCGGCGCCGCGGCCGGGATCGGGAACTTCGCCGGCAACTTTGCCAGCGCCCGCCTGAAACTTGGCCGACCCGCCGTGCTGGTGGTGCGCTGTACGGTGGCCGTGAGCGCGGTCGCGCTGGCCGGCGCGGTAGCGGGCACGCTGATGGTGGTGGTGATCGCCACCCTCGTCACGTCGGGGTCCAGCGCGATCGCCAAAGCATCACTCGACGCCTCGCTGCAGAACGATCTGCCCGAGGAATCGCGCGCGTCCGGGTTCGGGCGCTCCGAGTCGACGCTGCAGCTGGCTTGGGTACTGGGCGGAGCGCTGGGCGTCATGGTTTACACCGAATGGTGGATCGGCTTCACCGCGGTCACCGCCCTGCTCATCCTGGGACTGGCCCAGACGCTGGTCAGCTTCCGCGGCAATTCGTTGATCCCGGGCCTCGGCGGTAATCGGCCCGTCATGGTCGAACAAGAGGGCATGCGCCGCGGGAATCCGGCGGTGGTGCCGGAGTGAAACCCGCAAAGAAGCGGGGCGTTGCAGTGCTGCTCGCCGCCGTCTTGGCACTGGCATGCGTCGGGGTCGGTATCGGCACGTGGCTGCTCGTCCGCCCCTCCGGGCCGCAACGACCTGAGATCAGCGCGTATTCACACGGCCACCTGACCCGCGTGGGGCCGTATACGTACTGCAACGTGCTCAACCTCGACGACTGTCAGACGCCGCAGACCCAGGGCGAGTTGCGGGTCAGCGACCGCTACCCCGTCCAACTGTCGGTCCCCGACGCGATCTACCGGGCGCCCTGGCGACTGCTGGAAGTATATGAAGACCCCGCGAACACCACCGCCCAGATGTTTCGGCCGAACACTCGGCTCGCCGTCACTATCGCCCCGGCCGACCCGCAGCGCGGGCGGCTGACCGGGATAGTCGTGCAGTTGCTGACGCTGGTCGTGGACCCTTCGGGGGAGCTCCGCGAGGCGCCGCACGCCGAATGGTCTGTACGCCTTATCTATTAGCTCTCTCTGCGCGGCGTGCGCCCACCCAATCGCCGAGCGTGCACCCGCCCGCCCGCCCGGCCCATCGCCCACCGCCGTATCGCCGAGCGTCGACTTGTTGCGGCCAAAACCCCCACTTCCGCACAACAACTCGACGTTCGGCGGAACGTGTCGGTGCTCCTTGGCACCGTGTCGCCATGGAAATCACCGACTGGCCATTCAGAGGCACCGACGCGCTGGCAGCTGGAGTCGTAACTCGGCATCGGCTGCGTACTGATTACGAGATGATCCATCGCAATGTCTATATCCGGCGGGATCAGAAGTTGACGCCGGTGACCCGAGCGGTGGCCGCGTGGCTGTGGTCCGGGCGGACCGCCACCCTCGCTGGCCTTTCCGCGGCGGCGCTCCAGCGCACGCCATGGATCGATGACTGGCTGCCGGCAGAAATCAACCGACACAGCCGCGACAAAGCCCGTGGCATCATCCTGCACAGCGATACCCTCGACGAGGACGAAATCTGTTTGCGTGACGGCATGTTCATGACGAATCCGGCGCGCACCGCCTTTGATCTGGGTCGGCGCAGGGGCTTGATATCGGCGGTCGCTCGCCTTGACGCGTTGGTGCGCGCGACCGAGGTGAAAGTCGCCGATGTGGAAGTGCTCATCGATCGCCACCGGGGTGCGCGCGGATTGGTTCAATTACGGCGGGTATTGCAGCTCGCCGATGGTGGGGCCGAGTCGCCGTGCGAGACGAAGACCCGCCTGGCCCTCGTCCGCGGCGGACTGCCACGACCCCGGACACAGATCACGGTGCTCAACGACTGGGGGGTGGTGTTGGCGCGCATCGATATGGGATGGGAGGAATGGCTTGTCGGCATTGAATTCGACGGTGCACAGCATTGGACCGATCCCACGCAGCGAACCTGGGACATCGATCGGCTGGCCGAACTCGAGGCGCGCGGCTGGACGGTCGTCCGAGTGAGCGCCGACATGCTGCGCTACCGCCCCCAGGTCATCGTCGAGCGAGCGCGTCGGGCGTTGCTCGCTAAAGGCTATCGACTGTGACCTGCCGAACGTCGGGCTCTTGCGGCCAAATGCCCGGGGTGCCGCGCAGCAACTGGACTTTGGACATCCCACCTACGCGCCGTGGCCCGCCTGGACCCGCTCACCGTCGATCGGCGGACCGGGAGGAGTTCCGTCGCCGAAAGGTTTGCCCCCCAACGCTTCTCGGCCATGCGGGGTCAGCCAGTTCGCGAGTTCGGGCCCCTTGGGTACAATCCCGGTGGGGTTGATGTCGGCGTGGACGATGTAGTAGTGCTGCTTGATCTGGACGAAGTCGACGGTATCGCCAAAACCTGGCGTCTGGAATAGGTCTCGAGCATATGCCCACAGCACCGGCATCTCGCTCAGCTTGCTTCGGTTGCACTTGAAGTGGCCGTGATAGACCGGGTCGAACCGCGCCAACGTTGTGAACAGTCGCACGTCCGCCT
Organism: Mycobacterium saskatchewanense; assembly: GCF_010729105.1. Classification (NCBI taxonomy): domain Bacteria; kingdom Bacillati; phylum Actinomycetota; class Actinomycetes; order Mycobacteriales; family Mycobacteriaceae; genus Mycobacterium; species Mycobacterium saskatchewanense. The sequence continues at coordinate 2,732,753 of NZ_AP022573.1, forward strand.
CGGTGATGGTGTCTCCCACCAGATATCGCTGGTTTGCCAAGCGGTCGCTGACCCAGTCCAGCGCGGTGAACAACCGGTCGTAGGCCGCCTCGTAAGCTTCTTGTGAGCCGGCGAAGCCGCAGCGGTAGACGCCGTTGTTGATCTCGGTGTAGACCCGCTTGTTGACCTCGTCGATCTCGGCCCGCAGCGGCTCGGGGTAAAGCCGAGGCGCGCCGTCGCGATGATAGGCGGTCCACTCGGTGGAGAAGTCCAAGGTCATCTGAGCGAAATCGTTGGTGGCGACGGCGCCGGTCGGGATGTCGACCAAGGCCGGGACGGTGATGCCCTTGGGGTAGTCGGGGAAGCGCTTGAAGTAAGCGTCCTGCAGTCGCGGGATCTTCAGCACCGGGTCCACGCCGCCGGGATCGAGATCAAACGTCCAACTGCGCTGGTCGTGGGTGGGACCGCAAAACCCAATGGAGAGAACGCCTTCCAGGCCCAGCAACCGTCGCACGATGATCGCTCGGTTTGCCCACGGGCAGGCACGGGCGACGACCAGCCGATACCTGCCGGGCTCGACCGGGTACCCGTCGCGCCCGTCGGCGGTGACCCGTGTGGCGATGTAGTTGGTGTCGCGGGTGAACTCGCCCGCCGGTGCGATGTAGCCGGACATCTGTCCCCGTCCCTTCTCCAACGTCGACTTGATGCTGCCAAAATGCCCGACAAAGCCCAACAAGTCGACGTTCGGCCGCGCGAGAGGCAAGTCGACGTTCGGCCGCGCGAGAGGCAAGCGACGTTCGGTCACCGAGGTGCCGAGGTGGCCTGGCTAGGCGTCCAACTCTCGCGCCACCGCCTTGACCACCTCGGATACCCGCCGAGCGGTCTTGCGGTCCGGGTAGCGGCCCTTGCGCAACTCGGGCTGCACCACGCTCTCCAAGAGTGTGATCATGTCCTCGACCATGCCGTGCAACTCGTCCGGGCTGTGCTTGTGCTCGGCAGGAGATGTCTCGCGACGCGTCTTCGTGAGGCTGGGCGGCGGCTCGATCAGCTTGAGGCTCAACGCTTGCGGACCACGCCGACCGGAAGCGATGCCGAACTCGACCCGCTGGCCAGCTTTGAGCCCCTCGACCCCGGCGGGCAACGCCGACGACCGGACGTAGACGTCCTCGCCGTCCTCCTGCGACAGGAAGCCAAACCCCTTGTCGGCGTCATACCACTTAACCTTGCCGGTCGGCACTGGTCTCACCCGCTTGTCTGATGGATCACTAGCATGGACAACACAAGAGGCGCCCCGCCTGCGCAGGACGCCGAGTTGAATTCTGATCCTACTCGGATGCCCGCCCGGCGAGCACCCCCTTATAGGCGTCACTCGGTAGGCTGGCACTACCGCTGGAGGAGATTATGCGCCTGGTCCTGAACGTCATCTGGCTCGTGTTCGGCGGCCTCTGGATGGCCGTCGGTTACCTGGTGGCGGCTCTTGTCAGCTTCCTCCTGATTGTCACGATCCCGTTTGGCTTTGCGTCGCTGCGGATCGCCTCCTACGCGTTGTGGCCGTTCGGCCGCACCATCGTCGACAAGCCCACCTCGGGGACCGGCGCGCTGGTCGGGAACGTCATCTGGGTGCTGCTCTTCGGCATCTGGCTGGCGATCGGCCATCTGGTGAGTGCGGCGGCCATGGCCGTCACCATCGTCGGCATCCCGCTGGCGCTGGCCAACCTCAAGCTGATCCCGGTGTCGCTGATGCCGCTGGGCAAGCGGATCGTCCCCGTCGGCTCGCCGACCCACCTCAACCCGGTGCCCGCATGACGCTCACCGCGCTGGGCCTCCCGACGGTGCCGGGCCGCCTCAACGGCGCCGCCTCCCAATCCACCCACAATGCGCCGGCCGCCGGCCCGCTGGTCGACGGCTATGGACGGGTGGCCACCGACCTGAGGGTGTCGCTGACCGATCGCTGCAACCTGCGCTGCAACTACTGCATGCCGGCCGAAGGACTGGACTGGTTGCCGCGCGAGCAACTCCTGCGGCCCGACGAGCTGGCCCGGCTGATGGAAATCGCCGTCACCCGCCTGGGCGTCACCAGCGTGCGGTTCACCGGCGGCGAGCCACTGCTCTCCCGTCACCTCGAGGAGGTGGTCGCGGCGGCCGCGTCGCTGCGGCCCCGCCCGGAGATCTCGCTGACCACCAACGGTGTGGGACTGGCTCGCCGCGCGGAGGCGCTTGCCCAGGCCGGGCTGAACCGGGTCAATGTGTCGATGGATAGCGTGGACCGAAACCACTTCGCGGCGATCACCCGCCGGGACCGCCTCGATGACGTGCTCGCCGGCTTGGCCGCCGCCGCGGCGGCGGGCCTTACACCAGTCAAGGTGAATGCCGTGCTGGACCCCGCAACCGGGAGCGAGGATGTGGTTGGTCTGGTGCGGTTCTGCCTCGACCGCGGTTACCAGTTGCGAGTCATCGAGCAGATGCCGTTGGACGCGGGACATCGGTGGCGCCGCGACGCGGCGCTCAGCGCGGACGACGTGCTCGCGGCGCTGCGCCCGCATTTCCGGCTGCGCCCGGATCCCGCTCCCCGCGGCTCGGCTCCCGCGGAGCTGTGGCTCATCGACACCGGGCCGGACACCCCGAGCGGAAAGTTCGGCGTCATCGCCTCGGTTTCCCATGCCTTTTGTTCGACCTGTGACCGCACCAGGCTGACGGCCGACGGCCAGGTCCGCAGTTGCCTATTCTCCACGCGCGAGACGGACCTCCGCGGCTTGCTGCGGAGCGGGGCGGACGACGACGCGATCGAGGCGGCATGGCGCGCGGCGATGTGGACCAAGCCCGCCGGCCACGGTATCAACGACCCTGACTTCATCCAGCCCGACCGCCCGATGAGCGCGATCGGTGGCTAGCCCCGTGGGTGCCGCATCCGCAAACGGGATCCAGGTGACGATCCGTTATTTCGCCGCCGCGCGCGCGGCTGCCGGAGCGGAGTCAGAGACGATGGTGCTCCGCTCGGGGACGACGGTGGCGGAGCTTGTGGAAAGACTCGCCGTGCCGGGGAGTCGCCTCGCCAAGGTGCTGAGCCGGTGTTCGTACCTGTGCGATGGGGTTGCGGTGCGCGATGAGACCGCAGTGTTACGCCCCGGCAACACGATCGATGTCTTACCCCCCTTCGCCGGGGGCTGAAACTGTGAAATATCTCACGTAACGGAAAGATAACGAAGCGGACACGCTTCGATAGCGGGTGCTACTACCTGCGCAAACTCTAGGTGTTCCTGGGGTTTTCGGAGGTGGCCGTGAGGGAAACGCCGAGTTTCACTGAACGTGACGAGCCAGACGGAAACCGCTAGCGTCACCGATGGCTCGCCAAGCTAAACCGGATTGGCGTTCCTCCCTCACCTATCGCGCCGAGCTCCATCCAGTAGGCGAGGGAACACCGGAAGTGGATGGAGGCGGGGGACCCACCGGTCCACCGTGATCGGATCGGGGTCGTTCGCGACCCCTTGGGGTGAAGCCGGAGTCGTCTCCCATGCGGAGCACAACGCCGGCCGGGTGGCCTCTCCAACCCGAACCCGACAGCTGACCTCGCAGGCGCGTTACGAGAGAGGAATATCCCGGCGCGTATGAGTGGACGTCACCGTAAGCCCACTACTTCCAACATCAGCGTCGCCAAGCTCGCCGTCACCGGCGCGGTTCTTGGTGGCGGCAGCATCGCCCTGGCGGCCCAGGCGGCCGCGGCAACGGACGGCGAATGGGACCAGGTCGCTCGTTGTGAGTCCGGCGGCAACTGGGGCATCAACACCGGCAACGGCTACCACGGCGGTGTGCAGTTCAGCGCCAGCACGTGGGCCTCGCACGGTGGCGGCCAGTACGCCCCGTCGGCCGAGTTGGCCACCAAGGAACAGCAGATCGCCGTCGCGGAGCGGGTCTTGGCGTCCCAGGGCCGTGGCGCCTGGCCCGTGTGCGGGCATGGGCTGTCGGGGCCGACCCCGCGGGAGGTCCCCACACCCGCCGCCCTGGACGCGCCGCTCGATGCGCCGGGCCTGAACGGCCAACCGGCGCCCCTGGCGCCCCCGCCCGCCGACGCGCCCCCACCGGACGCGCCGCCGCCGCCTCCTCCGCCCCCGGCGGACCCGCCCGCCGTGCCGGTGCAGATGGCGTCCAACGACCTGCCTGCGCCGCCTGCGGACCTCCCGCCTCCCCCGCCCGCGGACGCCATGCCGCCGGCTCCGCCAGCGGATGCGGTTCCCCCGGCCGACGCGCCGCCGCCGGCCCCCGGTGCGCTGCAGCAGGCCTCGGAAGTGAGCTTCACGAAGCAGCTTTGGGACGCCATCCAGGGACAAGACGTCCGCGGCAACGGCGCCCTCGACGCCCTCGGGCAACCGTCCGTCCTCAGCTGAGGCCTTAGCCAAGCCAGACGCCCGGCGCTCCCCGCAGGCAGCATCTGCTCTACGGGGAGCGCCGACGGCATCGCGGCGACCTTCAGCTCCCTTATACCCTCTAGGCCGAGCCCACCCACTCCTCAGTTCCGTCGGCGAAGAACTGGTGCTTCCACACCGGCAGCCGTGCCTTGATGGTGTCGACGAGGTCCGCACAGGTGGCGAAGGCGGCCTGCCGGTGGTCGGCGGCCACCGCGGCAACCAGCGCGGCCTCTCCGATGCGCAGCACGCCGACGCGGTGGCTGGCGGCGACGGCGCGGATCCCGCTGGACCGCCCGGCGACGTCGGCTACCACCTCGGCCAGGACCTGATCGGCCAACGGATGCGCCGAATACTCCAGCCGCACGACTCCCCGCCCGCCATCGTGGTCGCGAATCATGCCGACGAAGCCGACGACCGCCCCGGCGGACTGATGGCTCACCAACTCTTCATGCTCGGTCAGGAAAATCGGCTGGTCCGTCATGGCCGCGCGGACGACGAGCGTCATCGCTCGTGATCTTTACCGGCGAGCTGATCGAGCGCGTGGTCGAGGACATCTGCGAGCACGGCCAGGCCGTCGCGCACCCCACCGGGGGAACCCGGAAGGTTGACAATCAGCGTGCGTCCGGCCACGCCACACACCCCGCGCGACAATACCGACGTCGGCACCTTCGGCATCCCCGAGCGGCGTATCGCGTCGGCGAGCCCGGGAATCATGTAGTCGAGCACCGCGACCGTCTGATCCGGGGTGCTGTCACTGGGAGAGATGCCCGTGCCGCCCGAGGTGACCACGAGGTCGACCTCGCTGTCGACCGCGTTACGCAGCGCCTCTCCGACCGGCTCGCCGTCGGCGACCACTTCGGGTTCCACTGGCGCAAAGCCATGCTGCTCAAGCCATTGAGCGAGGATCGGTCCACACCGATCCTCGTATACCCCGGCCGAGGCGCGGGTCGAGGCGATGATCACGCGCGCCGACCGGGCGCCCATCACCGCTCCCAGGTCCCGGTTTTGCCGCCTTCCTTGCGCAGCACCCGGATGTCATCGATGCGGGCGGCCGGGTCGACCGCCTTGATCATGTCGTACAGCGTGAGCCCTGCCACACTGACGGCGGTCAGTGCCTCCATCTCCACCCCCGTCCGGTCGGTGCTGCGCACCGTCGCGGTGATCTCGACGTCCGACTCGCGGACGGTGAATTCGACGTCGACGCCGGTCAGCGCCAGCTGGTGGCACAGCGGGATCAAGTCGCTGGTGCGCTTGGCCGCCAGAATTCCGGCGACGCGCGCGGTGGCCAAGGCGTCACCTTTGGGCAGGCCGCCGGTGGAAATCAGCGCGACCACGTCAGTGGAGGTGCGCAGTGCTCCCGCCGCGACGGCGGTCCGCTTGGTTGCGCCCTTTTCGCTGACGTCAACCATATGCGCCGCGCCGCGCTCGTCCAGGTGCGACAGTGCGCCCGATGCCCCGGACGCCCCAGCCATCACCGGCCTACCAGGTGGTGTCTGTGACGGGATGCACGTAGGGCAGGTCGGTTGCCGGCAGTGGAAATACCAGATCCCCGAACGGGGACAAGGCACCCGTCCGATCGGTCGCCAGTTCGCTTACCGGATGGTCATCGGGATCCGTCGCGGGCCAGCCGTTGTCGACGTACCTGGTTTTGCGGGCCTTGCCCTCAGCAATGTCAGCCACGACGACCATTCTGACAGGTCGCGCATCGGCATGTCGCGCAAGCCCGCCAGTTTTGGAGGAAGCGGGGACTGCTGTGGATGGACGCCAGTTCGCCGCCGTCGCCGAGTGAGCCGGCTGCTTTACGCTGGTCAGCGATGACCGACAACACCCCGGATATCCCGCTGGGGTCCTGGCTGGCCGACTTGTCCGACGAGCGGCTGATCCGGCTGCTCGAGCTGCGGCCGGACCTCGCCCAACCCCCGCCGGGCAGCATCGCCGCGCTGGCCGCGCGTGCGCAAGCCCGGCAGTCGGTCAAGGCTGCCACCGATGACCTGGACTTTCTGCGGCTTGCGGTGCTCGACGCGCTGCTCGTGCTGCAAGCCGATGCGACGCCGGTACCCGCCCCGAAGCTGCTGGCGCTGATCGGCGACCGGGCCGCCGAAGGGGACGTGCTCGAAGCGCTCGACGACTTGCGGCAGCGCGCCCTGGCCTGGGGAGACGCGGCGCTCCGGGTGGCACCGGACGCCGGCACGTCCCTGCCGTGGCATCCGGGCCAAGTCACTCTCGAGGACTCCTCCCGCTCGGGCGAGGAGATCGCAACTCTGGTCGACGGCCTCGATGAGGCGCAGCTGGGTGTGCTGGAGCGGCTGCTCGAGGGATCGCCGATGGGACGCACCCGGGACGCGGCGCCGGGCGCCCCGGCGGACCGGCCCGTGCCCCAGCTGCTGACAATGGGCCTGCTGCGGCGCGTCGACGCCGAAACCGTGATCCTGCCGCGCCACGTCGGGCAGGTCCTGCGTGGCGAGCAGCCGGGCCCGATGCGGCTGACGCGGCCCGACCCGGTGGTCTCGACGACCACCCCACACGATGTCGACGCGGCGGCCGCCGGGGCGGTCGTGGACCTGCTGCGGGAAGTCGACGTGCTGCTCGAAACGCTCAGCGTCGCACCCGTTTCCGAGCTCCGCAGCGGCGGATTGGGCATTCGCGACGTCAAACGGCTGGCGAAGTCGACCGGTATCGACGAACCACGTCTCGGCCTGATCCTCGAGCTCGCGGCCGCCGCCGGACTGATTGCCAGTGGGACGCCCGATCCCCTGCCGGCCACCGGTGACGCGCCCTACTGGGCGCCGACCGGGGCCGTCGACCGGTTCACCGCGATGTCCCCGGCGGAACGTTGGCACCTGCTGGCCGACACCTGGCTTGACCTGCCGGGCCGCCCGGCGCTGATCGGTACGCGCGGTCCTGATTCCAAACCTTATGGCGCGCTGTCGGATTCGCTCTACTCGACGGCCGCGCCACTGGACCGTCGCCTGCTGCTCGGCATGCTCGCGGAGTTGCCCCCCGGCGCCGGCGTCAACGCAGCCGAAGCGTCCGCGGCACTGATCTGGCTCCGCCCGCGCTGGGCCAGGCGACTGCAGCCCGAACCGGTGGCGCACCTGCTTGCCGAGAGCCACGCGCTGGGCCTGGTTGGTCGCGGGGCGATCAGCGCGCCGGGCCGCGCGCTGCTGAACGAGGCGTCGGGCGCGCAGGCCGCCCAGGAGGCGGTCGACGCCATGGCGAAGGCCATGCCCGAGCCGATCGACCACTTCTTGGTGCAGGCCGATCTGACCGTCGTGGTGCCCGGACCACTGCAACGCGAACTCGCGCAGGAATTGGCGACGGTGGCAGCCGTCGAGTCGGCCGGCGCGGCCATGGTCTACCGCGTGAGCGAACAGTCGATCCGGCACGCTCTGGACGTCGGCAAGACCCGGGACTGGATGCAGGACTTTTTTGCAAAGCATTCCAAAACTTCCGTGCCGCAGGGCCTTGCTTATCTCATAGACGACGTCGCCCGTCGGCACGGTCAGCTCCGAATCGGCATGGCGTCCTCGTTCGTGCGGTGCGAGGACCCGGCGCTGCTGGCTCAGGCGGTGGCCGCGTCCGAGCAGCTGCAGCTGCGCGCCCTGGCGCCGACCGTCGCGGTGTCGCCGGCCCCGATCGCCGAGGTGCTCGGGGCGCTTCGCGCCGCGGGCTTCGCCCCGGCCGCCGAGGATTCCTCGGGTTCCGTCGTCGACGTCCGCCCCCGGGGCGCCCGGGTGCCGACGCCGCAGCAGCGCCGCGCCTATCGCCCGGTGCCGCGCCCGAACAGCGAGAGCCTGAACGCCGTCGTGGCGGTGCTGCGCAAGGTGACCGCCGCGCCCTTCGGCAACATCCGCGTCGACCCGGCCGTCACCATGTCGCTGCTGCAGCGGGCGGCCCGGGAACAAGACACACTGGTGATCGGTTATCTCGACGCGGCGGGCGTGGCCACCCAGCGGGTGGTGGCGCCGGTCACCATCCGGGGCGGGCAGTTGCTGGCCTTCGACTCGGCGTCCGGTCGGATGCGCGATTTCGCCATCCATCGCATCACGTCGGTGGTGTCGGCCAACGGCCGATAATGGAGGGCATGTGTCGCGCCGCGAGAAATGCGGTGCGGAGTAACAAGGAGGAGCGGCGCCATTGACTGACGGACCGTTGATCGTGCAGTCCGACAAGACGGTGCTGCTCGAGGTGGACCACGAGCAGGCAGGCGAGGCCCGCGCCGCCATCGCGCCGTTCGCCGAGCTGGAACGAGCACCCGAACACGTCCACACCTACCGCATCACCCCGTTGGCGTTGTGGAATGCCCGGGCCGCGGGCCACGACGCCGAACAGGTGGTCGACGCGCTGGTCAGCTATTCGCGCTACGCGGTGCCGCAGCCGCTGCTGGTCGACATCGTCGACACCATGGCCCGCTACGGCCGGCTGCAACTGGTCAAACACCCGGCGCATGGCCTGACCCTCGTGAGCTTCGACCGCGCGGTGCTCGAGGAGGTGTTGCGCAACAAGAAGATCGCGCCGATGCTGGGCGCCCGCATCGACAATGACACGGTCATCGTCCACCCCAGCGAGCGCGGACGGGTCAAGCAGATGCTGCTCAAGGTGGGCTGGCCCGCCGAGGATCTCGCCGGCTACGTCGATGGCGAGGCGCACCCGATCAGCCTGGCGCAGGACGGCTGGCAGTTGCGCGACTACCAGGAGATGGCCACCGAATCGTTCTGGGCCGGCGGCTCCGGGGTTGTGGTCCTTCCGTGCGGTGCGGGCAAGACGCTCGTCGGGGCCGCCGCGATGGCCAGGGCCAGCGCGACGACGCTCATCCTGGTCACCAACGTGGTCGCCGCGCGGCAATGGAAGCGCGAGCTGGTCGCGCGCACGTCGCTGACCGAGGACGAGGTCGGCGAATACTCCGGGGAACGCAAGGAGATCCGGCCGGTGACCATCTCGACCTACCAGATGATCACGCGTCGCACCAAGGGTGAATACCGGCACCTGGAACTGTTCGACAGCCGCGACTGGGGGTTGATCATCTACGACGAGGTGCATCTCTTGCCGGCACCGGTGTTCCGGATGACCGCAGACCTGCAGTCCAAGCGACGCCTCGGCCTGACCGCCACGCTGGTCCGTGAGGACGGCCGCGAGGGCGACGTGTTCTCCCTGATCGGCCCCAAACGCTATGACGCGCCATGGAAGGACATCGAAGCGCAGGGCTGGATCGCGCCGGCGGAGTGCGTCGAGGTGCGGGTCACGATGACCGACAACGAGCGCATGATCTATGCCACCTCTGAACCCGAAGAACGCTATAAGGTTTGCTCGACGGCACACTCGAAGGTCGCGGTGGTCAAGTCGATTCTGGGCAAACACCCCGACGAGCAGACCCTGGTGATCGGCGCGTACCTGGATCAGCTCGACGAACTCGGCGCGGAGCTGAACGCCCCGGTGATCCAGGGTTCCACGCGCACGAAGGAACGCGAGGCGCTGTTCGACGCCTTCCGGCGCGGCGAGGTGTCCACGCTGGTGGTGTCCAAGGTGGCAAACTTCTCCATCGATCTCCCCGAAGCGTCTGTGGCGGTGCAGGTTTCGGGAACGTTCGGCTCACGTCAGGAGGAGGCCCAGCGGCTCGGCCGGCTGCTGCGACCCAAGGCCGACGGCGGCGGAGCGATCTTCTATTCCGTGGTCGCGCGCGACAGCCTGGACGCCGAGTACGCCGCACACCGGCAACGGTTCCTGGCCGAACAGGGCTACGGTTACATCATCCGCGACGCGGATGACCTTCTGGGCCCAGCCATCTAGGTCGCGCCATTACCGCAGACGCAGAATGGGGCGAAACGCCGCTCATGAGTGCGACTTTTCGTCTGCACCGCGACCGGTGGGGAGGGGACCTCCCCGTGCCCGCTATCTTGTTATCGCTGTCGCAACCAAGGAGACGCCCATGACGGTCACGGTGATACTGGAGCTCAGGTTTAAGCCCGATGAGGTCGCCGCGGGGCGCGAGCTGATGGGCCGCGCGCTGCAGGACACCCGCGCGTTCGCCGGGAACACCCGGACCGACGTGCTCGTGGACCAGGACGACGAAGCCCACTGGCTGATCTACGAGCTGTGGGAGACGGTCGAGGATGACGAGGCTTACCGCGCCTTTCGCGCCGGGGAGGGCAAGCTGACGGAGCTTCCCCCGCTGCTGGCGGCGCCCCCGGTGAAGACGAGGTACGTCACCTCCGACATCTAGCTCAGGGCGGGAATCACTTCGCGCTCGAACAATTCGATGCCAGATCGGTCGTACGCCGCCTCGGGGAAATAACAGATCGCGTACTCGCAGCCGAGGCCGCGCAGCTTTGTCAACCGCTCGATCACCTGCTCCGGCGTGCCCGTCGCCGAACCCGGTCCGCTGGTGCTGGCGATCATGGCGTCGGCGGCCGCGTCGGGGACGTAGTTCACCAGGCGGTCGCGGACCCGTCGCAGCCGGTCCTCGACGTCGGCGTCCGAGGTGCCCACGATGGCGTTGACGTTGACCGAACGCACGATCGCGTCGAAGTCCGTTCCCGCATTGCGGCAGTGCTGAGCCAACACCTCGGACTTGTGGGCGAACGCATCAGGCTCCGGCGTGAAGTTGGTGTACTGCGCGTACTGCGCCGCGATCCGCAGCGTCACCTTCTCGCCCCCGCCGGCGATCCACATGGGAACGCCGTTCTGCTGCAATGGCTTAGGGGAGACGATCGCGCCGTCGACCTGGTAGTGCCTGCCCTCGAAGGTGACCTTGCCGTCGCGCCACGCGGCGCGCATGATTTGCACGCCCTCGTCCAACCGGCCCAACCGTACCCCGGCGGAGGGGAACCCGTAACCGTAAGCGCGCCACTCGTGTTCGTACCAGCCGCCGCCGATGCCCATTTGAATTCGGCCACCGGAGATGATGTCGGCGGTCGCCGCAACCTTGGCCAGGTACACCGGATTGCGGTAGCTCATCGCCGTGCACATCTGGCCGAGCTTGATCCGGGAGGTGGTGGCCGCATACGCCGCCATCAGCGACCACGCCTCGTGGGTGGCCTCGCCCGTCGGCAGCGGGACCGTGTGGAAGTGGTCGTACACCCACAGCGAGTCCCAGGCGCCGGCGTCGGCATACCCGGCCAGATCGCGCATCACCGCCCAGTGGTTTTCGGGTTCGATGCCGACGAGATCCATTCGCCAGCCTTGCGGTATGAAGAGACCGAAGCGCATAGCGGTGACTCTAGCCCGGCGACGATGCGGCCCGGCACGGGCCGCTGAGGAGCCGGGCCATCAAACACAGCCCGGCAACGATGCGGGTAGGCTGCGGGCCGAACACTGGCGAGCGAACGGTGATGGAGGCGCGCGATGCGAGTACTCGTCTCCGGCGCCAGCATCGCCGGGCCCGTGCTCGCGTACTGGCTGACGCGGCGCGGCTTCGAGGTCACCGTCGTCGAGCGCTCGCCGGCGCTGCGCAAAGCCGGCGGCCACGCCGTCGACCTGTTCCAGCCCGCGATGGAAATCTCCGCGAAGATGGGCGTTCTGCCTGGCATCGAGGCGCGCGCCACCGGGAACGACCGGCTGACTTTGTACCGGGAAGGCCATTTTCGGCCCACCGAGCTCGATCTGACCAAGATCGTGAGCGCCACCTCGGACCGGCATGTGGAGATCATGCGCGACGACCTCAGCGAAATCTATTACAACGCCGGGCGAAACGACGTCGAGTACGTGTTCGGCGACTCGATCACCGCCATCGACATCGAGGGTGAGGTGACGTTCGAGCACATGCCGCCGCGCACGTTCGACGTCATCGTCGGCGCCGACGGCCTGCACTCGAATGTCCGGCAGTTGACCTTCGGTGAGGAGGCCGAGCTGATCCGCTTCCTGGGCGGCTACCTCGCGGTGATATCCGTGCCCAAGGCGTTGGCCGAGGACAGCGAAATGGTCGGCCACATCGGCGTCGGCCGCGTGGTGGTCACCTACACCGCAGCGCACCTGGACGATGCCCGCGTGGTTTTCCTGTTCCGAAGCCACGACGAGTTGGACTACGACCTCCAAGATGGGTTGCGGCAGAAGGCATTACTGCGCGAGAGGTTCGCGGGAATGCACCCCCAGGTGGACCGCTGGCTCGGCGAGATCGACGATACCCCGGCGTTCTACTTCGACGCCATCAGCCAGCTTCGACTCGACAGATGGTCGCGGCGCCGGGTGACGCTGGTCGGCGACGCAGGGTATTGCCCCGGCCCGGCGGTCGGCGGCGGCGGCACCAGCCTCGCGGTCGTGGGCGCTTACGTCCTGGCCGGCGAGCTGGCCCGGGCCGGCGGCGATCACCTGGCCGCGTTCGCCGCCTACGAGCTGGCGATGCGTGAGCCGGTCCACCTCAGCCGCTCTTTCGCGCGCAGCGCCGCCAGGACCATCATCCCGGGCTCCCGGATCGGCGTCTGGGCATTGACACGCGGGGCCCGGCTGGCCTCCGGAATGCCGACCCCACTCGCCAGAGTTATGGCGAAGACCAAGGGGGTGCGACTGCATGACTCGATGCGCGTCCCCGCCTATGACGACGATCTGACGGCCACGCCACGAGAGGAATGACTTGATGGAGCTAACCGGTGTCGGCATCTGGAGCAGCCAGCTGCACTACGGTGATGCCGGCGAAGCCGCCGACGCCGCAGCCGAATTGGAGGAACTCGGTTTTGCGGCGCTATGGATTCCCGACGTCAGCGGGTCGGTGCTCGACGCGGTGGCCCGCCTGCTCGCGGCCACCAAGCGAACGGTGATCGCTACCGGGATCCTGAACCTGTGGATGCACTCGCCCGGTGACGTCGCCGCTTCCCACGCCGCGTTGACCGCCGAGCACGGCGACCGCTTCCTGCTGGGCATCGGGGTCAGCCACGCGCCGCTGATCGACGCCGGCCAACCCGGCCGCTACCGCAAGCCGCTCGCGGCCACGGCCGCATTCCTGGACGGGTTGGACGCCGCGGATCAACCCGTGCCCGTCGCGAGCCGGGTGCTCGCCGCGCTCGGCCCGAAAATGCTGGCCTTGTCCGCACAACGCGCCCGCGGCGCCCACCCCTACCTCGTCACCCCCGACCACACCGCCTTCGCCCGCGCGACCCTGGGCGAGGGACCGCTCTTGCTGCCGGAGCAATCCGTCATCCTCACCGACGATGCCAACGAAGCGCGCCGAGCCGGAACCGATTGGCTCCGTGGCTATCTGGCGCTGCCTAACTACGCCAACAACCTTCTGCGCAGCGGGTTCACGGAGGACGACCTGACGCAGGTGAGCGATCGGCTCTTCGACGCGATCATCGCCTGGGGCGACGAGGACGCCGTCAAGGCCAGGGTCGCCGAGCATCGCGCGGCGGGAGCCGACCACGTCTGCGTGCAGGTGCTCACGGCCGACCCGCGCGAGTTCCCGCGCGTGCAATGGCGGCGCATCGCCGCAGCCCTGACGTGACGTGACGTGACGTGAGCCTGGCGGCCGCGACACATAAACCACGCACACGACACGCCGCCGAACATCGCGACCAGTTATGTCTGGACGCGAGGCGCGCGGAGCGAAGACGCCAAGCGGAAAGCCCCCGAACGCGAGCGGTCGGGGGCTTTACCGTTGCGGCGCAGAGACTTACGTCAGCGACTTCGGCGGCAGGAACCGCTCGCCGTACTTGTCCGCCAGCTCGCGGGCGCGGGCCACGAAGGCCTCCTTGCCCGTGCCGGCCGGACCCGAGTACCCGACGATGAACTGCGCGCTACCGCCGGTCCACGGCGGGAAGCCGATGCCCATGATCGAGCCGATGTTGGCGTCGGCGGTCGACGTCAGCACGCCCTCGTCGAGGCACTTCTGGGTTTCCAGCGCCTCGGCGAACAGCATCCGGTCGATCATGTCCTGCAGCGGCGGCTGCGACGAGCCCGACTTGAAGGTCTCCCGCAAGCCCGGCCACAGTCCCGCGCGCTTGCCGTCGACATACTCGTAGAAGCCCGCTCCCTTCAACCGTGAGGGGCGGCCGATTTCGATCATCTTCTCGACGACGGCCTCCGCCGGGTGCGGCTCGTAGGTGCCGCCGGCGTCCTCGACGCCCTTGCGGGTCGCGGCGGCGATCTTGTGCATCAGCTCGAGGTTGAGCTCGTCGGACAGCTGCAGCGGCGGCGCCGGGTAGCCGGCCTGCGAGCCGGCGTGCTCGATGCTGGCCGGCTCCACGCCCTCACCGAGCATCGCGAGCGCCTCGTTGACGAACGTGCCGATGACGCGGCTGGTGAAGAAGCCGCGGCTGTCGTTCACCACGATCGGGGTCTTGCCGATGGCCAGCGTGTAGTCGAACACCCGGGCCAGCGCCTCGTCGGATGTCTTCTCGCCCTTGATGATTTCGACGAGTGGCATCTTGTCGACGGGTGAGAAGAAGTGGATCCCGATGAAGTCCTCCTGGCGCTTCACGCCGGTCGCCAGACCCGTGATCGGCAGCGTCGAGGTGTTGGACCCGAGCAGCGCGTTGGGCTCGACGATGTCCTCGATCTCCTGGAACACCTTGTGCTTGAGTTCCTGGTTCTCGAAGACCGCCTCGATCACGAAGTCGACGCCCTTGAAATCGGCCGGGTCGGCCGACGGCTTGATGCGGTCCAGCAGCGCCTTGCTCTTCTCCTCGGTGGTCTTGCCCCGCTGAAGCGCCTTGGCCTCCAGCTTTTCCGAGTAACCCTTGCCCTTCTCGGCGGCCTCGAGGCTGACGTCCTTGAGCACCACGTCGTAGCCGGCCTTGGCCGACACGTAGGCGATGCCGGCGCCCATCATGCCCGCCCCCAACACACCGATCTTGTTGATCGGGGTCTTGCCGATGCCCTCAGGCCGCGAACCACCGCCGTTAATGTGCTGCAGGTCGAAGAAGAACGCCTGGATCATGTTCTTGGCGACCTGGCCGGTGACCAGTTCGGTGAAGTAACGGCTCTCGATGCGGCTGGCGGTGTCGAAGTCGACCTGCGTGCCCTCGACCGCGGCGGCCAAAATGGCCCGCGGCGCCGGCATCGGCGCGCCCTTGAGCTGCTTGCGCAACAGCGACGGGAACGACGGCAGGATCGCGGCCAGCGCGGGGCTGCTGGGGGTGCCGCCAGGGATCTTGTACCCCTTCACGTCCCATGGCTGCGTGTGCGCCTCGGGGTTGGCCTTGATCCACGCCTTGGCCGCCGGGACCAGTTCGTCCACGCTGCCGACGATCTCGTCGACGAGGCCGTTGTCCTTGGCCGCGGCGGGCTTGAAGCGGGTGCCCTGGCTCAGGACGTTGACGAAGGCGTTCTGGATGCCGAGCATCCGGACCGTTCGGGTGACACCGCCGCCGCCGGGCAGCAGACCCAACGTGACCTCGGGCAGCCCGATCTGGACGCCCTTGACGTCGGCGACGATGCGGTGGTGACAGGCGAGCGCGATCTCCAGACCGCCGCCCAGCGCCGCGCCGTTGATGGCGGCCACCACCGGCTTGCCAAGCGTTTCGAGCGCGCGCAGATCACGCTTGATGTCCTCGACCTCGGCGAAGATCTCGCCGGCGTTCTCCGGGCCGGCGGTGATCATGCTCTTCAGGTCACCACCGGCGAAGAACGTCTTCTTACCGCTGGTGATCACCACGCCGGTGACCGAGTCCTTCTCGGCGACAAGGCGTTCGACCGCCTTGTGCATGGACTCCTTGTAGTGCTCGTTCATCACGTTGGCCGACCCGGTCGGGTCGTCCAACGTCAGCGTGACGATGCCGTCGGCGTCCTTGTCCCACTGAATGGTGTTCTCTGCCATGGTCTTAAACCCTCTCGATGATGGTAGCCACGCCCATGCCGCCGCCGATGCACAGCGTGATCAGTGCACGCCGGGCGCCGCGGCGCTCGAGCTCGTCGACCATGGTGCCCAGGATCATGGCGCCGGTGGCGCCCAGCGGGTGGCCCATCGCGATGGCGCCGCCGTTGACGTTGAGCTTCTCGTCGGGGATGTTCAGGTCCTTCTGGAACTTCAGGACGACCGACGCGAACGCCTCGTTCAGCTCAAACAGGTCGATGTCGTCGACGGCCAGGCCGGCCCGGTCGAGCACCTTCTCGGTGGCCGGGGTGGGGCCGGTCAGCATGATGGTCGGGTCGGCGCCCGTGGTGGCGGTGGCGACGATGCGTGCCCGCGGAGTCAGGCCCTGCGACGTGCCGGCCTTCTCGTTGCCGATAAGCACCAGCGCGGAGCCGTCGACGATGCCCGAGCTGTTACCGCCGGTGTGGACGTGGTTGATCTTCTCGACCCAGTGGTACTTCTGCAGCGCCACGTCGTCGAAGCCGGCCATCGCGGCCAGGCCCTCGAAGGCGGGCTTCAGCTTGGCCAGGCCCTCCATGGTGGTCTCGGGGCGCATGTGCTCGTCGTGGTCGAGGATCAGCAGCCCATTCTGGTCGCGGACCGGTACCACCGACTTGGCGAAGTAGCCGCCCGACCATGCCGCGGCCGCCAGCTCCTGCGAGCGCAGCGCGTACGCGTCCACGTCGTCGCGGGAGAAGCCCTCCATGGTGGCGATCAGGTCGGCGCCGATGCCCTGCGGGACGATGTAGGCGTCGTAGGCGGTGGCCGGGTCGGCCATCATCGCGCCGCCGTCGGAGCCCATCGGAACGCGGCTCATCGACTCGACGCCACCGGCGATCACCAGGTCGTCCCAGCCGGAGCGGACCTTCTGGGCGGCGGTGTTGACGGCCTCCAGCCCGGAGGCGCAGAAGCGGTTGAGCTGCACGCCGCCGACGGTGTCGGGCATGCCGGCCGCGATCACCGCGGTGCGCGCGATGTCGCCGCCCTGGTCACCCACGGGAGACACGCACCCCAGGATGACGTCGCTGATCAGGTTCTCGTCCAGGTCGGGGTGACGCCTGCGCAGCTCCTCGATCAGGCCGACGACCAGGTTCAATGGCTTGACCTCGTTCAACGATCCGTTCTTCTGCTTGCCGCGGGGCGTGCGGATCGCCTCGTAGACGAACGCTTCTTCGGACATGACAACTTCCTTTTCGTTCTCTTCTCGAGAAATGGGGTTTCGGGTCCGTCGTAAACAGTAGGCCCAGTACCAGCACACTAACAGGGGCCCCGGCCAACCTGTTGGTTGGGCGGAAGGGTGCTGGTCACGGCGCCCGGACGTGACACCGCGGCCACGGCAGGCCCGGTGGATAAGCTCGACCACCATGACGGTGTCGAGACTGCGGCCGTATGCGACCACCGTGTTCGCCGAGATGTCGGCCCTGGCATCGCGGGTCGGCGCGGTGAACCTCGGCCAGGGCTTTCCCGACGAGGACGGCCCGCCCGCGATGCTCAAGGCCGCCCAGGACGCCATCGCCGCCGGAGTCAACCAGTACCCGCCGGGCATCGGTGTGGCCTCGCTGCGGGAGGCCATCGCCGAGCAACGGCGACGGCACTTCGGCGTTCAGTACGACCCGGACACCGAGGTGCTCGTGACGGTGGGCGCCACCGAGGCGATCGCCGCGGCGGTCAGCGGCCTGGTCGAACCGGGTTCGGAGGTGCTGCTGATCGAGCCCTTCTACGACTCGTACTCACCCGTGGTGGCGATGGCCTGTTCGCAACGGGTGGCCGTTCCGCTCGTGCCCGATGGACGCGGCTTCGCCGTGGACATCGACGCGCTGCGGCGCGCGGTGACGTCCCGGACCCGCGCGCTGATCGTCAACTCGCCGCACAACCCGACCGGGACGGTGCTGAGCGAAGCCGAACTGGCGGCGATCGCGGAGATCGCGGTCGCCGCCGACCTGCTGGTGATCACCGACGAGGTGTACGAGCACCTGGTGTATGACGGCCACCGGCACCTGCCGCTGGCAGCCTTCGACGGCATGGCCGAGCGCACGATAACGATCTCCAGCGCGGCCAAGATGTTCAACTGCACAGGCTGGAAGATCGGATGGGCCTGTGGCCCTGCGAATCTCATTGCTGGGGTGCGCGCGGCCAAGCAGTACCTGAGCTATGTCGGCGGCGCCCCGTTCCAGCCCGCGGTTGCGCTCGCGCTGGACACCGAGGACGCCTGGGTGGCGGGGCTGCGCCGCTCGCTGCGGGTCCGGCGCGACCGGTTGGCCGAGGGTCTCACCGAAATCGGCTTCGAGGTTCACCACAGCAACGGCAGTTACTTCCTGTGCGCGGACCCGCGGCCTCTGGGATACGACGACAGCACCGCGTTTTGTGCGGCGTTGCCGGAGCGGGTCGGGGTGGCCGCCATCCCACTGTCGGCGTTCTGTGACCCGGACGGCCCGCACGTCACAGCGTGGAATCATTTGGTGCGCTTCACCTTCTGCAAGCGCGACGACACCCTTGACGAGGCACTCGGCCGACTGGCCGCGCTGCGCCGGTAAGCGCCTATGTGACCGGTCCGCCCTCGGTGCCCATGACGCGATCGCGGAGCCCCTCCAGCGCCGAGTGCAGGATCTTCTTGCGGGCCCGGCTGACCCAGAATTCGGGCAGCGGCGCCGACGGTTCGACCGTGATGGTGAACCGCACCCGGGTCTTCTCGTCGCCCTCGCGGGTCAGGTTGTACTCACCGTGCTGACCGTGCTGTTGCGCGGTCTTCGCGGCATCCCACACCATCCAGTCGGGGCCCCAGTGATATTCGAGCATTTCGGTGTCGTGGATGCCCGTCACCGCGATGGTGACCTTGACGTGGTGCGGCCGCCCGTCGGGGTGCTTGTCGACCACTTCGACCCGCTTGTGGACCGACGACCAGAATGGCACGGCGTCCATGTCGGCGAGCGCCTCCATGATCACTTCCGGGGGCGCGTCGATCACGATCTCGGACGAAGCTTGTACGGCCACTGCTATCAAGTTAGCAACCGGAACGCCGCTCGCGAAGCCAAAATCGCGACCGGTCGCGCGGCTACGACTGCTCGCCGGAATCCCCGACACCGGTCACCAATTCGCGCAGACCCTCCATCGCCGCGTCCAGGACGTTCTCGCTCGCCCGCCGGACGATGAACTGCGGTATGGGCCCGGCTGGTTCGACCGTGAGGTCGAACCGCACCCGGGTCTTGTCGAGCCCCTCGGGCTTCAGGGTGTACTCGACGTGCTGGCCATGCTGCTGGGCGGTCCCCTGGGCGTCGTAGACCACCCAGTCGGGGCCCCAGTGATATTCGAGGATTTCCTTGTCGACGAGTCCCAGGATCTTGATCGTCGCTTTGACGTGGTGCGGCCGCCCGTCGGGATAGCGGTCGATCACTTCCACCTGCTTGTGCAGCGGCGACCACGCGGACAGGACAGCCACGTCCGTCAGCGCCTCCATGACCTTCTCCGGCGGCGCGTCGACGACGAATTCTCGTGATGCTTTTACGGCCACTGGGGTCAACCTAGCAATGCCGCCGTGCGACCGGACGGTTCTGACGTAATAGGCGCGCTACCAATTGATCTCGGTGAGGGGTGTGGTGGCCGCGGGTGGGGGCCCGACGGGTCCGGCCGGTGTGCGCGAGAAGCGCGGGGCGGGCGCGGCCTGGTCGGCGCCGTGGGCGGTGATCACCGTCGCGCGCGCCCGCAAGTGGCCGTCGGTGGCGGCCTCACCCCACGTCAACACCGGCGTGACGCACGCATCGGTGCCCGCGAAGGTCCGCACCCACGCGTCACGGGTGCGGCCGGCGAATCGTTCGGCGAAGGTGTCGCGCATCCGCGCGTACGAACCGGTGTCGAGTTGGTTCGGGACCTCGTCGGGCGACAGTTCCAGCCCGCGCAACAACGCGGCGAAGAACTGCGGCTCGATGGCGCCCACCGCCACATACCTGCCGTCGGATGTCTCGTAGCAGCGGTAGAAGGGGGTACCCCCGTCGAGCAGGAAGGATTCACGCCGGTCGCGCAGCGCACCGGTCGACTTCATCGTCCACATCATCTGGGAGAGCAGGCTGACGCCGTCCACCATCGCCGCATCGATCACCTGGCCCCGGCCCGAGCGCTCCCGCTCGTACAGGGCCGCGACGATGCCCACCAGCACCAGCATCGAACCGCCGCCGAAGTCGGCGACGAGATTGAGCGGCGGTGTCGGCGGCCGGTCGGCGTAGCCCATTGCTGACAGCGCGCCGGTGCTCGACAGGTAGTTGATGTCATGGCCCGCCGTGGATGCAAGCGGACCGTCCTGTCCCCAGCCGGTGACCCGCGCGAAAATCAGCCGCGGGTTGACCGCCGCGCAGTCGTCCGGCCCGATGCCGAGTCGTTCGCAGGTGCCGGGCCGGAAGCAGTCGAGCAGCACGTCGGCTTTGGCGGCGAGGTCCACCAGCGTCTGGGGCCGCGCCTTGACGTCCAGGTCGACGATCCGCTTGCCGCGGTGCAGCAGGTCGCGGTCCTCGGCCGGCATAACCACGCCGCCGGGTCGGCGCACCCGCACCACGTCGGCCCCCAGGTCGGCAAGCACCATCCCGGCGTGCGGCCCGGGCCCGATGCCGCCGAGTTCGATCACCTTCACCCCGGCCAGCGGGCCACGGTCGCCCACCCCGGCTACTTGCCCTTCTTCACCGTGAGCACCCGCTCGCGCAGCGCCTTGGTCGCCGAATCGATCGTTCCCTTGACGGCGCGCTTGAGCACGAAGCCGGGCAGCGGCACGTTGGGGTCCGCGACGAGCTCGAATTTGACGAGCGTCTCGGAGCCTTTCGGCACCAGGGTGTACTTGCCGTCCTGCGCCTTCTGCTGCGAGGAGCTGACCAGCGTCCAGCTCACCACGTTGTCGCCCCAGGTGTACGCCACCACCTGCTCGTCGGTGATGCCGGCAACCTTGACCTTCATCCGCACCTTGCTGGGCCGACCATCGTCCCCGGTCTCCAGGACCTCCGCGCTCTGGTGCGGCTCGGACCAGTCCGGCATCGCCTCGAAATCGGCGATGACGTCCAGAATCTCCTCGGGTCCGGCTTCGATGACGATGTCGCGGGATTCTTTGATTGCCATGGCCCGCACGATACTTAAATGGCGTGGCGGCGGGAACGTATTCGACGGGCGTACCGTCATGCATGTGACTGATGCCCATCTGAATTCGTGGTCGGACGACCCCGTCTACACCGTCGGTGACTACCTCCTGGACCGCCTGGCCGAACTCGGCGTCACCGAGATCTTCGGCGTTCCCGGCGACTACAACCTGGCATTCTTGGACCATATCGTCGCCCATCCGGCCATCCGCTGGGTCGGCAGCGCCAACGAGCTCAACGCGGGCTATGCCGCCGACGGCTACGGCCGACTGCGCGGAATGTCGGCCGTGGTAACCACTTTCGGAGTGGGTGAACTGTCAGCGGCCAACGCGATCGCGGGCAGCTACGCCGAACATGTGCCCGTGGTGCACATCGTGGGAGGCCCGTCGAAAGACGCGCAGGGCACCCGGCGGGCGCTGCACCACTCGCTCGGTGACGGGGACTTCGAACACTTCTTTCGGGTCAGTCGCGAATTCACCTGCGCGCAGGCCAATCTGATGCCGGCCACGGCGCGCCGGGAAATCGACCGGGTGCTCAGCGAGGTCCGCGAGCAGAAGCGGCCCGGCTACATCCTGTTGTCCACCGACGTGGCCCGGTTCCCCACCGAACGGCCCGCGGAGCCGCTGCCCCACTATCCCGGCGGCACCAGCCCGCGGGCGCTCGCGCTGTTCGTCGAGGCAGCCACCGAACTCATCGGCGACCACCGGTTGACCGTGCTCGCCGACCTGCTGGTTCATCGCCTGCACGCCGTCAAGGAACTGGAGGCACTGCTGGCGGCCGACGTGGTGCCGCACGCCACGCTGATGTGGGGGAAGAGCCTGCTCGACGAGAGCTCGCCCGATTTTCTGGGCATTTACGCGGGTTCGGCGAGCGCCGAATGGGTGCGCACCGCCATCGAGGAGGCGCCCGTGCTGGTGACGGCGGGGGTGGTGTTCACCGACATGGTCAGCGGTTTCTTCAGCCAGCGGATCGATCCCGCGCGAACCATCGACGTGGGGCAGTACCAGAGCAGCGTGGCCGGCGAAGTGTTCGCGCCACTGGAGATGGGCGCCGCCCTCGAGGCGCTGGCCACCATCCTGGCCCGGCGCGGAATCAGTTCGCCGCCCGTCGCGGCGCCGCCCGCCGATCCTCCGCCGCCTCCCCCGGCGCGTGACCAGCCGCTCACCCAACGGATGCTGTGGGACCGGCTTTGCGTGGCGCTCACGCCGGGCAACGTGGTGCTTGCCGACCAGGGCACCTCTTTCTACGGCATGGCCGACCACCGGCTGCCGCAAGGGGTTACCTTCATCGGCCAACCGCTCTGGGGCTCAATCGGTTACACGCTGCCCGCGGCGGTGGGTGCCGCGGTGGCCCACCCGGACCGCAGGACCGTGCTGCTGATCGGCGACGGCGCCGCACAGCTCACCATCCAGGAACTCGGCACCTTCTCCAGGGAAGGGCTGTCGCCCGTCATCGTGGTCGTCAACAACGACGGCTACACCGTCGAGCGGGCGATCCACGGCAAGACGGCGCCCTACAACGACATCGTCGCCTGGTGTTGGACCGATATCCCACACGCGCTGGGGGTCAGCGATCACCTGGTGTTCCGGGCGCGGACCTACGGCGAGCTCGACGATGCGCTGACCGAGGCCGCCGAGCACCGCGACCGCATGGTCTTCGTCGAGGTGGTGTTGCCGCGGCTGGAGATCCCGCATCTGCTCGGCCAACTCGTCGGGCCCATGGCGCCCGTCGGCGACAGCGACGGCTGACGCGAGCCGCCGTCGGCGACATCAGACGGGGCGCGTGGTCCGTTCCGGCGATCGCAGGATCGCCTGGATGGTCCGCCGGCAGCGCCCGCATTCGGCGCCCGCACCGCACGCCAGGGCCACATCCTTGGTCGTCGACGCCCCGGCTGCGACGACCTCCGTCACAGTCTGGCTGGTGACTCCATTGCACAGGCACACGAACATCGGGCGATCTCGCTCAATCCGCCTCGATACGCATCATGTCGAAGAACCGGCCGACGAAAAGTGGCGGATAGGCACCCACCCCAGCGCCGGACATCCATTCGGCGGCGGCGTCGGGATGGTCGATCCAGTTCCGCGCGCTGTCCTCGTCGGCGAACTCCTGCAGGATCAACACCTCGTCCTCGTCGTCGAAGGCGTGGAACACCCACGTCTTGCGGATTCCCGCCGCGGTGAACCTGTCCATCGCCGAACGGACCTCGGTGACCAGGGCGGAGACGTCGTCAACTCTGGCGATCGCGGCCACCACGACCCCCGGCGCCCCGGAAGTCGCCAGAGGCTCGGCGACGAATCGGTCGATGATCTCGCCCGCGAAGACCGCGGGGATGTCTTCCACGCCGGCGGCGTCGAACCAATCGAAGAAGACCCGAGAGCGGAGTAACTCGACGATCGGCTCCCGGCTGTGGACGCCGATCATCACCAGC
This sequence comes from Mycobacterium saskatchewanense, assembly GCF_010729105.1. NCBI lineage: Bacteria > Bacillati > Actinomycetota > Actinomycetes > Mycobacteriales > Mycobacteriaceae > Mycobacterium > Mycobacterium saskatchewanense. The sequence goes on from NZ_AP022573.1 coordinate 2,756,453, forward strand.
ACGCGGCGGTGGTCGTGCGTCGAGGTGTAGACGAGGACATGGTGGGCGCCGATGTCGGCGAGGGCCGACTTGTTGCGCTCGAGCAGCGGCCACACCCGCGTGGGGTCCGGGACGCGGTAGTCCGACGCGATGACCATCGAGTGGATCTCGTTCGTCATCGTCACCGCGTTACACCGGGTTGAACGACGAAATGAGCCATTTGCCATCGGCTTTCGTCAACCTGACAGATACGCTGCTGGAGGTGAACGTCGGCTCCGGCCGATCCTTGCTCTGCGTGCTCTGGTTGACGAACAAGAGGACGACGGCCGAATCCGGGCGCAGATCGGACACGGCGGCGCGCAGCACCACCGCGGTGGTCTTGACCGACTTCTGCTTGGCGGCCGGGGCGACGATCTGCTGAGTGAATTGGTCGTAGTAGGACAGGAAGTCGCCGGTCAGATGGGACTTCGCGGAAGAGAAGTCGCGGTCGAGGGTGTCGGGGGAATACGAGAGCACCGCCACGGTTCCCTCACTGGCGGCGTTGATCGCCGACTTCGCCACCGCGGTATCCGTCGCGCTGTCCTGCCGGTAGAAGAACCAGTACGTGGCGCCCAGTAAGGCCAGCGAAGCGACAACGAGGCATGCCAGCGCGGCCGCGAGAATCTTTCCGGACGTCCGCTTCTTCACCCACGCGGCCATGCGCTTCGGCCGACCGGGCATTCCGTCGTGATCGTCCGCGTCCTCGACGGGCGCGGCATCCTCCGGCTCCTCGGCGTCGACCGTCTCCGCGACCTCGTCTTCTCGGTCGATCGCCGCCTTCTCGTCGACCGAGGTTTCGTCAGCGGTCACGGCACGAACTCGACTTTCGCTACCTTGAGCTGGCCACCGTCGCGGGCGACCGTCACGATCAGCCGGTAGTTACGCGGATCCTGTTTGGCACCGGCCGCATTCGTGACCTCCGATGTCGAGGCCACCAGCACCACGGCCGAGTCGTTCGTCATGGTGTCCAGGTCCACCGCGGCGGCCTGGACGCTGCCTTGAGAGACCACCTTGGACTGCTCCACCACCTTGGTGAAGTCGTCCGCCATCTTGAGGAAGTCGTCCTTGAACGTGCCGGTGGAGTTTTCCAAGATCCGCTGCACCCCTTGCTTGGCGTTGTTGAAGTCCAGCGACGTCAAGGTCACGACGCCCTGGCGCGCCGCGGCGGCGAATTCGGCCACCCGCTGGTGCCGCCGGACCGCATCCTCGTGCCGTTTGATCATGTAACCGCTGCCCGCCAGTGCGGCGACGATGACGAGGATGGCGACGGTTGCGCCGACGGTCGACCGCCGGGGTCGGCGCAGCCGGCCGGCGAACCGGCGCCGCCGCGGCGATGGGGCGGACGCTTCCTCGACCTCGGTCTCGCCCGGGGCCTCGGGTTCGACCGGCGCTTCTTCGGTTTCGGCGCTCTCGGGTTCGGCCGCGGACAGTGTCTTCTCCGGTTCCGGGGTGTCGACGACGTCAGCGGCGCGTTCCTCGGACGCCTCGTCCGCAGGCTCCTCCGCCGCCGCCGTCTCCGGGGCTTCGTTCCGAGCTTCGGCGAGTTCGGCCTGGCGGCGCAGTTGAATGGCGCGGGCGCGGGCGCGGGCCGCGGCGGCGAGGGCCTCCGCTTCCACGGCCTCGGCCTCGGCCTGCTCGGCCAAGGCTCTGATATCGGCGACGGAAGTGGGGACGTCGTCCTCGTTCACGGGATCCGATTTCGGGTCGGCGGCATCTTGGCCGGCGCCGCTCACAGCTCACCAGCTCGACAACGAGGCCAGTGCTGACTCAATGCCAAACTCCTCCATCGCTTGACCGCCGTGGCAAGTGAGCACCCTGCCGCCGACTGCTGGGAGACGAAAGCCGGGCAGCGGCCTGCTGTCTCCCGCCGTCGGGCAACCCTACTCGGCACACGCATAACCCCGCGACCACCTGCGCCGATATTCTTCCGCCGTAGGTCGGGCCAACTGAGAGAACAACGTTATCATCGATCGCGACCAATGCCTGCGCCGCCGCGCCAACGGCGGCCCATAAAGCCCTCTCAAACTGCGGAAATGCGGTTCTCCGGCCGCATTGTGGACGGCGCCCGAGGGGTCACGACCGATACCGCTGGGCACGCCGGTGTCGTCGTCCGGCGGCGGAATGGTCGACGGTATGCAGATATTTGATAATCGCGCCAGCAACGGCTCCGGGCTGTTCGGAAAACGGGGCGTGGGCGGCATCGTCGATCGCGGTGGCGCTGAGGCGATCGCCGTACCGAGCGCGCAGGTCGCCCCATTCTTCGCGTTGATGAAACGGGGGCCGAGGGAGGCGATGATCTCGAACACCGGCGCTGTCCCCGCTCCCCCGTAGCGTGCGAGGTGGGCACGATGCACGCAGTCGACTTGCATCGCCGGAGTTTCCGGATACCAGCCGGTCAGCCAGGTCGAGGCATCGTGGCCGGACGCGAAGAAAGCCATCTGCAGCGCGGCCAGCCGGCTCACCTGATGCGCTTTGAGGCGAAAGCGGAGGCGGCTGACCCATGTCTAACGCAATAGGTCTTTGACCACCTTGCCAGTGGCGTTGAGGGGCAGCGCCTCGAGAAATTGCACCGACCGCGGCACCTTGAAGCCCGCCATGCGTTCGCGACACCAGGCGATCAATTCCTCAGCGCTGACAGCGTCTTTCGCGACGACGAAAGCCTTGCCGACCTGCCCGAGCCGCTCGTCGGGTACACCGATGACCGCAGCCTGCGCGACGGCCGGGTGGCTCAGCAGGAAGCCCTCGATCTCGGCCGGGTACGCGTTGAAGCCGCCGACGATGTACATGTCCTTCTTGCGGCCGTTGATCCGGAGCCGACCAGACCAATCGAGACTCCCCAGATCGCCGGTGTGCAACCAGCCGTCGGCGTCGATCGCCCGGGCGGTGGCGGCCGGGTCGTCGAGATAACCCTGCATGACACCGTAGCCACGCACCAGCACCTCGCCATCCTCGGCGACTCGCACCTCGACCCCGTCGCACGGCAGCCCGGCGGTCGTGGCGACGTCCTCGAACGAGTCACCGGGACGGGACAAGGTCACGTTGCCCGCCTCGGTCAGGCCGTAACCGGTCATCAGCGTCTGGAACGGCAGTTCGCCATGGATGCGGCGCACCAATTCGACCGGGATGTCCGCGGCGCCCGTCACCGCCGCCCGCAGGGTCGACAGCCTGTCCTTGTCACCGACCGTCAGCAACGAGTGGTACAGGGTCGGTGGTCCGGGTAGCATCGTAACCCGTTCCCGTTCAACGATATTCACCACAGCCGCAAGGTCGAACACCGCGACCGGCAGCATGGTCGCGCCACGCAGAAAGGACGCGATCAGTCCCGCCTTCAGGCCGAAGGTGTGGAAGTACGGGTTGATCATCAGGTAGCGGTCGCCCTGGCGCAGGTCCGCGAGCGTCGCCCACTCCTCGTACATCCGCAGCGTTTGCCGGTGATGCATCATCGCGCCCTTCGGGCGACCGGTGGTTCCGGAGGTGAAGATGATGTCCGAGGTGTCGGTTCCGTTGACCACCCGCTCGAACGGCGAACCGCCGGAGAGGAAGCTGGACTTCAGATCGATGACCGGCACCCCGGCGGGTGCGGAGTAGCGCTGGCCCAGGAACCCTTGTTGGACCAGAACGGCCTTGGCCCCGCTGCGGCGGATGATGTCACCTGCCTCGTCGGCCTTGAAGCGGGTGTTGACCGGCACGAGCACACCGCCGGCGGTCAGCAGGCCGAACGCCGCGACGATCCACTCCGCCGAGTTGGGCGCCCAGACCGCCACCCGATCGCCCTTGCCGACGCCGAAGTCGGCGAATGCGCCTGCCGCGCAACGTATTCGCTCGACGATCTCGGTGAAAGTGAGGCGCAGCGGACCGTCTACGACCGCTTCCGCGTCACCGAAGCGGTCCGCCGCGCTCGAGACCATCTCGGGGATGGTCTGCCATAGGCAGGCTGTCACACGGTGACGAGCCGGCCGAGGTTTCCGCCCATGATCTTCGCCTGGTCGTCGATCGGCAGGTGCGACAGCGCGTTGATGTAGTAGGTCGGCTCCGCGAGCCCCTCCGGGTGCGGCCAGTCCGAGCCGTACAGCACCTGGTCCACGCCGACGAGGCTGATCAGATCGTCGATACCCTCCTCGAAGAACGGGCTCACGTAGATCCGGTTCTTGACGGTCTCGACGGGGTCGCTGGGGAAGGCCTCGGGAGCCTTCCGGAAAACCTCGGCCAGGCCGTCCAGCAGCGGGGTCATCCACTTCGATCCGGCCTCGACGATCGCGACCTTCAGCTTGGGGTGGCGGTAGAGCGCGCCGTGGATCACCCACGAGCCCACCGCGTCCTGGATCGGCCGCCACTCGTTGAGAATGCCCATCGCATTGGTCTGGAACGGCAGCATCTCCTGGTCGGCACCGTCCCACTCGGAGGTGTACCGGGAGTAGCCGCTGTCGGACGAGTGCATGCCGACCAGCACGTCGTACTCGACGACCCGTTCCCAGAACGGGTCGAACTCGGGCAGCGCGAACGACCGGGGCCCGCGGAAACCGGGAACCGGCGCCGGGCGGATCAGAATGCACCGCGCGCCGCGCTCGACCACCCACTCCAGCTCCTCGATCGCCTTCTCGACGATCGGCAGGGTGATGACCGGGGTGGTGAAGATGCGGTTCTGGTAGTTGAAACCCCAGACCTCGTCGAGCCATTGGTTCAGCGCGTGGATCAGGACGTGGATGGCGATCGGGTCGTCGCGCAACCGCTCCTCGATCAGGCTGGCGAGCGTCGGGAACATCAGGGTGCGGTCCAGGCCCAGTTCGTTCATCTTTTCCAGGCGCGGGCCGGGCTCGAAGAACGCCGGAATCGCGCGCATCGGCTCACCGAACAGTTCGCGTTTGGTCTTGCCCTCCGGGTTGCCGTACTTGAAGTACTCCTCCCAGGCGCCCGGCCGTGCGACGACCTCGAAGGTCGGGTTGGGAATGTAGTTGCTGATCACGCCACGGAGAGCAATCTTGGTGCGCCCGTTGATCTGGACGTACTGGACGTAGTCCTTGTACTCCTTGGGCAGGAACTTGGTCAGCGCCTCCGGCGGCTCGTAGAGGTGGTTATCCGCGTCAAAGAGCGGGAAGGGGACGTCTTCCCGATGCGACAGCTGCCCCATGAAATCCTCCTTCGCAATTTTTGAGAATACTATTCTCTGCGGGCCGTCGCCCGCAACGGGTCGCCGGCGCTCGGTCGAGCGCGGTCAGCAGGTGGCGACGATCTTGAAGGTGGCGCTGGCCGGTTCCGCGGGCTTGTCGCTCTTGTGGCCGTTGGCGGTCCCAGTGATCGTGAACTTGTCCCCGCTGAGGCTCATGCTGGCGCCACCACCGTCGTGCAGCGAGTACATGCCGGTGAAGCCGCCCAGATTCTGGATGCGCACCGACTCGGCGACCAGGGGATCGGTTCGCTGGTCGATGACCACCTTGGCCCCGGCGAAGTCCCCGCCGATGTCGATGGTCCGGTACCACTCCTGCTGGGTGCACTTGACGACGTTCATGTTCGCGTCGTTGCCGTCGACAGTCACCGATGCCGTGCTGGAAAGCTGAGTTTGCGGCTTCGGACTGCAGGCGGCGATGCCGATCAGAGCGAACACTGAGACGGCCGCCACCGTGACGCGATGGGGCATTCGGCCACCTCGATCCTCGACGGCGCAACCTTTCGAGCTGATTCGACGATGTTATTCTCCGCCAAAGAGAATGCCAATATCGGTGCTTTCGTTCGAGGAGCGATACTCCCATGGTGGTTCTGGAGTTCGAGGACGGGTTGGCGGTGCTGACGATCGACCGCCCCCACGCGCGCAACGCCATTGCGCTCGACACCATGGGCCAGCTGGAGGAGGCGCTCACCGCGGCGGCCGGCGCCCGGGCGTTGGTCATCACGGGCGCGGGCGACCGCGCGTTCGTCTCGGGTGGTGACCTCAAGGAGCTCAGCGCGCTGCGCACCGAGGAGGACGCCGCCGCCATGGCAAAGCGGATGCGCTCGGTCTGCGACCAGTTGGCGTCCTTCCCCGCGCCGGTGATCGCCGCACTGAACGGCCACGCCTTGGGCGGCGGCGCCGAGGTCGCTGTCGCCGCCGACATCAGGGTGGCGGCCGACGACGTGCGAATCGCCTTCAATCAGGTCCAGTTGGAGATCATGCCGGCCTGGGGCGGGGCCGAACGCCTGGCCGCGCTCGTCGGGAAGAGCAAGGCATTGCTGTTGGCGGGTACCGGGACCGCCGTAGACGCCGTCGAGGCGGAGCGGATCGGGTTGGTGGACAAGGTGTTTCCGCGCGCCTCCTTCGACGAGGGCTGGCGATCGATCGCCGCATTGCTGGCGCGGCGGCCCGTCGCGGAGATAAAACGCGTAATCAACGGAGTTTCCCCGGACGAGGCGATAGCATCCTTTGCACGGCTTTGGGTTGCCGACGCCCACTGGCAGGCCGCAGAGCGGGTCATGAACCGCACCACCAGTCCGCGCCCGGCAGCTGGAGGAGCGACATGACCACCATTACGAAGAAGCTCATAAGCGCCGGCACAGCACTGCTCCTGCCGCTCTCGGGCCTCCCGGTGAGCGCCGGACCGGCGCAGGCCGACCCGGTCTGGCATCAGGTCGTGTATATCGTCTCGGCCCGAAACCCGGCCTACGTCGACATCTTCTACCAGGATCAGGACCCGGCGGTTTTCTCCGACTACAGCCACAATCCCTATCAGTTCACGCCGCAGGTGCACGCGGACGTCGCCCCCGACAAGCCGTGGGTCCAACCGGTGAACCTGCTGGACCCCGACCACTGGGCGATGGTCACCGTCACCACCGGGCGGGAGCCGGGGACACCCGGCATTCAGTGCGATCTGTCCGTGGACGGAAAGGTAGTGGTTTCCAAGGTCGGCCCAAAGGGCGCGCTCTGTTCGCTGCGCAGTTGGTGAACCACCCACGCAGCCGGCATGTTCGTGCTGGGCTGCGGCTCGCCTTCCAGGCGGCGCAGGTAGCTTTCGACCAGCTCCATCGTTTCGGCGTGACCGGCCGACATCCCGATTGCCTGTTCGAGCACCAGCATCCGCGACAGGCTGGTCATCAGGACGGTCCAGACCACCGGCGGCACGTCGCCACCGCCTTGTTCGGTAGCCGAGCCGTAGCGTTGCAGCGCGGCCGTCACCGCTTCGCGTTGTTGCTCACGAAATCGCTCCGCGTAATAAGCAATCTCGGCACCCATCTCTTTTCGGTGGTTGGCCAGCGCCATGAACTCCATCGAAATCCGGGTGAACCCCGGATCCGTGCCGAATCGCCACAACGCCCACAAAGGTTGGGGCGACTGCAGCGCCCGAGCCTGCACACGGAGGCCTTCCTCGGCGCGGCGGCGAAAGACCTCGAGGAACAGTTCGTCCATGGTGCGGAAGTAGTAGTGCACCAGCTGCGGTTTCAAGCCCGCCTTGTTGGCGAGGCGACGCGAGGTCACAGCGGCGTAGCCCTCGTCGAGCATCAAGCGTTCGGCGGCGTCGAGCAGCAGCCCACGATTCTTCGCGTCCGGCGCTCCGATCCTGCGGGCCGTAGAGGCAGAAGTCATTGGCAGTTGCTCCGAATCTCGACGTGCTCCATGACTACCAAGTGTGGCCCATCCCGGATGTTAGCCAGGGTGTCTCACACAAGCGTTGTCACCTTGACCCTGACAATGACTCCATGCTAAGCAAGTGCTCAGCAATTCGGTATCGACTCGAGCGGCGCGGGGCTCGCCGCTGAACCACCATTCGGCCAACGACGGCTTTTGGAGGCAAGCTCGAGATGAGCACTTACGAAACGATCGACTTCTTCACCGATCCCTCCCTGGTGCCCGATCCGCATCCATACTTCGATTACCTGCGTAGCCGCAATCCCGTGCTGCGGTTACCGCACCACGGCGTGGTTGCCGTCACCGGATACGAGGAAGCCACCGAGATCTACAAGGACACCGACACGTTCTCGAACATCGTGGCGCTCGGAGGGCCGTTCCCGCCGCTGCCCTTCCAGCCGGACGGCGATGACATCAGCGCGCAGATCGCCCAGCACCGCGACTACTTCCCGATGTACGAGCACATGGTGACGATGGATCCGCCCGACCACACCCGCGCCCGGTCCGTGTTGAGTCGGCTATTGACGCCGAGCAGGCTGAAGCAGAACGAGGAATTCATGTGGCGCCTCGCCGACCGCCAGCTCGACGAATTCCTGGTCAACGGCAAGTGCGAATTCATCAGTGAGTACTCAAAACCCTTCGCGACGTTGGTGATCGCCGACCTGCTCGGTGTCCCCGAGGAAGACCACAAGGAGTTTCGCGTCGTCCTGGGCGCCGACAAACCCGGCCGAGTGGGCGGCCTGGACCACGAATCGGTCGGCGTCAATCCGCTGGAGTGGCTAGACGAAAAGTTCTGCACCTATATCGAGGACCGGCGCCGCGAACCCCGCAACGACGTCCTGACCTCCCTGGCGACCGCGAAGTATCCCGACGGATCCACACCCGAGGTCATCGAGGTGGTTCGTTCGGCCACCTTCCTCTTCGCGGCCGGGCAGGAGACTACGGCCAAGCTGCTCAGCGCCGCGCTACAGGTGATGGGCGACCGGCCCGACATCCAACGACGGCTGCGCGAGGACCGCAGCCTGATTCCCGCGTTCATCGAGGAATCACTGCGGATGGACAGTCCGGTGAAAAGCGATTCACGCCTGGCCCGCAGGGCAACCACCGTTGGCGGCGTCGACATCCCGGCCGGCACCGTGGTGATGGTGCTGCCGGGCGCGGCCAACCGCGACCCACGCCGGTTCGATAACCCGCACGAATTCAACCTCGACAGAAAGAACGTCCGCGAGCACATGGCGTTCGCCCGCGGAGTTCACTCCTGCCCGGGTGGACCGCTGGCACGGGTGGAGGGCCGCGTGTCGATCGAACGCATCCTGGACCGGATGGCCGGCATCGCGATCGACGAGTCCGAGCACGGCCCGGCCGACGACCGCCGATACACCTACGAGCCGACTTACATCCTCCGCGGCCTGACCGAACTCCACCTCACGTTCACGCCGCAGTAGCCGCGCCGACTACCGGAGCGCCATGCCCGCGAAATAGCTGCCCAGCAGACACGCGGCGATGAGCGCCACCCAGGCATCGGTGAGGCGGCAGAGCGGGGCGGGCGCCCCCCTCACCTCCATGAACTCCCGAAAGATGATGCGCACCTTGATGAGTGCGATCGCGATCGCGGTCACCGTGGCGGCCACACTGGGCCGCGGCGATCGATGAGAGTGGTCTATCCAAAGATAGGCCAGCGTCAGCGACGCCAGCGTCAGCCAAACGACCAGCAGCCTCTTGCTGAACGAAATCATCGCTCACCTCACCACGTAAAGCAGCGCGAAGATGAGTACCCAGAGGAAGTCGACGGTGTGCCAGTACGTCGCGCAGGTCTCGATGAGTTCCTGGGAACGCCGCGCGGCGCTCTTGAGTTGGTAGACGACGACTCCCAGGGCGACGAAGCCGATCAGGAGGTGCACGAAGTGGATTCCGGTGAGAAAGAAGTAATAGGTGAAGAACTCGTTGCCGGCAATCCCGTGACCCCGGTGGATCTGGCCGGCCCACTCGACGGACTTGGACGTCATGAACGCCAGGCCGAACGCTGCAGTAAGAAAGGCGTCACGCAGCGCCGGTCCGTATGCGCCGGCACGGGCCAACTGGACGCAGCGGGCCACCGACCACGAACTCAGCAGCAAGACGAGGGTGTTGACGATCCCGACGCGTACATCGAGCTGCGCCTGAGCGTGTAGGAAGAGTTCCGGGCTTCGGGCTCGGTAAAACAGATAAAACCCGAAATATGCCGTGAAGATGAGCGTCTCGAAGAGCACGAACGCCCACATGTCGGCTTGGCCGGGCACGAACCTGGCGGACGGGTTCCCACGGTTGGTCATGCCACCGCTTGCGCGGGCAGCGGCCCGCTATCAAAGTCCTCGCGCTGAATCAGCCGCCTGAGTAGGGCGATGAAAACGCCCGTGTAGAGAGCGAACACGACCATGTTTAGCCACCAGGCGATCTGACCGTTCCAGGCCAGGACGCCCTCGCGGAACATCCACGCCGGAGACACGACGATCTCGGTGAGGGCGTTGCACAGGTTCAGGTAGCCGAACCACTTCGGGAACACCCGGTTGTTGTCGATGAGGATGGCGAGCATCCAGATCAGCGACCCGATGAGAAACACCCCCATGGTCCCGACGAATGACAGGAAGGCGAAATCGTAGATCCAGCCCAGCAATTCGGGACTGCGGTCGGGTCGCAAAGCACCCACGGTCAGCGCGATGCAGAGCAGCAGCATGCCCGGGACCGCACTCAGGGAGTACAACACGAGGTAGGAGTATGCGAACGCGCGGCTGACCGACATGCGCCGCATCGAGTAGGCGATGAGCGCGTTGCTCATGGTCGTCATCCCCGTGATGACGAACATGATGGCGAAGCCCACGAGTATGCCGATGTGGTTGTGGCGGAACCACTGCGCCACCCTCGCGGCGTCCCACGCGGGGCTGGGTGGTGGCTGAGCCCGGGTGAGGACGAAGAACACCACGAAGAACAAGTTGTAGAAGACGACGAGCGTCCACCATGCCAACCACAACTCCCGCTTCGCGTGGCGCGGGATTTCCGTCGTCCCGACGCTCACGCATCAACCCGGTCGTCGTCCCGGAGATCGGCACGTTCCCGGTATATGGCCCGTCCGACAACGGTGCCCATCACGGCAATCCATACCGCGATGGCAATGTTCTTCAGCCAGAACGACAGCGCCCCGTCCCACGCCAGGGGACCGGTCAGGGTGAGCCCGACGAACGCCGCCGGCACGAGCGTGGCGGCGATGAGGAGATTGAAGTGGGCGACCCACCGGCCGAATACTGGTTGTGCCGGATCATCGAAATATATTGCCATGGCGAGGATCACGCCTTGCGCGATGAGGAATGGCACCTGACTGGTGAAGGTTATCCAAGCGAGGTCGTTGAACATCTGGGTCAGCTCGGGGCGGCGCTCCGGCCGGAACGCCGCCAACAGCCAGAAGCAATTGGCTACCAGAAAGAGTGTCGGTCCACCCGCGACGCAACCCGCCATGCAGTAGGAGAAGATCGGCGTTCGATGCACCATCCTCCGGATCTGCATGACGATCAGGATCAAGATCGGGATGAGCCCCACGCAGAACCAGTTGAAAAGGATCATGCTGCAACGCACCCCTGCCTGGTGCTCGCGGTAGAAGGCGGCCACCCGCTCCGCCGACATCGTGGGGGACATCGGTGGGGTGAATCCCGGGAACAGCACGAACGCACTGAGCCAGACCATTCCGACTACGGGCAGTGTCCACAGCAGGATCAGTTCACCATCGCGGCGCCGCAACGGATCTCGCGCAACCGCCGGACCGTCGTCCCCGCCGCTGTGGACCATTCGCTGGCTCCTTCCGGCACGCGAGCGCTTGGCATGCCAGCCCGTCAGCGAAGCTAGCCGATCGGCTACCCGCCCGTCAATAGCCGATCGGCTAGTCTCGACGCGTGGAGTCCTTCGAGGGCGGTGATCAATTCCGTGCTGTCGCGCGCAGTCCCGCACAGCGCCGCATCATGGACGCGGCACTGGCACTGATCGCAGAGCACGGCGTCGGCGGAACCTCGCTGCAGATGATCGCCGGTGCGGTTGGCGTCACGAAGGCGGCGGTCTACCACCAGTTCAGGACCAAGGAGCAGATCGTCATCGCGCTCACCGAGCGCGAACTCGGCGGCCTCGAAGAGGCGTTGGAGGCTGCCGAGGCCCAGGACCACCCGTTGCGGGCGCGGGAGCTGTTGCTGGACCGCGTGATCGACCTCGCCGTCGAGCGTCGGGGTGCCGCCAGCACGCTGCAGTTCGACCCCGTCGTCGTACGACTGCTCGCCGAACACGAACCCTTCCAGCGCTTCATCCAGCGGCTCTACACCGTGCTGCTGAACGACGCGGCCGAGGACGCGCGGGTGGCCGCGGCGGTCCTGTCGGGCGCCATCGCGGTCGGCGTCGTGCACCCGCTGGTGGCCGACATCGACGACCAAACCCTGCGCGCGACATTGGGTCGCATCACCCGCCGCATGATCGATGCGGTCGGGTAGCCGTTGTCCGCTTATCTGGCACCGAAATCGCCGCAGTGGTCGCGATTCGCGGCAAAGCACGACCCGCGGGGCGGTCTCGGCGCGTGACACCAGAGGTGCTAGCCGTCGCGTCCCGCGCAAATTCCTTATCCCGGTTAGACGGTTGCTCGGGTACGGTTTTTCCATGAAGACAGTCGCGCGCTTCAGTGCAGTAGCGCTCATGCTCGGTGCCGGCTTCGGCCTGGCGGATATAGGCAGTGCCACAACGGCTTACGCCGACCCACCGTGGCCGTTCGTCGGCTATCACTGGTGCCCGGGCCAGCCCTTCGACCCGGCGTGGGGGCCGCAATGGGATCCGACGACGTGCCACGACGCGCACCATCGCGACCGGGACGGCACGATACACAACGGTGATTACTTCGGGCCCAGCCCCTTTCAGACGTGGCCCGAGCAGCCCAACCCATACCCATGAGTTATGGCGGGAGTTCGGCTAAGTGTCGCCGCGCTCCCAGATCTGGGTTCCGTCATGGGCGTTGCACACCAGGAACAGTCCGTCGGGAGCCTGCGCGACGTAGTACTCCGGGTAGTCGATGCACGAGGAGTTTTCTTCCTTGACGCCCGCCATCGGGGGCGACCGGAACCAGCGGGGCTCATACCTCCGCGGCGAGCCGCAGAACATCAAGCGTCCGGGCTGCGTGGCGAACGACACGTAATAGTCGGCGGTGCCGAACACGTAGTAAGTGGTGTTGTCGCACGGGGCCCCGAGCACTTGGTGCGGCATGATGCCCGGGGTGCAGTCCGGATAATCGCAATTGGCCGGTCCGGCGACCGCTCGCGGCGGCGTCACGGCGCCGAGGCCGGAGAAGAGGACCGCGAATGCGGCGACCGCTCCCACAATGAATCGCACCAGTTCACTTTAAATTACTTTGCCCACCGCTGGGAATAGAATTCCTCGGCTCGAGAGGATGCGCTTCCGATGCCCTCGATATCGGCGCCGGCACACCTCTTAACGGTGATAATGTGGCTCTCCTGTAGTCGCGACGAGGAGGTGATCCAGTGCCGCCGCGCGAACTTCCCGCTGGGGCGCTAGATCCCAACGGTCTCGGCCCCGATGCCGATTCCACGCCACCCGACTCGACGGTCGAGACGGACGAACTTATGCGGGCTGAGGCGCGGGCCCGAGTGGCTCGCGCCCGCGCGATACGGCTGCGTCAGCGTGCGGATACGGTGTCGGGTGGCCGCGCCGCGCCGGCCGCCGTGGGGGGCGCCGAAGCCGAGGCTTGCGCCACACCCTCCCAACGCGACGGTCGGCTTCGTCCCGGCCGGAAGGCTGTGGCCGTCGCCGCTTCGATCGGCGTCGCCTGCTGCGCCCTCACGGCCAGCGGTCTTCTCGCATGGCAGCACCACACTGCCGTTCAGCAAAGGCAGCGCAGCGCGGAGTTCGCCGCCGCGGCCCGGACCGCGGTGATGACGATGATGTCGATGGATCCGAACAAGGCACGAGACGAAATGCAACGTTTCGCCGACGGCACCACCGGCCTTTTCAAGGCAGGCATTCTCATGGGCGCCGAGGATGCCGTCAAGGCGCTCGAGCAGTCGAAAGTCAGTTCCAAGGGCGCCGTGCGTGACGTCGCCGTGGAGTCTATGACCGACAGTTCGGCCGTTGTACTCGTCGCCGCCAAAACGGAATTCACCAAGCCCGGTGAAGCCAAGCCGGCGTCGCGTTCACTGCGGCTCGTCATCACCGTCGAGCGCGACGGGGGCCAACTGAAGGTCTCTCGAGTCGAGTTCGTGCCGTGACGACCGGCATAGAGGCGGTCGCGGCGCCAGAACGTAAGCCGTTCCGGGGCCGGCAATCCGGACGCCTAGCCGGTGTGATTCGGCGCTGGACGCGTCGCTGCCTGGCGGCATGGCGTCCGATCGTGCTGACGCTGCTGCTCGTTGGGGCAATCGGTTTCGGCGCCGGTTACTTCTACTTCGTCTATCGCCCGGACGTGCAGACCGACAACGCCGCGGCCCACCAGGCCGTCAAGGCGGCAGGCGACGGTGCGGTGGCCCTGCTGTCCTACTCGCCCGCGACCCTGGAGCGGGATTTCGCGAATGCCAGGTCCCGGGTCACCGAGGATTATCTGCCCTACTATCAGCGGTTTGCCGACCAGATTGTGGGGCCGGCCGCGCAGCGCGGCCAGGTCACGACCACCGCCTCGGTGGTCCGGGCCGCCGTGTCGGAAATTCATCCCGTGTCGGCCGTGGTGCTGGTGTTCGTCAAGCAGAAGACGGCCAGCAAGGAAAGGCCCGATCCGGTGGTGACTTCGAGCAGCCTGCGGGTGACCCTGGCAAAGGTCAAGGGATCCTGGCTTATCGAGAAATTCGATGCCGTATGAGCGTGCCCTCGCGCTTTCACTGAACCATTCCGTGATATGCGCCGGCGGTGTTAGTCTGTGAATTCGATTTCACCGGACAATAACCGGTATTTAGCGCGTCAAGGAGCAGTGCGATGCGTTCGACGAATATGCCGGCCGGCGTGGCATTGGCGGCCGCCGGAGTCATCGCCGGCCTTGGCATGGCTCCGACGGCACGGGCGTACGACCCCGCCGTCAACGGGACATTCACCGCGACCGTCATCGGCGACTGGGCCAGAACCAACACCATTTATCACCAAGAGGCGGTAGTGCGGAGCACCTGGAAGATCACCTCGTCCTGCTCAACCGCGCAGGACTGCAAGGGCCAGGTGGTCAGCGACCAGGGCTGGACCGCCCCGCTCAGCATGCACGACGGCCTCAACTGGTATGTCAAACGCGACATCCCGAATTGGGAAACCTGTCCCGACGGCTCGTCATTCACCGGTCACGACGTGGTCTATTTCTATCCGGCGAACCCCGACACCGGCGAGAACGTGCTGGGATCGTCCACCATGGCCGGACGGGAGAAGACGACCGGCCCGGTCGGCGTGTGCGGTACCAACGCTCCGCTGTACATCGAGCAGCCGATCAGGCTGGACAGGATCGGCTGACCCGCCCAGCTTTTCGCCGCATCGCTCACGTGGCGAACATGTCCTTCCATGTCTTGGGCGCCTTGGGGGAAGCGGCCGCAGCCAGATCCGACTGACGGTAGACCTCGCCATTGGGCGCCACGTAGGTGCCTGTATGCGGGTCGTATTGCGCAATCGCGACCGAAGGACCCGCCGCCGGACGCGGTTCGGATGCCTTCTGGCCAAACGCACTTGGCGTCGCCGACGGCCGAGCCGGCGCACCAGCCGGGGGCACCGGCTGTCCGGCGGGAACGTCGATCGGTGCGATGGGCGACACCTCCCCCATGGTCGCTGCGGGATTCAGCGGCGCCGGCAGTGGGGGCCCCGACGACGGGGGAGTTCCCCTCGGGACCGCGCCCGGGGGCAGCGGCGTGCCCTCCACAGGTCCGAAAATTCGCTCGCGGTTGAAGTTGACCCGGTCGTCGGGCGGGATGCCCTGCGCGATCAGGTTGGGGTCCAGCGGGTAGGTGCCGAACACGTGCTGTCTCATCGCCAACGGCTCGAAAGGCTTGTCGCTCTCGCAGATTTCGACGGTCGGCGCCCGCTTGCCCGGCTGGCCCATGCAGGGGTAGTTCCGGGCGCCGCGCACCCCGATGGGCGAATCCTGCGGCAGCTTGCAATACAGTCCGTCCGGGGTGTCGATGACGCGTGTGTCGGACGGGGCACGCCACTGGCTCGGCGGCAGGAAACCGACCGTGCAGGCGGGGGGATCGCTGATGATGAGATTGAAAGCGCCCGTAGCCAATCCGGTCGGCGACTTGGTGCCGAGGAACGACTGGATCGCCGCGGTGAACGGCGGCAGCAGCACCAAGATCTGCTCGAGGGAGGCATGGTAGGTCACCCCGATCTGACCCACCGTGGTGAGGTTGGCCAGCAGCACCGGTAGCGTCGGCTTGATCTGATCGAGCAGCCGCGACGCCTCGTCGAATGCGCCGGGCCCCCTTTCCAGCAAGGTGCGAAACTGCGGGTCGTTGGTGGCCAGCTGGCCGCTGACACCGGCGAGGCTGCGCGCCCACGTCCGGATCGAGCCGGTCGTCTTTGCCTGCGCGTCGAGGAAGGCTCCGGCGTCCTCGGTCAGGCTTCGCGCGCGGTCGGCGACGCCGTTGAGGTCTCCCGACACGCGCGCCGAGGAATCGAACAACGACCCGAAATCGTAACCGGCGCCGTTGAACGCCGTGAACGACTCGTCGAGCAGTTGACCGAGCTTGCCCTTCGGAATGCTGTTGATCAGCGCGCTGGTCTGGTCGAGCACGGGCCCGATCGGCTGCGGAATCGTCGCCTCGTTCGCCGCGATCACCGAGCCGTTCTGAAGATAGGGCGGCTTGTCAGTTCGTGGCCGCAGATCCACGTAATACTCACCCACCGCGGAGATGCTGCGCACCTCGGCTCTCAGGTCGGCCGGGATCTTCGGCGACGAGTCAAGGGCCAGAGTGGCCTGCGCACCCTGCGGTGTCAGCCCAACCGAGGTCACCTTGCCGATCTGCACCCCGCGGTAGGTCACGTTGCTGAAGCGATACAGCCCGCCGGTGGCGGGCAACTTCAGCGTGACCGTCATCTTGCCGATGCCCAGTAGCGTCGGCGCCTGGACGTACCAGAGCACCATCAGAACGACGCCGACGATCCCGACAATCGTGAAGATCGCCAACTGGATACGGACAAACCGGGTCAGCATCTACGAGCCCCCGTCCGCCGACTGAGTGGTGGCCGGCGTCGCCCCGGGAATCGGAGCGCCCTGGTCCGTCGGCGCCGTCGGCGCCGTCGACCCGGGAGGTCCGGGCAGCGCCGGCGCGCTGGGCGGCGGGGCGTTCTGCGCATCGGGGCCAAGCATGGTCAGGCCGGCGATCAACGGCGACGCCGGTGGTGGCGCGGGCGGTGCGGTGGGCGAAGGCGCTTCCGCCGACTGCGGGTTCACCGACGACGGCGATGGAGGTGGTCCCGGGGGCGGTCCCCAGGGCGGGGGGTGACCGAGGTTCAGCGGCTCACCGACCGGGCCGGGGTTCACCACGCCCCCGGGCGCACCGGGCGGGGCGCCGTACTTGAATTGCAGATACTCGGGATCGCCCGGAACCGGCACGGGCTCCGCGCCCAGCCGTCCCCAGTGGGTACCCAGCAGGATGCTCTTGCGGAGACCGGAGTTCGTGAGGTCGATGATGAAATACCCATTGACGTAGTCGCCCCGGACATACCGGTCGATGAAGCCCTGCGTGAACGGGAACGTCGGCGCGTAGGCGATCGCCGCGTCGAGGTCCGGCCCGATGTCGGCGAGCGCCTTGATAGTCGGCCCGAGGTTCTGCAGGTTCTTGACCAGGTCGGAGCCCGCGTCGTTGACGAGGCGGGTGGCGGTGGCGCTGAACGTCCCGAGTTTGTTCAGCGCCGACGTCAGCCGCGGCCGCTCCTTGATGAGGACATCCAGTGCGGGCGGAATCTTGTAGAGCGCCTGGGTGATCACGTCGCGTTGCCCGGCGAACGTCGAGGCAAGGCGATTGAGCGCCCGGATCGACGCGACGAGGTCGTCGCGCTGCTGGTCGAAGGTGCCCACGAACTTGTCGAGGCGGTTGATCAGATCGCGAACGGCGCCTTCTTGACCGGACAAAGCGGCGTTGAAGTTGTGAATGATGTCCCCGATCTGGCCCAGTCCCCCGGCGTTGAGGACCACGGACAGCGACGACAGCGTTTGTTCGGTCGAAGGGTAGGTCGACGATCGGCTCAGCGGGATCGTCGCCCCCGGCTGCAGGCGTCCGGTGCCTTGTTGGCCGAGAGGCGCATTCAGTTCCAGGTGCATGGACCCCAGCAGGCTGGTCTGTCCGACGCTGGCCACCGCATTGGCGGGAATGGTCACGCCGGGCTGAACCGAGATCTCCACGTCGGCGTGCCAGCCCCGCACCTTCATACTGCTGATGCTGCCGACGATCACGTCGTCGATCATCACCGGCGAATTAGCCTCCAGCGTACCGACATTGGCGATCTCGACGTGGTAGACGCTCGCGCCCGGCCCGCGTCCCACCGCGCCCGGGAGGGGCAGCGAGTTCAGACCGTTGAACGCGCATCCCGTCGCGGCGAGCATGACGCAGCACGCGGCGCCGAGCACGCGACGCAGCGCGACCCGGGCGGTCATGGTTGCTGTCCTTCCGCGGGGAGCAGCATGTCCGACACGTTGGCCGGGGCGGGCGGCGGCTCGGCCGGCGTGCTCGGCGGGGGTGGCTCCGGCATCGCCGCTCCCGGTATGCGCGCCGGTGGTCCCGGAGGTGGCGGCGCCGGCGGGGTGTCACCCGGCAGACCCGTATACGCGGACACCGCCGGTGGGATCTCCGGCGGAGTCGGTTTCGGCCCTTCGCCCCCGGGCGCCAGCCGTTGTTCGGTGTAGATGACGTTCTTCGGGTCGAACGCCGGCGACAGGAACGGGTTGACCGGGATCGGCAGGTAGTTGAAGTTGAAGTACAGCAGCGGATTGAACACCCGCAACGCCGGGCTGAGATACAGGCCGCACAGCTTCCCCGACTCGTTGGCGGTGGCGTTCTCAAGGGCTCCGATCTGCGAACACAGCGCGTTCACCGGGTTGGTGAGGTTCTGGATGCCGACGCCGCCGCGGACGTTCCCAACGTCGGGGTCGTAGTCGTTGTAGCCGTTTGCGATTGCGTTCGGCGCAACGTGAAGAACGTTTTTCAGCGCCATCTTGTTGTCGACAAGGATCTGCGTGAGGTCGGACAACCGGGTGATTTGTTCCGCGGTCTGGTCGCGGCTGCCCGCGATGAACCGCTGCACCTCACCGACCGCGCTCGACAAGTCCGTCAGTGCCGCGTCCAGGTCGGACTTGTTGTCATCGAGCACGCTGGTCAGTGTGGCCAGGCGGTTGTTGAACTGCACCATCTGAACGTTGCTGTCCCGCAGAGCCCCAACGAAAGTCTGCAGGTTCTTGATGACGTCGACGATGTTGCCGCTGCCGTTGGCGAGGATCCGGCCCACTCCCGACAGCTGGGCCAGCGTTTGGCGCAGCTTTTCGCCGTTGCCGCCACCCAGCGCGTCCGCGGCGCTGTCGATGAACCGCGCCACCGACGGAGTGGACACCTTACTGTTGGGTCCGAGTTCGGTTGCCAGACGCATCAATTGGTCCTTGACCTCGTCCCATTCGACGGGCACCGCCGTCCGGTCGATCGGTATGACCGCGCCGTCCCGCATGGTGGGGCCGCTCGACCGGTAGGCGGGGGTGAGCTGGACGTAGCGCGCGGCCACCAGGTTCTGCGCGACGATCACCGCTTTGGCGTCCGCCGGAATCGGCACGCTGCGATCGACGTGCATCACCAGCTTCGCCTGGGTGCCCTCGGGACGGATGGACGCGATGGTACCGACCTTCATTCCCGACACCCGGACGTCGTCGCCCGGATAGATCGCAGTGGCGGTGGGGAAATAAGCGGTGATGGTGTGGGGGCGGAAGAAGGCGTTACGGATCGCGACCGCGGTCCCGACGACCAGCAACCCCACCAGCACGATTGCCAGCCCGACCTTGAGCTTGCCGCGTGGCATTGCCTGAAGCCGCGTCATCGCGACCCCCCCGGGTTCTGGTTGAACGGGAATGGCAAAAGCGCCCGCGGCCCGGCGGTGTCCGGCGGTTGACCGGGAGCGCCGTAAGCGCGGAATCCCCAGGTGTAGTCGAACAGCCACTGGAAGAACTGCAGGGTGAACAGGTTGGGGATGAACGGGTTGTAGTAGAAGCCGCTCGAGACCGTTTCCCCCTGCGTCAGTTCGTACTTCGCCAGACCGGGTAGCGCTTTGGAGAGATTGTCGCGGTTCTTCTCCAGCATCGCCGTCACGGAGTTGAGCTTCTCCAGCGACGGTGCCAGCTTCGCCTCGTTGTCGTGCACCACACCGGAGAGTTGCTTGGCCACCGCCGACGTGCTGGCCAGCAGCCGTACGATCGCTTGGCGCCGGGCGACGAGCATGGACAGCAGATCGTTGGCGTTGAGGATCAGCGTGTTCACCTGTTGACTGCGTTGCGAAAGGATGCCGGTGACGTCGGCGGCGCCCTTGAGCAGCTCGCCGAGCGTCTGGTTGCGGGCGTTGAGGGTCTGCGACAGCCGGGTAATCCCCTCGAATGCGGGACCGAGTTGCGGCGCAACCTGATTCAGCGTTTCCGACAGTGTGTCGAGGGACTGATTGAGCGTCTCGGTGTTGGTTCCCTTGATGTCGGAGCTCAAGTTCTCCACCGCCTCGGACAGCGAATAGGGCGAGGAGGTGCGGGTCACCGGGATGACAGCCATCGGATGCAGCGCGCCGCTGCCGGCGGATTCCAGGGTGAGCACCCGCTGGCCCAGCAGTGAGCCCGTTTTGATGTGTGCCGTGCTGGCGGAGCCGAGCAGGACACTCCCCTTGACGTTGAACGTGACCAAGACGTCGCCGTGCTGCAGCGACATTCCGGTGACGCTTCCGACCTTGGTGCCCGACACCGTCACGTCATTGCCCAGGGCGAGCCCACCGGCGTCGGAGAACAGCGCCTGGTATCGGACGGCCGTGGCGCGTTGCAGCAGCTGGTCAGGGTTGAGCCCGACGGCGATGATGAGCGCCACCAGCACGGCGCCGATGAATCCCGCCTTGATCAGACCCGCCCCGCGGTACCTATTCATCGGGATCCTTTGGCTCCGCGCACCGACCGGTGACCTGGTGGGTGATGCCCACTTCCACCGTCCGGTACTGCAGATCGGACACGCGCAGTGCCAGCCCGCACAGGTAGTAGGGGAACCAGGCGCCGTACGACCCGAGCCGGGTCAGCTTGCGGTAGTTGTTCGGCAACTTCTTCAGCGAGATGTCGATGAGGTCCTTGTCCTTGTCCAGCAGCGGCGCCATCCGGTTCAACTGGTCCACGGTGCCGGCCAACGGCGCGCGGGCGCGACCGAGCAGGTCGGCGATCGAGGCGGTGCCGTTGTCCAGCGCGGTGATCGCGGTGCCGATGGTGTCGCGGTCCTGGGACAGCCCGCTGACGAGCCGCTCGAGGCGGTCGATCGCACCGGAGAACTGGGCGCCCTCCTTGTCGACGGTGCCGACCACGGTGTTGAGGTTGTCGATCAACTCCTGCACCGTTTGGCTGTTGTCGGACAGCGTGTTCGAGAACGACGACGTCTTCGACAGCAGCGATTGCAGGGTGCCGCCCTCACCCTGGAACACCTGAATGAGCGCCGCGCTGAGCGCGTTGACGTCTTGCGGGTTGAGACCCTGGGTGACCGGCTTCAGGCCACCGAGCAACAGGTCGAGGTCGAGCGCGGGCGCAGTGCGATCGATCGGGATCTCCGCGCCGGGTGACAGCGCCTTGGTAGAACCGGGGCCGTCGACGAGCTCGAGGTAGCGGTCACCGACGAGGTTCAGGTAGCGCACCACCGCGCGCGTGCCAGTGGTGAGCACCACGCTGCGGTCGGCGTCGAACTTCACCAGGACCTTTTTGTCGGCCCGCAGATTGACGCTGTTGACCGTGCCGACTCGAATGCCGGCAACCCGCACCGTCTCTCCGGGCTTCAACCGCGACGTGTCGGTGAAGAGGGCCGAATACCCGTTCGTCGAGCCGGTCGTGTACTGCCCGAAGATGAAGAACAGGAACACCGTCAGGAGGATCATCACGGTGGCGAAGATCCCGAACTTGACGATCATGGCGCGTGAGCCGGTCATCCGGGTTGCCCGATCTGCATGCTGTTGCGCGGCGGCCCGGCGATCGGCCCGTACAACAGCTGCTTGAGCGCGTCGGAATTCCACATCAATTGCGGGTTGCCGTACTCCATCGGGTTGGCGCCGACGTCGGCCACCACGAACTTCGGCGCGACGTCGAAGGGCACCACGGGCAAGTTGTCGCACTGCGGACCGCCGCTCGCCGCCACCTTGGGCAAGTTCGTCGGGTAGCGGTAACGCTCGGCGCCGAAGCCCAGGTAGACCAGCACCTTGATCATCGGCTCGGGCAGGTTCGGCGCGTGCAGGTTGACCAGCGATCCGGAGATGCCGCACCACAGCGCTTGGTGGTATTCGTTGAGCAGGTCGGTGGTCGGCCTCACCAGGTGTAGGACATCGGTCAATGCCGGCCGGTTGGCGCCCACGACGTCATTTCCCATGTCCGCCAGGCCGATCGAGCTGATCAGGAACGCATCCAGGTTCTGCTGCTCGTCGACGATCGTCTTACTGATCCGGATCGCGTTGTGAGCGGTCGCCAGCAGGTCCGGCGCCGCGTCGGCATAGGCGTTGCTCACTGCGGGAAAGGCCTCGAGGTCGTGGCTCAGCGCGGGAAGGGCGGGGTCTTGCTTGGCCAGGAACGCATCCAGATCGGACAGCATCTGGCCGATCTTGTGGCCGCGGCCGTTGACCGCCGACGCTATGGCGCCCAGGGTTTCATTGAGCTTGGCCGGGTCGATCGTGGACAACACGGACGTGAGTTGCTGGAACACCGTGTTGATTTCGACGGTGACGTGCTTGCCCTCGAGCACCTGACCCGGCCGCAGCGACTGCGGGGAGGCCTCCGCGGGCGGCACCAGTTCGACGAACTTGGCACCGAACGCCGACGTCGAGGCGATGTCGACGAGCACATTGGCCGGAATGAGGTGCATCTGCGATGGTTCCATCGCCAGGTGCAGGACCGCTTCACCGTTGGGGCGCACATCGATCGAGGCGACCTTGCCCACTTCAACGCCGCGCATCTTGACCTTGGCGTCCGGATTCATCACCAGACCGGCGCGCGGCGACACCACAGTCACGGGCACGCTGGTGGTGAAGTCTCCGCGGAACAGGCCCACGGCGACGGCGACGATGAGCCCGATCACCACGACGGTTCCCAGGCCGGCCAGCGGGCGAGCATAAGACTGGGCACCGAAGTGGCGGCCGGGTGAGGCCGCGACGGGCCGCGCGCTGCTGGTGGTTTCGGATCGGTGGATGGGACCCGGCCCGAGATTTCGTGTCACGACTGCCTCACCGCCTCTCCTAGCCTGACAGGTTGAAGTTGCCGTTGGTGCCGTAGATGGACAGCGAGACGAGCAGCGTCACCGAGACCACCACGATCAGCGAGGTTCGCACCGCGTTGCCGGTCGCCACTCCGACCCCCGCCGGTCCGCCGGACGCAAAGTAGCCGAAATACGTGTGGATCAACAGGATGGTGATCGCCATCAGGACCGCCTGCAGGAACGACCACAGCAAGTCGATCG
Organism: Mycobacterium saskatchewanense; assembly: GCF_010729105.1. NCBI lineage: Bacteria > Bacillati > Actinomycetota > Actinomycetes > Mycobacteriales > Mycobacteriaceae > Mycobacterium > Mycobacterium saskatchewanense. The sequence goes on from NZ_AP022573.1 coordinate 2,779,742, forward strand.
GGTTCAGAAACGTCGTGAAGTAGTGCTGGTACAGGCCTCCCGACTGGCCGAACAGGACCACGGTCGTGAATTGGCTGGCGAGGAACGACAGGATGACGGCGATGGAGTACAACGGCGTGATCGCCATCATCCCGGCCGCGATCCTGGTGCTGACCAGATATGAAACCGGCCGGATCGCCATGGATTCCAGCGCGTCAATCTCTTCGTTGATCCGCATGGCGCCCAGCTGCGCGGTGACGCCGGCGCCGAAGGTGGCCGCGAGGCCGATTCCCGCCACGATCGGGGCCGCGATCCGGACGTTGATGAATGCCGCCAGGAATCCGGTCAGCGCTTCGATGCCGATGTTGCCCAACGAGCTGTATCCCTGGACCGCCAGGGTGCCGCCGGCGGCAAGCGTCAGGAAGCCGACAATAACCAGGGTGCCACCGATCATCGCCAAGGTTCCTGCGCCCATGCTGATTTCGGCGATCAGTCGGATGACCTCCCGCCGGTAGTGACGGACCGCGAAGGGAACCCCGGCGAGCGCCCTGCCATAGAACAGGGTGTGATCGCCGATCCGGCTCAAGGTGGCGATCGGCTTGTCGATCTGTCGCGATAGTCGCGGATAGACGGCTCGCAGTGTCACGGCGCTTTCCTATGCCTCCTCAGTGGCCCTTGGTCGACATTCGGATACCGATCGCGGTGACAACCACATTCACGACGAACAGCGACATGAACGCGTAGACGACCGTCTCGTTGACCGCATTGCCGACGGCCTTCGCGCCGCCGCCGGATACCGTCAGCCCCCGATAGCACGCGACCAGTCCGGCGATCAGGCCGAAAAGCGCTGCCTTGACACAGGAGATGATCACCTCCGGCACACCGGTGAGCAGCGTGATGCCCGCCGCGAACGCGCCGGGGTTGACGTCCTGGACGAATACCGAAAAGACGTAGCCGCCCACGATGCCGATGATGACTACCAGGCTGTTCAGCAGCAGGGCCACCAGGCCGGAAGCCAACATGCGCGGCGTCACCAGGCGCTGCACCGGGTTGATGCCCAGCACCTCCATCGCGTCGATCTCTTCGCGGATCGTGCGTGACCCCAGGTCGGCGCACATCGCCGTGGAGCCGGCTCCGGCCACGATCAACACCGTCACCAGGGGACCGACCTGGGTCACCGCACCGAACGCGGCGCCCGCACCGGAGAGGTCCGCGGCGCCGAGTTCCCGCAGCAGGATGTTGAGGGTGAAGCTGACCAAGACGGTGAACGGGATGGCCACCAGCAGCGTCGGGGCGAGCGCGACCCGCGCGACGAACCACGACTGCTCGAGGAACTCGCGCCATTGGAAGGGGCGGTGAAACACGAACTTGATCGCGTCGAAGGACATCGCGAACAGGCCGCCGACCGCTTCCATGGGCTTGGAGCCCCGCCCGAGCGAAATCCCGCCGGTCCACCGCTCGGGGCCCGCGTTCTTAGCGGCCACGAACCCGGACTCCCTCCGGACCCGTGACGGCAACCGAACGAATCCGGTGGTGCGGCAGACGGGTTCGAGGGGTTGAACCCGCCGAATGCGTGCCGGCCGACGCCTGGGCGTCGTCGCCAACGGCTACCACCCTCACGCCAGTCCTCCGTTCCGTCACGCGAATCGGCGCTCCAAAGCACGGTTGACCGAACCGAGGCCCCATGTCTTGAAGCGTCCGGCGATTATGACTCATGTCACATCCAGCGGGTGGAGAAAATGCATAACCGTTATCGGACGGCTCCTCGGACGAACAGCGGCGTTCGGCTCGGGCATTCGGGCGGCTCCCGTTCCTAGGTGACGGCGCCGGCCGTCTTGAGTTCGATGATCCGATCCCAGTCGAGCCCGACTTCGATGAGTACCTCGTCTGTCTGCTCGGCAAATCCCGGAGCCGGCCCGGTATGGGGCGCCGTGACATCGAACTGGACCGGGTTGGCCACCAGGTCGAGTTCGCCGGCGCGCACCACATACTCGTTCGCCCGGATCTGCGCGTCGTCGACAGCTTGCAACGTGTCCTGCACGGGCGCCCACGGCCCGGCGAGCGTGGCAAACCGTTCGCTCCACTCGGCAAGCGTGCGGGTTGCGATGACCTTGGTCAAGATCTCCACGGCTTCCGCTGTGTTGGCGGCGATGCTCTCCACCGTCGCGAAGCGCGGGTCGTCGGCCAGCTCAGGTAGGTCGACGTGCTGGCAAACGTCCGCCCAGAACTTGGTGGGCTGCATCATCACAAACGAGATGTAACGGCCGTCCGACGTGGTGTACAGGCCGACCAGCGGGTTGTTGGGGGCGCCGTGCACGCCGGGCGGCGGGGCCTCCAGCCGCTGGCCCAGATGCTTCGTCAGCGCCACCGTGTGTCCCATCGACCACAGGCCGCTGCCGAGCAACGACACGTCCACGACGGACGGTTCGCCGCTGCGCTCGCGTTTGAGTAACGCCGCCGCGATGCCCCCCGCGAGGTTGGTGCCCGAGATGGTGTCGCCGTACGCCGGCCCGGGCGGCCCGATCATGCCGGGCATCCCGGCCGGGGTAATCGTCGCCGCGGTTCCGGCCCGGCACCAGAAGGCGGTCATGTCGTAGCCACCCTTGGTCGCCTCTTCGCCCCGCGGCCCGAGGGCACTGCCACGCGCGTAGATGATGTTCGGGTTCACCGCCCGGATGTCGTCGACGTCGATGCCGAACTTCTGGCGGGCCCCGGGAAGGAAACTCGTCAGGAACACGTCGGATCGGCGTGCCAGCTCGTAGAGCACCTCCCTCCCCTCGGGTATCGACATGTCCAACCCGATGCTGCGCTTGCCCCGGTTGGCGTGTTCGATGTTGGGGTTCGGGTCGCCCTCGACGCGCAGCATGCCCGTCTGGCGCAGGCCCCGCTGAGGGTCACCCGTCACCGCGTGCTCGACCTTGATTACGTCGGCGCCCCACTCGGCGAGCACGGCGCCCGCCGACGGGACGAACCCATACATGGCGACCTCGAGGATGCGGATGCCCTCCAGCGGCCTCATGCCGGCGTCCCGAGAACGGGCTCGGCAAATGTCTTGCGTTCCAGAAACTCCTCGAGCCCGGCGACGCCCATCTCGCGGCCGATGCCCGATTGCTTGAAGCCCCCGAACGGGCTGTCGGCACCGAAGTAGTTGCCGCCGTTGACGGAGAACGATCCGGCCCGGATCCGGCGGGCCACCGCCAGCGCCCGGCCGGGATCGCGACTGAACACCGCGCCCGCCAACCCGTAGATGGAGTTGTTGGCGATGCGTACCGCGTCGTCGTCATCGTCGAAACCGATCACGACGAGCACCGGACCGAACACCTCTTCCTGGGCGATCTCGCTGTCGGGATCGACATTGGTGAGCAGTGTTGGCGCATAGAAGTACCCGGGATCCAACCGCTTGCCCCCCGTCACCAGAGTGGCCCCGGCTGCGACCGCCCGCTGCACCATGCCGTCGACCTTGTCCCGCTGGCGCTCGTTGATGAGTGGTCCCATCAAGGTTTTCGGGTCGGCCGGGTCGCCATGGCGCACCTTGGCGAAGTTCTGCGCGATCAACTCGACGATCTCGTCGTGGTGCGCCTTCGGCACCAACAGCCGGGACGTCAGCGCGCAGCCCTGGCCCGCGTGGGTGACCATGCTGAACGCGGCGAACATGGCCGCGCCCCGAAAGTCCGCGTCGTCCAACATGATCACCGCCGACTTGCCGCCCAGCTCCAGAAAGACGCGCTTCACCGTGGCGCTCGCCGCGGCCATGATCTGGCGTCCGACGGCGGTCGACCCGGTGAACGTGACCACGTCGACATCGGGGCTGGTCGTCAGCGCGGGCCCGACGGCGGGATCCGACGAACTCAGCACGTTGACCACCCCGTCCGGGATGTCGGTGTGCCGGGCGATCAGCTCGCCGAGCGCCAGAGTGATCAAGGGCGTGTCGGGGGCTCCCTTGAGGACGACGGTGCAGCCGGCCGCGAGCGCCGGGGCGAGCTTGGCCAGCGCGAGCTGATTCGGATAGTTGTAGGCGATGATCGCCGCCACCACGCCGGCGGATTCCTTCTCGATCCAGCGGTGGTGCAGCATGCCTCTCGACTCGGCCACGCCGAGATCCTCGGAGAACTGGTAACCGCGGAGCAGGTCGGCGTAGAACCGGACGATCTTGATCGGATCGTCGAGCTGAGCGCCCTGGGTCAGGGCCCGGGTGGCGCCGACCTCGGCAATGGTCAACTCGCGCAATTCGTCGGCGTGGTCGACCAGCGCACGGTGCAGCTGGTCGAGGCAGCGGACCCGTAACTCGATATCGGTGGCCCAGTCGGTGGTGTCGAACGCGGTTCGGGCCGCTCCGATCGCCGCCTCGGCCTCTCTGACGCCGGCGTCGGGTGCGTACCCGACGACGGCGCCCGTGGCCGGGTTGGTCGACGCGAATGCCCTGTCGGCGTGGACAAGTCGGCCGTCGATCAAGAGTCGGCGGTCAACGGGCGACGCGGGCGCAGGATCCCCTTGGGCGACGGCGACCGCCGTGTCCTCGGCCGGCATGCATCCCCCTCAATGTGGTTACGGTCACGATAATTTCATTCTCTTACCGGGCGAATCTTACATTCGGGTCTCGAGAATTCAAGGAAGTGCGAGAAACGAGACTGGTGTACTCATTGGCCCGCGCGAGAGCGGTGTCAGTCCTCTATCCGCAGGCCGCCAGGGGTTTTCCGAGTGTGTTGCACGCGCCTTCGTCAGGAGAGTAAGGTTCTCACAATTGTAAGGGGCATTCTTTGTGGTTGAGATGATCACGATTGGAGCAGAGGTCGCGACGTGAAGACAGCGGTGGTCACCGGTGGCGGCTCCGGCATCGGCTATGCCGTCGCGCAGCGCCTGCGCGCCGACGGCCTCGACGTCGCGACCATCGACCTCCGGCCCTCGGACACCGATTTCGCTTTCACCGCCGACGTCACCGACCGCTCGCAGGTGGACGCCACGCTGTCGGCGATCCGCGCCAGGCTGGGTCCGGTGACCGTGCTGGTCAACGCGGCGGGCCTGGACGGATTCAAGCGATTCGCCAACATCACGTTCGAGGACTGGCAACGGGTCATCGACGTCAACCTCAACGGGGTATTCCACGTGACCCAGGCCGTGCTGCCCGACATGATCGAGGCGGGGTGGGGCCGGATCGTCAACATCTCTTCGTCGAGCACCCATTCGGGTGCCCCCTACATGAGCCACTACGTGGCGGCCAAGTCGGCGGTCAACGGCCTCACCAAGTCGCTGGCGCTCGAGTACGGCCCGAGCGGCATCACGGTCAACGCCGTGCCGCCGGGCTTCATCGACACACCGATGTTGCGCGCCGCGGAGAAGAACGGGTTCCTCGGCGACATCGACGAGACCATCGCCCGCACGCCTGTACGCCGGATGGGCAGGCCTGAAGACATCGCCGCCGCATGTGCCTTCCTGGTGTCCGAGGAAGCCGGTTACATCACCGGTCAGATTCTGGGCGTCAACGGCGGACGCAACACCTGAGGGAAACGCTCGAGAATCAACTCCGGAAGGGAATCGTTGGAAGATGACACAACTGGGCGTTGAAAAAGAGGGTGCCTTCGCCAACGGCATGCAGTTGCGCGTCGACGGGTGCGGTCACCTCAAGTGGTACGACTACCAAAACTGAACCCCCGCAAGGAGAACCGTGAAGGTTTGGGTCGATCCCGAACGCTGCCAGGGCCACACCCTGTGCTCGATGATCGCACCGGAGTCCTTCGAGCTCAGCGACATCGACGGCAGCTCGTCAGCGATCGACGAAGACGTGCCCGCCGACCGCGAGGCGAACGTGCGCGAGGCCGCGCGATCCTGCCCGGAGCAGGCCATCATCATCACCGAAAGCTGAAGGGAGGCGCTGCTTTGAGCCTGGACGACGTCGTCAGCGACAGCGGTCGTGACGAGCGCCGATATCACTTCGACCGGCACACCGCCGAGTACCGCACGCAGTTCGCCGCGATCACGCAGGAGATGCACGCCAGGTGCCCGATCGCGTGGAGCGACACCTACGGCGGACACTGGGTTGCGGCCGGCAGCCACGAGGTTTTCGAGCTCGCCCGCTGCCCGGCGGTTTCCAACGATCACGACGTCAACAACCAGCGCCGCGGATACAAGGGCATTTCGATCCCGACGGCCAGCCGCATCAACGGCGTGCGCGGCGGCATCCTGGAGATGGACAACCCCGAGCATCACACCTACCGCAGTGTGCTCAACCCCTACCTGTCACCGGCCGCGGTCAAACGCTGGGAGCCGTTCATCCACGAAGTGACGCGCGCCTGCCTCGACGAGAAGATCGAAGACGGCCGCATCGACTTCGTCGACGACCTGGCCAACGTCGTCCCGGCCGTATTGACGTTGGCGCTCTTGGGCGTCCAGCTCAAGAAATGGAAGTTGTACAGCGAACCGACCCACGCTGCGATCTACACGCCGGAGCACTCCCCCGACATCCAGCGGGTGACCGAGATGCACCGCCAGATGGGGCTCGATCTGGTCAACAACATGATCGAGATCCGCGAGCACCCGCGGCCGGGAATCGTGAATGCGCTGCTACAGATGCGCATTGACGGCGAGCCCGCCCCGGATCTGGAGATCCTGGGGAACCTCGGGCTGGTCATCGGCGGCGGATTCGACACCACGACGGCGCTGACCGCCCACTCGCTGGAATGGCTGTCGCAGCATCCCGACGAGCGTGAACTGCTCGCCACGCAGCGCGATGCGCTGCTCGACCCGGCCACTGAGGAGTTCCTCCGCTACTTCACGCCGGCACCCGGGGACGGCCGCACGTTCTCCGACGACGTGGAACTCGATGGCATCCACTTCAAGGAGGGGGAACGGCTGTGGATCTCATGGGCCATGGCCAACCGCGACCCCTCCGTCTTCCACGACCCAGACCAGATCATCCTCGACCGGAAGGGTAACCGGCACTTCAGTTTCGGACTGGGGGTGCACCGGTGTATCGGATCGAATGTGGCACGCACCGTGTTCAAGGCGATGCTGACCGCCGTCCTGGATCGGATGCCGGACTACCGGTGCGATCCCGCGGGGACCGTGCACTACGACACGATCGGCGTCATCCAGGGCATGAAGCACCTCCCGGCCACGTTTACACCCGGTCGCAGGCTGGGGTCGGGTCTCGATGAGACGTTGGAAAGGCTCCAACGCATCTGCGATGAGCAGGGATTGGCTAGGCCCATCACCGAACGCAAAGAGGCCGCCGTCATCGATTAGGGCGCCGACCAGTTCCGCGGCGAGCAGACGCAAAGACGCGCGAATTAGGTTGGTGGCGTGTGATTTTGCGTCTGCTCGGCGGAATGTTATCCCCGCGGCAGACCCAGCACGCGCTGGGCGATGATGTTGCGTTGGATTTCGGACGTTCCGCCGGCGATCGTGCCGGAGAAGCTGCGGGCAAAGCGCTCGAACCAGCTGGCGAAATAGTGGTCCAAATTCATCGGCGCATAGGGACCGGTCTGTCCCGGCTGGACGAGGCCGTCCGGCCCGGCCGACGACAGCGCGTGTTCGGTCCCGCGCAACTCCGCTTCGGAGCCCAGTAGCTTGAGCACCGAAATCGCGGCCACGTCATCCTCGCCTCGGGCGGCGCGGGCCAGCGCCACCGATCCCAGCAGGCGCAGTGCTTGCTTGTCCATGATCAGGCTCGCATATTGGTCGCACTCGAGCTCCGTGCGGGGGTGCCAGTCGGCGATCACGTTCTCCATGCGATCCGCGAAGCCGAGCCACATCATCGTGCGTTCGTGGCCGAGCGATCCGCTGGCCACCCGCCACCCCCCGTTGACCGCACCCACCAGGTTCTCCGCCGGCACCCGCGCCTCGGTGAAGAACACCTCGTTGAAGTCGAGGTCGTCGGCGGCGCAGATGGACGGGAAGGGCCGGCGCACGACGCCGGGGGTATCGGTGGGGATGATCAAGGCGCTGATGCCCTTGTGCTTGGGCGCATCGGGATCGGTGCGCACGAAGGTCAGCAGCACGTCGGCGTCGTGCGCTCCGGAGGTCCAGACCTTCTGCCCGTTGACCACGAAGTGGTCACCGTCGAGGACGGCACGGGTGCGCAGCGATGCCAGATCGGAGCCGGCGCTCGGTTCGCTCATCCCCAACGACGCGGTGATCTCGGCCCGCAGGATCGGCACCGCCCACCGCCGTTTCTGTTCTGCATTTCCGAACGAGAGTAGCGAGGCTGCAACGATATTCACGCCTTGCGGGTTGAAGCTGTGATAGATCCGGCGGCGGCACAATTCCTCGAGGTGGACGAACTGCTGCACCACAGTCGCGTTGCGCCCACCGAATTCCGGCGGTTGGCCGGGCAGCAGCCAGCCGTTATCGAACAACAGACGCTGCCAACGACGCGCCCACGGCGGCATGTGCGACACGGACCTGGGCCGGTCCTGCGTTTCGCTTGCCGGAGGTAGGTTTTCGTCGAGGAAGGCCCCGAACTCGGCCCGGAACGCCTCGACGTCGGAATCAAAAGTCAGCTGCACGGTACTCCCGCGCGATCTGCGCCCGGTGTTCTGCGGCACCGCCCAACAGGTGTTCGCCGGCTTTGGCCCGCTTGAGCGCGAACTGAAGGTCGTTCTCCCAGGTGAAGCCCATGGCGCCGAAAAGCTGCAAGCCGTGCCGGAATACCAGCGACTGACATTCCCCCGCCGACGCCTTGGCCATCGCGGCCGCGAGCCTGCGCCGCGGGTCGTCCGCCGCGATCGTCAATGCGGCGAAGTAGGCCAGCGCGCGGGCACGCTGGATCGCCACGTGCATGTCGGCGGCCTTGTGCTGGACGGCCTGGAAGGACCCGATCGGCACGCCGAACTGGTGCCGGTTGCGGACGTGGTCGAGCACCAGATCGAGGATGCGCTGGCACGCCCCGACCATGGTGATCGCCATGCCCGTCAGCGCGACGTGCTGGGCCCGTTCAGGATCGACCGCGAGCCGGGCGCTGTCGGAGACCCGAACACCGCTGAACGACAGGTCGGCGACGTGCAGGACGGGGTCGAACACCGCGAAGCGCCGGGACGACACCAGGTTGGCCGGCGCGAGAAACACACCGGCGTCGGTCACCACGGCCAAGGTATCGACGCGGTCGCCGTCGAGGACATGCCGTGCCGTGCCGTCCAGGACCCAGCCGTCGGCGTCGCGGTGCGCCGTCACCCCGCCGCGCACGGCGGTGCCCGATTCGTGTGGGTCGAACCGATCCCCCGCCAACGGCGCGAACTGGCTCATCGTCGCGAGAAAGGGAGTGGGATCCGTTGCGCGGCCGAGTTCTTCGAGCACGATGGCCAGTTCCACCGCGCTGGATTGATCGTTGAGCTCGGTCCAGCCCTGGTCCACGTAGGCCTTCCACAGTGGACTCGGATCGATACCGTCCTCGGCCACGCTGCGCACCAGTGCGGGCGGGCACTGCTTGGCGACGGCGTCGCGCACCGTGCTCTGCCACAGCCGCTGGTCAGCATCGAACTCCAACAGCATTCGCGCCGCCTCCTTCGTCACCGCCACGGCGAGAATAACATTCTCTCCTGCGAAAGTAGCAATCTCGCACGGACCGAGGAGGGCCGCCAGACGCGTTCGGCTATCGGGCGTCCGGCTGCGCCGCCGCCCACTCACCCCAGCGGTCGAGGTTGACGAACTCGGTGAGCGGACGGCGGCGAAGCGGACCGTGCTTACCCTTGGGCCAGCCGACGACCACGTGGCCGGCGATCATCCAGTCGCCGGGCACACCGACGGCTTCGCGCAGCAGTCGCTCCCCGCCGTACGCGGCCCAGCTGGTCATGCAGGCGCCCAGGCCCTGGGCGCGGGCGGCGAGCAGGAAGTTCTGTATCGCCGGGAAGATCGAGCCGCCGAGCAGCAGTTCGGACGCCGTCGGGTAACGCTGCTGCGCGAACAGGACCGACGTGAATTCGCCGGCCCGGTCGTGAAATTCGTAGGTGGCGCGGTAGGTGCGAGCGCGGCGGCTGGTGTCGTCGGCGGCCGGCCGACTCATCCCGTAGACAGGTTCGATCACGGCCAGGGCGTGGGCCGCCGCCTTGGCCACCACCGCGCGTAGCTCGGGTGATCGCAGCACGACGAAGCGCCAGCCCTGGGCGTTGGCGCCGGAGGGCGCCCACCGGGCTGCTTCGAGGCAGCGGGCGAGGGTCCCGTCGTCGACCGGCTCGTCAGTGAACCGACGGATGCTGCGGGCGGTAGACATCACCTCCCAGACGTCATCGCATGCGTCCGCCATGACCCGCTCCTCCGCAATCGAATCCGCGCCCGCCGAAGGCCAAGGGGCCGAGCGCAATTGCGGCCGGTCCACGTCTGTTTCCGTGTGCCGGTGCGCAAGGGACGGCCGACCGGGCGCATTTCGGTGTTGACTGTAGACCGCGCGACTCGATCGCGGCACCGGACCGTAAAGGAGATGGCAAGTGGATCCCGAGACCTACCGACGCGGAGTTGAGTTGCGTTCCGCGGTGCTGGGCGAGGAACACGTCAGGAAGGCGATGGCCGCGGCCGACGACTTCACCAAGCCGCTGCAGGACCTGGTCACCGAGTACTGCTGGGGCGCGGTGTGGGGGCGCGAGGAACTGTCAAGGAAGACGCGCAGCATGCTCAACCTGGCCATGATCGCGGTCCTCAACCGGCCCCACGAGTTGCGAACCCACCTCAAGGGCGCGCTAACCAACGGCGTGAGCCGGGAGGACGTCCGCGAGATTTTCCTCCAGGTCGCCATCTACGCCGGCATGCCGGCCGCGGTCGACAGCTTTCGGATCGCGGGTGAGGTCTTCGCCGAATTGGAGGAGGCCGCCGGCCGACCAAGCTAGCCCAGCCCGGCACCCCCCGCGACACATAAGCCACGCACCCGACACGCCGGGCGGCATCGCACCGGCTTATGCCTCGCGGCGTCATCGGCCACCCGTCCCGGGACGGGCGTCGGCCACCTCCACCGCGCGTAGGTGGCCGGCGAAGGCAGCGGCTGTAACGAACGCGACCGCGCAAACGGCGCAACCCTCGACACGCGAGAATGGTATTATCCGGAATCAAGAACGATGCTTACCACCTCCGCGGCGAAACCGATGCCTACCAGCGCTGATGATTAACCGAAATGCTTACCGGAAACCCATTGATCGGTGATTGGCGAGAATGTTAGCTTTCCCATCGTATGACCCGCCCGGGGTCACTTCGGTTACTCGAACCGAGGGGCGGCTCTCGTGATCGAACACGCTGACGGAACGCGCACGCCGGTGATCGACGCCAGTGTGCACATCTTCTTCCCGTCCAACAAGGACCTGCGCTCGGTGTTGCGCGAGCCCTTCAAAAGTCGCGGATTCCCCGATTACGAGATGGACTGGTACGGGGCGCCGGGCGGCGAATACGCGCCGAACACCGAGGGCCCGGACGGCCAATATCCCGGTTCGGATCCCGAATTCGTTGCGAACGAGCTGTTCTCGCGGCGCGGAATCGACGTCGCGATCCTGCATCCCATGGGCCGCGGCATCATGCCTGACCGTCACCTGGGTAGCGCGCTGCATGCCGCCCACAACGAGATGATGGTGTCGCGCTGGCTGGATTCCGGGGAGTTCGGTGACCGGTTCCGCGGGACGATCCGGGTGAATCCCGACGACATCGCCGGCGCGGTCCGCGAGGTCGCAAAGTGGCGTGCGCACCCGCGGGTCGTCCAGATCGGGGTCCCCCTGCAGTCCCGCGAGCTGTACGGCAAACCACAGTTCTGGCCATTATGGGAGGCGGCCGCCGACGCGAATCTCCCGGTGGCGGTGCACATCGAATCCGGCGAGGGCATCGGGTTCCCCCCGACGCCGTCCGGCCACACGCTGACCTACGAGCAGTACGTGGGATTCATGGCCCTCAACTACCTGTATCACCTGATGAATATGATCGCCGAGGGCGTGTTCGAGCGATTCCCCGGCCTGAAGTTCGTGTGGGCCGACGGCGCGGCGGATTTCGTCACGCCCTTCATCTGGCGCATGGATACCTTCGGGCGTCCTCATCTCGAACAAACCCCCTGGGCCCCAAGGATTCCCAGTGACTACCTGCCCGGCCACGTGTATTTCGTGCAGGGCAGCCTCGATGGTCCCGGGGACACGGACTTCGCCGGTGAATGGTTCGGCTTCACCGGCAAGGACAACATGGTGATGTTCGGCTCCAGCTACCCGCACTGGCAGTGCGGTGACATCCGCAAGCTGCCCAGGGCGCTGTCGGTCGAGCAGCGGGAGAAGGTGTGCTGGCGCAATGCGGCCGACCTGTACGGCATAGACATCGCGGTCGGCTCAGGCGCACAGTAGAGGAATCAAGCGAGACCGAGGAGCTTCGAGATGACGCTGACCCACCTGCACGAACGGGTTCCCGCCGCGGAACGAATAGCCGTCCGGTGCGTCGACTCGGACGTCCACCCGGTGCCCAGGCGCGGGGAGATCACCCCCTACATCCCGGAGCCGTGGCGCACCAAATTCTTCCTCAAACACAAGGTGGGCGAGCTCATCTACTACGACGCCCCCGACTACGCGCACGCGTTCGCGATGCGGACCGACACTTTCCCGCCGGACGGCGAATTCCCCGGCAGCGACCCGGACATGGCTTTCCGGCAGCTGATCATGGAGGCCGGGTCCGACATCGCCATTCTGGAACCCGCGGGCCGTACGCCGCGGCTCCCCGAAGCTCATCAGGCGTTCGCGAGCGCGCTCAACGACTGGCAGGCGAATCATTGGCTGGACGGCCACAACAACTGGCACGAGCGGTGGCGGGGTTCGATCTGCGTGGCGGTCGAGGACCCGGACGGTGCGGTCGGCCAGATCGAGAAGTGGGCAGGTCACCCCTATATGGCCCAGATCCTCATCAAAGCCGAGCCGCGACCCTCCTGGGGCCACCCGAAGTACGATCCGATCTGGGCGGCGGCAACCAAGCACGACATCACGGTGAGCTGCCACCTGTCGCGCAGCAACTACGAGTTGCTGCCGACCCCGCCCGTCGGATTCCCCAGCTACAACCACGATTTCATGGTGACCTACTCGCTGCTGGCCAATAACCAGGTGATGAGCCTGATCTTCGACGGAGTCTTCGACCGATTCCCCACCCTGCGAATCGTGTTCGTGGAGCATGCATTCACGTGGATACTGCCGCTGATGTGGCGCATGGACGCCATCTACGAAGCGCGCAAGTCGGAGATGGACATCAAACGCAAGCCATCGGATTACGTCAAGGACCACATTAAGTTCACCACCCAGCCGCTGGACTACCCCGAAGACAAGACCGAGCTGACACGCGCCCTGGAGTGGATGGAGTGCGAGAAGATCCTGCTGTTCTCCTCCGACTACCCGCACTGGACGTTCGACGACCCGCGCTGGTTGATCAAGCACCTCCCCAAGGCGGCTCGCGAAGCGGTCATGTACAAGAACGGCATCGCGACCTACCACCTCCCCGAGACCGTGCCGGTGCTCGAGGGTCAAGTCCGGGTGTTTTGAGTTGGTGTCCGAAGAGCACGGGGCAACCGTCAGGCGGCCCCAGCCCCGCCTCGCTCAGGGCCGCGAGCACCTTGTGGCAACCGTCGACGAGATCCCGCCGGGCGGACACAAATTGGTGCCGATCGGCCGGCACGGCGTCGGCGTCTTCAACGTCAACGGCACGTTCTACGCCATCGCGAACTACTGCCCGCACCAGGGTGGACCGCTCTGCTCGGGGCGCGCCCGGGGACGAACGATCGTCGACGAAACCGCCCCCGGTGACGCGGTCATGGTCCGCGACCTGGAGTTCATCTATTGTCCCTGGCACCAATGGGGTTTCGAGCTGGCGACCGGCACGACCGCCGTCAAGCCGGAGTGGAGCATCCGCACCTACCCGGTCCGCGTGGTCGACAATGACGTCCTGGTAATGGCCTGACGCGACGGGAGAATCAGTGCCTTCTATCGAGGTGAATGGTGGCAGCGTCGTCTATGAGATCCTCGGCGGCGCCGGTGACTTCATCGTCCTGACACCAGGCGGGCGATTCGGCAAGGAGATCCCCGGCCTGCGCCCCCTGGCCGAGGACCTGGCCGCCGGCGGCTTCCGGGTGCTGCTGTGGGACCGACCCAACTGCGGCGCCTCCGACGTCCAGTTCTACGGGCAGAGCGAGTCGCATATGCGAGCCGAGACGCTGCACGGCCTGCTGGACGCGCTCGGTGTCAGGAGCTGCATCCTCGCCGGGGGCTCCGGTGGCGCAAGGGATTCCATGCTCACGACCATGCTCTATCCGGAGCTCGTCGAGAAGCTGGTGGTCTGGAACATCGTCGGCGGCATCTACGGAACCTTTGTGCTCGGCTCCTACTACATCATCCCGAGCATCCTTGCCGCCCGCGGAACCGGCATGGACGGCGTGGTCAAGGTCGCCGAGTGGCGCGAGCGCATCGAGGAGAACCCGAACAACAAGCAGCGGTTCCTCGACTTCGAGAAGGACGACTTCCTCAAGGTGATGCTGCGCTGGCTCAACGCTTTCGTCTCCAAGCCCGGGCAGACGATCCCGGGCGTCGATGACGAGATGTTCGACCGCATCAGGGTCCCGACGCTGATCATCCGCGGCGGCGAAAACGACTGGGATCATCCGAAGCGAACGTCGCTGGAGGTCAGCTGCCTGATCAAGGGCTCCAAGCTGATCGATCCGCCGTGGCCCGAAGACGCGTGGGAGCGCGCTTCGGAAGATCGTGCGGCCGGCAGGGTGCAGCACTTCAACATGTTCGACACCTGGGTGCAGGCGGCACCCGCGATCCTCGAGTTCCTGGGCTCGTGAGGCGTTCAGACGGGGTGGATGTGCACCTCGCAATTGAGCGAGGCCTCGAGAGCGGTATGGATCCGGCTTTCGGGAACCCGCTCGAGGTCACCCTCCCGCAGGGTCACGTGCACGATGTCGAAGCCGTCGTCGCCGGGGGTCCGGACGATGTCGCCGGTGAGCCCGAAGGCGCCGAGCACGCCGTGCGCGTCGTCGTCGGTTCCCCTGCTGATGTACGTGACCACACCAGCCAGCGCACCGGGCCCGAACGCTCTGTTGCACAGGTCAATCCCAAGCGCCTTCAGCCCATCGACATCGTTGCCGGTGATGAGCAGCTCGACCTCGCGGCGGTCGACCGGCATGGTGGTCAAATCGTTGGCGACGACATCCGCGCCGATCTCGCCGGCCAGCCCCAGGAGCGCCGTCATGCCGTCGCTTAGCTCGGCAGCGGTGCGCAGGCCGGAGGGGTCGACATTGACGCGCACGACGGCGGTTCGCATGAGCGCAAGACTAACTGCGACGGAGAACCCGTGATGGAAACCAGCGCCGCTCCGGCGATCACCGTCGCCCCCTGGCCCGGTTGCGCACCGCGGCTGGTGGGCGATCGGCCCGGCGGGGACCGGCACGACCACCCCACCTACCAAGCGCTCGGCGGCTACCAAGCGCTGGCCGACCCCGGCGTACTGCTCGCCGAAGTGGAGGCCAGCGGGCTGCAGGGCCGCGGCGGCGCTGCTTTTCCGCTGGCCGTGAAGCTGCGTGCGGTGCGCGACAACGGTCGTGCCAACGGCGGCTGCGCCGTCGTTGCGAACGGCGAGGAGGGCGAGCCGGCATCGATCAAAGACCGTTGGTTGCTGCGCAACCGTCCGCACCTGATCCTCGACGGACTCCGGTTGGCCGCGGCGATGGTGGCGGCGGACCGCGCCTATGTTTACCTTTCCGACCCGGAATCGGCGCGCAGTGTGGAGGCCGCGCTCGCCGAAGGCCCGTCGGGCGACGTCACCGTCGAGTTGTGCAACGTCCACCCGGGCTACATCGCAGGTGAGGAAACCGCCGTCACGCGGGCGATCAACGGGGGCCCGGTCAAGCCGACCGACAAACCCCCCCGCCCCTTCCAGAAGGGGGTCGGCGGGCTGCCCACCCTGGTCAGCAACGTCGAAACCCTCGCCAATCTGCCGTTCCTGCAGCGCCACGGCGCGGCGGCGTTCCGCTCACAAGGCACGTCGCTCTCGCCGGGAACCTTCCTGGTCACGCTCACCGGGGCAGGCCGGCCGCCGGCGCTCTACGAGGTTCCGCACGGCCTGCCATTCACCGAACTGCTTGCCTTGCACGGCGTTTCGTCCGAGCGAGTGAAGGGCGCCCTGCTCGGCGGTTACTTCGCCGGCCTGCTCAATCGCTCGGTGCTGGACGCGACCCTCGACCACGAGACGCTGCGGGGGTTGGGCAGCGGCCTGGGTTGTGGTGCGATCGCGGTGATCACCGACGACTGCCCGGTCGCCGTCGCCGCCTCCGTGCTCGCCTACTTCGAGCGCGAGAACGCCGGGCAGTGCGGGTCCTGTTTCAACGGCACCGCCGCGATGGCCGCCGTCGCCGGCGCCCTTCGTGATGGCGTGGCCACCCCCGAGGACCTCAGCCGGCTGCGACGCTGGTCGGTGATGCTGCGTGGACGCGGGGCCTGCGCCACACTCGACGCCGCCACCAATATGGCCCGCACGCTCCTCGACCAATTTCCGCATGGCGTCGCGCGCCATCTGGGCAACTCCTGTGAAGGATGTGGCGACAACCCATTCCGGGCGGATCGGCCCTACGAGGCGGAGGCGGTGGCGTACGCGTGAATCAGGGCATGAAGATTCACCTGGACCGCACCCTGTGTGACGGCTTCGGGATCTGCGCGAAGCACGCACCGGCGTACTTCTCGCTCGACGACTGGGGTTACGCCTGCGTGATCGGGGACGGCACCGTGGCAGCGGCCGACCGCGACGCGGTCATGCGCGCCCTGATGGACTGCCCGGTGCACGCCATCATGGAACTGGACGAACGCCGCCCCGACGACGTGCCCCCACCGCCGAGCGGCGACGAGGACCCCGCCGCACACCTGAAAGTCGAAGAGAACGAAGCCGAATGGGGTTTCACGCGTTGACCGGTCGTCCCGCACCGCTGGTCACGCCCGACAACGAGTTCTTCTGGACGTCGGGCGCCGACGGCAAGCTGCGCCTGCAGGAATGTCGGGCCTGCGGATCGCTGATCCACCCGCCGGCGCCGGTGTGCCGCTACTGCCGCTCGCTCGACATGGGGGTGCGAGCGGTCTCCGGGAAGGCGACACTGGCGGGATTCACCGTGAATCACCGGTTCAGCCTGCCCGGGCTGCCGGCACCGTACGTTGTGGCGCAGGTGGCGATCGCGGAAGATCCCCGGATCCGGTTGACCACCAACATCGTTGAGTGCGATCCCGGACTGCTCGAACTCGGCCAGCAGATGGAGGTGGTCTTCGAGCGGGCCGAGGACGCCTGGCTGCCGCTGTTTCGGCCCGCCGCGGCCACCGAGACCGGTCCGCTGCCGGACGACGAGATCGCACCCGAGCGCTTCGGCGAGCACGTCCGGCCCATGCTGACGCCGGACAAGTTCGAGGACAGGGTGGCGCTCACCGGCATCGGCATGTCGCCGATCGGTCGCCGGCAGATGGTCCCGCCGCTGGTGCTGACGGTGCAGGCTTGCGAGGCGGCGATCGCCGATGCGGGCCTGACATTCGCCGACATCGACGGCCTGTCAACCTATCCGGGCGGCGGCAACCTCGGCGGGTTCGGTGAGGGCGGCGTCACCGCGCTGGAGGCGGCGCTGGGGATCCGCCCGACGTGGCACAACGGGGGGATCGAAACCTTCGGCCCGGGTGGTTCGGTGATCGCGGCGATGCTCGCCGTCGCCACCGGCCTGGCCCGCCACGTGCTGTGCTTCCGGACGCTCTGGGAGGCCACCCACAACGAGCTAATGAAGCAGGGCAAGATCGGCGCGTCGATGGGGCGGCCCGCCGGCTGGATGATTCCCTTCGGGGCGACGTCGGCGGCGCACACTCTGGCGATGAACGCGCAGCGGCACTTCCACCGCTATGGCACGACGAAGGAGACGCTCGGCTGGATCGCGCTGAATCAGCGGGCCAACGCGGAACTCAACCCCACCGCGGTGTACCGCTCCCCGATGACGATGGACGACTACCTGGGCGCGCGCCCCATCACCACGCCGTTCGGTCTCTACGACTGCGACGTGCCGTGTGACGGCGCCATCGCGGTCATCGTCTCGGCCGTGGACGCCGCCCGCGACCTGGCGAAGCCGCCCGTCCTGGTCGAGGCGGTGGGAACCCAGATCATCGAACGGATCGACTGGGACCAGAGCACGCTGACCCACGAGCCCCAGGTGCTGGGGCAGGCCGCGCACGTGTGGAGCCGTACCTCGCTGCGCCCCAACGACGTCGACGTCGCCGAACTCTACGACGGCTTCACCATGAACTGCCTCGCGTGGATCGAGGCGCTGGGCTTCTGCGAAATCGGCGGTGCCAGGGACTTTTTGGATGGCGGCAAGAACATCGCCCGCGACGGGTTGCTGCCGCTCAACACCCACGGCGGTCAGCTCTCCCATGGACGCACGCACGGCATGGGCCTGCTGCACGAAGCGGTCGCCCAGCTGCGTGGCGAGGCGGGCGATCGCCAGGTCACCGACGCCCGCGTGGGCGTCGTCAGTAGCGGCGGCCTCACGCCCAGCGGGGTGCTTCTGCTGCGGTCCGACGCATGACCCCGCCGGCCGTCCGACCCCGGCTGGTGATCGTCGACGGCGTGCCGATGTCGGCACTGGTCGCGGAAGCAGAGCGGCCCAAGGCCGTCATCATGGCCATTCACGGCGGGGGCACCACCGCAATCTATTTCGACTGCCCGGGCCATCCGTCGTTGTCCCTGCTGCGCGCCGGCCCGGCGGCCGGCTTCACCGTCGTGGCGCTCGACCGCCCCGGGTACGGTAGCTCGGCGCCCTACCCGGAAGCGATGGCCCGGCCCGAGCAGCGCGTCGACCTCGCCTATGGCGCGGTGGAACGCATCCTCGGCGACAGACCGCGCGGAGCCGGGTTGTTCGTGATGGGCCACTCCGGCGGCTGTGAGCTGGCGATGCGGATGGGCGCCGACGAGCGCGGCGCCCATCTGCTGGGAATGGAGCTGGCGGGGACCGGCCGGCACTACCACCCCGCCGCCCGAGAGATCCTGAAGACGGCGACCCGGGAGCGCCGCCCCGCTGGTCTGCGCGAGCTGTTGTGGCACCCGGAGCGGCTCTATCCGGCGGAGGTGCTCACCGGGGTCACCGTCTCCCCGACAGCCCCCGCCTACGAAGACCAGATGGTGTCGGATTGGGCCCGGAGCACGTTTCCTGCACTGGCGCCCGCCGTCCGCGTGCCCGTCCATTTCTCCATCGCCGAGCACGAAAAGGTCTGGCAGAACGACCCTTCGGCCGTTTCCGCGATCGAGGCGATGTTCTCCACGGCGCCCTCGTTCACCCTGCACAGGCAGCCGGACGCGGGACACAACATCAGCCTCGGCCACACCGCGGCGGACTATCACGCGAAGGTCTTCTCGTTCGCCGACGAATGCGTGGCCGCCCAGGCCTCGACCGTGACGCCACAGTCACCGTCGGAGCCGAACGTGGCGGTGGCGTCAAACACGGCGGACAGCGAAGCCGATTCGGAGGCAGGGTGAGGGTCGGCTTCATCGGCCTGGGCAGCCAGGGCGCGCCGATGGCGCGGCGCATCCTCGAGGGCGGCTACCCGACCACGCTCTGGGCGCGCAGAACCGCGACCCTCGAGCAGTTCGCCGGCACCACCGCTAATTTCGCCGCGTCCCCGTCCGAGCTCGCCGCGGACAGCGACCTGGTCTGCCTCTGCGTTGTCGGTGACAATGACGTCGAGGAGATCACCGGCGGCGACGACGGCCTGCTCCTTGCGATGAAGCCGGGCGGTGTGATCGCGGTGCACAGCACGGTGCATCCGAACACCTGCCGTGGACTCGCAAAGAAGGCCGCCGCTCAGCGCGTTTCGGTGATCGACGCGCCCGTCAGTGGCGGCGGCCCGGCAGCGGCGGAGGGCCGCCTGCTGGTGATGGTCGGCGGCGACGCCGACGTCGTCGAACGCTGCCGTCCCGTCTTCGAAACCTACGCCGACCCGGTCGTTCACCTCGGCGAGCTCGGCACCGGACAAACCACCAAGTTGCTCAACAACCTGTTGTTCACGGCAAACCTGGCCACGGCGGCCACCACGCTGTCGCTCGCGGAGGCGCTCGGGGTCGATCCGGACCGGCTCGCCCAGGTCGTCTCCCGCAGCAGCGGAAACAGCTTCGCCCTCAATGCCCTCGGCGGCGTAGGAGGGTTGCAACGCCTCGCGGGCATCGCGGGAGGGCTCTTGCAAAAGGACGTGCGCCTGGTGGTCGACCTCGCCGAGCAGGGCGGCGCCAACGCCGGCGCCGTGCTGGACGCGGCCGACGCCACCCTGGCCCTGATGGGCCATCCCCGGTGAGGATCGGGTTCGTCGGCGCCGGCCGGATGGGGCGTCCGATGGTTGCCCGCCTGGTCGGGGCGGGCCACGACGTCCGGGTTTTGGGCCGATCCGCCGACAAGCGCTGCGAATTGGACCGCATGGGCGCTCGGGCCGTCGCCGACATGGCCCAGGTGGGCGCCGACGCCGACATCGTCGTGGTTTGCGTGTTCACCGACGAACAGCTGCAAGAGGTGTGCTTGGCCGGCGAGCTGCTGCCGTCGATCGCGCCGGGTTCGGCGCTCGTGGTCCACACCACCGCAAGTCCGAGAACCATCGAAGCGATCGCCGCACGGGCCGGTGCGGTCGACGTGGTCGATGCCGCCGTCAGCGGAGGCCCGCACGACGTTGCGGCCGGCCAGCTGACGCTGTTCGTCGGCGGCTCTCAGCGGGCGATGACGCGGGTGCGGCCGGCGCTCGGATGCTATGGGGACCCCATGCTGCGCGTCGGGCCAGTCGGCGCCGGACAGAAGGTGAAGCTGATCAATAACGCGCTGTTCGCCGCTCATATCGGCTTACTTGCCGAGTCGGTGCGGGTGGGCGAGCGGCTGGGCGTGCCGGAGTCGGCCTTGCTACCAGCCCTGGCCCACGGCAGCGCGACGAGCCGAGTGTTGAACCTCATCGCCGCAAAGGGTTCCGTCTCCGCATTCGCCGACGCGACGGGTGGCTTCGTCGGCAAGGACGTCGCCGTCGTTCGCGACATCACGGACGAACTGGGCACCGACCTCGGCGCGCTCGACGACGCCATCAAGGCTCTCGGCGACGCCCTGGGATGACCCCGTTTTGGTGCTTTTCGCTTCGTCCCGAAGCCGCTACCGTTAGCGTTACAGTCAGCCAGACCGCTGTAACGATCCGAGTCAGCAGCCCGCCGTTCAGGAGTGTCCAATGACCACATCGAAGTTGGTCTTCGATCCGTTCTCCGTGGAATTCTTCAACGGTGCCTGGGATACGTATCGGCGGATGCAAGAGGAGGCGCCGGTCTATTACAACGAGGAGTACGACTTCTACGCGCTGACTCGTCACGAGGATGTTGCCGCAGGGCTGAAGGACTTCGAGACGTACTCGTCGGCCTACGGCATCGACCTGGCAATGGTGCGATCCGGACAGCAACCGCCCCAGTCGATCATCTTCATGGATCCCCCCG
Organism: Mycobacterium saskatchewanense; assembly: GCF_010729105.1. Lineage (NCBI taxonomy): Bacteria > Bacillati > Actinomycetota > Actinomycetes > Mycobacteriales > Mycobacteriaceae > Mycobacterium > Mycobacterium saskatchewanense. The sequence continues at coordinate 2,801,165 of NZ_AP022573.1, forward strand.
ACCACCGACACATGCGAAGCCTGCTCAACAAGGTGTTCACCCCCCGCGCCATCGAATCCCAGCGGCAGATGGTGATCGAGAAAGTCGACAAGTACCTCAGCGCGGCGGACCCCAACCATTTCGACGCGGTACAAGATCTCTCCGGCCCGTTCCCGGTCGAGGTGATCACGACGATGCTGGGCGTGCCGGACGAGCACGCGCAGAGAATCCGCCACCTGATCGACGAGTCGCTGACTCGCGAGCCCGGCCAGGTCGAGGTTGGCGAGAAGGGCATGCAGGCCAACATCGAAACCGCGATGCTGTACTACGACCTGGTCATGCAACGCCGCGCCGAGCCGCGCAACGACCTGTTCACCAAGCTGATCGAGGCGGAGATCGACTGTGACAACGGCGAGAAAAGGAAACTCGACGACCTCGAGATTGCCGGCTTCGCAACGCTCTTGGGCGGGGCGGGGGCCGAGACGGTCACCAAGCTCGTTGGCAATGCGCCGGTGGTGTTCGGCCGAAATCCCGACCAGTGGCAGAAACTTCTCGACGACCGTAGCAAGATCCCGGCCGCGGTCGAGGAGTTGTTGCGCTACGAGGCACCCTCGCAGTATCAGGTCCGCCGCTCGATGCGCGACGTCCACCTGCATGGCGTCACCATCCCGGCTGGGATGCCGGTGTTCCTGATCAATGGCGCGGCCAACCGTGACCCCGCGGCGTGGACCGACCCGGATAAGTTCGACATCGACCGCGACCGGACGGAAGCCCAGAACGTGGGGTTTGGTTACGGGATTCACAGCTGCCTGGGTGCGGCGCTGGCCCGCATGGAGAGCGCGATCGCGTTGGACAGGCTGCTTGACTTCATGCCCCGTTTCGAGGTGGACTGGGCCGGCTGCGAACGCGTCCACATGCAGAATGTGGCCGGCTGGAAGCACGTACCGGTGAGGGTGTTGCGATGAAAATCGATGTGGACTGGGATCTTTGCGAGAGCAACGGGGTGTGCATGGGCATCATTCCCGAGGTCTTTCAGCTCGGGGACGACGACATGCTGGCCGTGCTGCAACCGGAAGTCACTGCGCAGAATGAGGCGCAGGTGCGCGAGGCCGTGCGCCAATGCCCCCGGCAGGCGATCTCGCTCCTCGAGTAGCGGATCAACCAGTGGCCGAAGGCATTTCGAAACCGCTCAGGATGACCGCGTTGCAGTCGGCTGCAGCCTGGCGTAATCGGGCCGCCTCTTGGTACGCCTCAGATTCGTACCATGCGCGGGCGGCGTCCACCGATTCGAACTCGAGCACCACGGTTTGGTCGCCGTGCCAGACACCCTCGAGCACTGTGGGGTTGGTGTCCACCGAAAGGATATTGACTCCGCCCATGGCGGCTCCCGCCGCACGGCCATAAGCCTTCATCCCCTCGGGGTCCTTGATGGCCTCAGTGAGGATGACATATCCTTTCGGCCCCTCAGCCACTTGTATCTCCTCGATCGGACCGGTGTTTCACCGAGATTCGACGATGGCCTGCTCGGGACAGCATTGGATCGCCTCCAGAGTGGCCGCTTCGAACTCCGTCGGCACATCCGACGCTATTGCGACGGCATAACCATCCTCGGTCAGGTTGAACACCTCAGCGCACAGCGTCACGCACACGCCGTGGCCGCGGCAGCGCTGATCGTCGACCGACACCTTCATGCCGGCGTGAACTCCAGGTGCAGCTCGGTGAGGCCGCGCAGGATGTAGGTCGGAACATATTGGTAGCTGCGGTCATTCGACGGGCCGTGGACGCGCTCGTCGATCCGAATGTCCGAGGTCCGGTCGAGCAGTCGCTCGAGCGCCACCCGAGTTTCGGCCCGCGCCAGCGGTGCGCCGGGGCAGCTGTGGATGCCCCGTCCGAAGGACAGATGCTGCCGCGCGTTCTTGCGGGCCGCGTCGAATGTGGCGGGTTCGTCGAACCGGCGCGGATCGCGGTTGGCGGCCGCCTGCAGGATCATCACGGTGGTGCCGGCGGGCAGGTCGACGCCACCCACGCTGACCGGCACCCGATTGAGGCGGAAGTCGCCCTTGACCGGGCTCTCGACGCGCAGTGCCTCTTCGATGAAGTTGGGAATCAGGCTGCGATCCTTGCGCAGTTGGCGCTGGATGTCGGGGCGCTCACCGAGGATCTGCAGAGCGGCGCCCAGCAGGCGTACGGTGGTTTCCTGACCCGCCGAGAACACGTTGCACGCCACTCGCGCCACGTCCTCGACGTCGGGCGTCGTGCCGTCGGGGAAGGTGGCGCCGGCCAGACCGGTGAGCACGTCGTCGCGCGGTTCGCGCCGGCGGTCCCGGATGTAGTCGGCGAAGGTCCCGTAAAGGAATTCCAGCGGGTTGTGCGCCAACGCTTCCTTGCCGGTACCCCCGACGCCGCCACCCGAGTGCTGGCGGATGTCCCTGACGAATTGATCGCGATCCTCCTCGGGCACGCCGAGCAGGTCGGCGATCACCAGCAACGTGAACGGCCCGGCGAACCCCTTGATGAATTCGCCCCGCCCAGCCGGCAGGAAACCGTCGAGCACCCGGTCGGCGAGCACCCACATCGCGTCCTCGTTTTCCTTGAGGCGCTTGGGGGTGATCAAGCGCATCAGCAGGGCGCGGTGATTGGTGTGCGTCGGCGGGTCGAGCGTCGGCAACTGGTCACTGAACGGAAGCTCGTCGCGATGGTCCTCGATGAGCTGCGTGATGTCGTCACCCTCGATCGGTACCGGGAAGCCGGGGAACGGTCCGGTGACCGAAATGCAGGAGGAGAAGGTGTCGGCGTCGTTCAACACCGCGCACGCCTCGTCCCACCCGGTCACCATGGTGACGCCGTGGTGGCTCTCCCGGGTTACCGGGCACTGCTGTCGGAGCGCCTCGTAATAGGGATACGGGTCCTCGACAAGCCGCGGGTCCCGGAAAAAATCCATGTCGGTGAACTGGTTCACCATCAGTCGCTCCGTTCGAATCTCGGATATCGAGAATGTTCCTCTCAGAGATGAGTATTACATTTCCACACGACCTGTCGGCCGTCAACGAACTCAGCCGGGCGCCGCGGGCGCCGACCGTGCGGTGGCGCGCTCAGCCGGCGGGAATCAGATCGGCGGCCACCGACGGGTACGCCATCAGCCCGCTGCGAAAAGTCTCGACGCTCGCGATCGAGCCGTGCAGCACGGCAGCAGCGCTCAGCGCTTGCCCCTTGAAGATCTGCGCCGCCGTGCTCAGCCGGTGCTGCACAAGGCCAACGCTGCCGTCGAGCTCGGCGGGCCAGGTCTCGCCCCACAGCGTGACCTCGGTGACGCCGTGGTCGAGGGCGTGCAACACTCCCCGCCGGACGCGGGAGTCGCAACCGAAGAGGTCCGCCGCCGCCGCTAGCGCCTGCGGCTTCGGGCGAATTCCCACCGATGCCAGGGCCTCGTCGAGATCGAGCACCCGGGCCCCGAGGATCTGCAGCGGCCGAGAGTCGGTGCGCCCGGAAACGTCGGTGAGCAGCACGGTGACGTCCCATCCCGCCATCGCCCGGTCGAACAGCCAACCGCCGGCGAACCGGACGACGTCGACCACGCCGGAGGCGACGACGTCGAGGCGGTATCTCATGTCGTCGTCGGCGGTGCCGCGAAGTCCCGTGCCACTGTCTCCGCGTACTGGGTAAACACGTCCGTCAGCGGGATCGAAGGGTCGAGCAACCATGTGGTTTCCATTCCGTGGACGAAGGCGAGAATCTCGATTGCCTTGATGGCGGGGTCTATGTCGGTGCGGTAGCGGCCGTCCGCCTGACCGCGGCGGATGAGGTCGGCGACGATTCCCGTCGCCGCCCGGTGCCTGGCCAGCATGCGGTCGTGCAGGGGGGCGTCGGGCAGGATGTTTTCGGCGAGCAGCACGGTGAAGGTGCCGATCAGTTCCGGTGCCCGGGTGAAGCGATCGGCAACCTGGGCGATCTCGCCGATCAGGTCGCCGGAGCGGTCGGCGTGGAGGTCGTCGTCGATGTCGCGCGCGTCGAGCACCGCGTGCAGCAGCTGCTCTTTCGATTCGAAGTGATGCAGCAGACCCGCGGGGGTGACCCCGGCCTCGCCGGCGATCTGGGCGAGCGTGGTATTGCGCCAGCCATTTCGGGCGAGGAGCCGTTGTGCGACCTCGAGGATCCGCTGCTTGCGGTCCTCGCCCTTGGCGAGCAACGTGTCGTACCGCCGCGTATCCGGCACCGGACCCCTTCGTCCCGAGTCAACCAACCTAGTGAACACACAGTAAGTTGGATTCCCGGGTGTGACAAGGGTCTCACTCGCGACGTCTTGTGGTCGGATCAGCTCACGAGCTCGACCAGCGTGGCGTTGGCCGTGCCGCCGCCTTCGCACATCGTCTGCAGCCCGTACCGGATCCCGTGGTCGCGCATGTGGTGCGCCATCCGGGTCATCAGCACCGCGCCGGACGCGCCGAGCGGATGCCCGAGCGCGATGGCCCCACCCAGCGGGTTGACCTTGCGCGGGTCTGCGCCGGTTTCGGCCATCCACGCGAGCGGCACCGGCGCAAACGCCTCATTGACCTCGAAGACCCCGATCTCCGACAGGGCCACACCGGCCTTCTTGAGCACCTTCTCGGTGGCGGGGATGGGACCGGTCAGCATGAGGACCGGGTCGGCGCCGGTGACAGCGCCGGCCCGGTATCGCACGATCGGCGTCAGCCCCAGGTTCACGGCCATCTCCCCCGTGGTCACCAGCAGCGCGGCGGCGCCGTCGGAGATCTGGGACGAATTGCCCGCATGTATCACCCCGCCGTCGACGAACGCCGGCTTGAGGGCGGCGAGCTTTTCAACGCTGGAGCCGCGCCGCACGCCCTCGTCGGCGGCCACGACGGACCCGTCGTCGGTGAAGACCGGGACGATCTGGTCGATGAAGGCGCGGCCGTCCTGGGCGGCGGCGGCCAGCTCGTGGGACCGCACCGAGTACTCGTCCAGCCGGCCGCGCGAAAAACCCCACTTCTTGGCGATCATCTCCGCCGACAGACCCTGATTGAACGAGAAATCGTCATACCGGGCAAGCACTTTCGGGCCGTAGGGCATGCCGGTTGCCCGGGCCGCACCCAGCGGGACGCGGCTCATCACCTCGACGCCGCCGGCCACCACCACGTCTTGCTGCCCCGACATCACCGCCTGGACGGCAAAATCGAGCGCCTGCTGACTGGAGCCGCACGCGCGGTTGACCGTGGTGCCCGGGATGCTCTCCGGCCAGCCGGCGGCCAGGACCGCGTACCGGCCGATGTTGCTGGACTGATCGCCGACCTGCGAAACGCATCCCCAGATGACGTCGTCGACGATCTCCGGATCGAGTCCGGTGCGTTCCAGCACTTCGTTGAGAACGACCGCGGACAGGTCGGCGGCGTGCATGCCCGCAAGGCCGCCGTTTCGCTTTCCGACCGCCGTGCGCACCGCCTCGACGATGACTGTCTCACGCATCCATCTGCTCCGATTCCCGCCGACCTGGATACTGCCCACTGACCAGTAAACGACGGCTCACGTCGCTTCGTGAAGGCGGCCTACGCACAACGGCGAAATCCGCCGCCGGCACAGGTCAGCGCGGCCGCGCCCTGTTCGCCTGGGGCATCAGTAGCTCCTCGGCAGCTTCAGGGCATGGGAGGCCAGGAAGTTGAGGATCATTTCCTGACTGATCGGCGCGATCTTCATCAGCCGCGCCTCACGGAAGTAACGCGCGACGTGATACTCCTCCGCGTACCCCATCCCGCCGTGCGTCTGTAGCGCCCGGTCCGCCGCGGTGAAGCCGGCGTCGGCGCACAGGTACTTGGCTGTATTCGCCTCCCGCCCACAGGGTTTGCCGTTGTCGTACAACCAGGTGGCCTTGCGCAGCATGAGTTCGGCGGCGTCGAGGCGGGCCAGCGAATCCGCCAACGGGAACTGGATGCCCTGGTTCATGCCGATGGGCCGGCCGAACACCTCGCGGTCGACGGCGTACTTGACCGCCTTGTCCAGCGACACTCTGCCTATCCCGAGCGCCTCGGCGGCGATCAACATGCGCTCTGGGTTCAGGCCATCCAAGATGTACTGAAAACCTTTGCCCTCCTCGCCAACTCGGTCCGCGACCGGCACCTCCAGGTTGTCGATGAACAACTCGTTGGAACTGACGGCGTTGCGGCCCATCTTGCGGATGGGACGGATGTCGACGCGCCTGCGGTCGAGGTCGGTGAGGAACAGCGTCATCCCGTCGGTCTTCTTGGCAACCTCTTCGTAGCTTTGGGTCCGCGTCAGCAACAGGATTTTCTCGGATTCCAGGGCTTTGGAGATCCAGACCTTGCGGCCGTTGACGACATACCGGTCGCCGTGCCGTTTGGCGAAGGTGGTGATGCGCGACGTGTCGAGACCGGCGCCGGGCTCGGTGACGCCGAAGCAGACGTGCACCTCACCGGTCGCGACTCGGGGAAGCGTGCGGGCCTTGAGCTCCTCGGATCCGTGTACCACCACCGGTTGCATGCCGAAGATCGAAAGGTGGATCGAACTGGCCGCGTTCATGCCGCCGCCGGACTTCGCGACCTCTTCGAGCAAGACCGTGGCCTCGGTAATCCCGAGCCCGTGGCCCCCGTATTCGGTCGGAATCGTCATGCCCAGCCATCCGCCCTCGGCGATGGCCTGATAGAACTCGGCCGGAAATTCGTGCGCCTGGTCTTTTTCCATCCAGTAGTGGTCGTCGAATTTCCGGGCCAGCTCCGCGACGGACCGGCGGATCAGCTCCTGGTCGTCGGTCAGCTCGAAGTTCATCCCATTGCCGGGCACCGCGGGGTCTCCTTTCAGCGCGAGCAGACGCGAAAGCCCCCGACACGCCGACGAATTGGGCGCTTTTGCGTCTGCTCGCCGGGGCGCTGGCGCTGTCTCAGTCCTTGTTGCCGGTGAGTTCCTTTGCGTTGGCCGCGAAGTCCGCGAACGACGATCCCGACCTGGCGTCCTTGTGGTGACTGAGCGCCCGGATGGAGACATCGTGCCCCTCGGCCGCCTTGCGCAGCGCGCCGACAGTCGCCTGCTCAGGCGTGATGTGCGTGAACGGGTCGAACGAGTACCAGCGCATTGCGTTCTGGTAGGTCATCTTCTTGATCTCGTCGTCCGGCACGTTGTTGACGGAGAGCACGTCCCACAATTCCTCCGGCGCGCCCGGCCACATCGAATCGCTGTGCGGATAGTCCGCCTCCCAGCAGATGTTGTCGATGCCGATCATGTTGCGCAGCGCGACTCCGACCTTGTCGCTGATGAAGCAGGTCAGGAAGTGCTCTCGGAAGACCTCACTGGGCAGCTTGCCGCCGAAGTTCTGATGTGTCCACGTCGAATGCATCTCGTACGTGCGGTCGGCCCGCTCCAGGAAGTACGGGATCCAGCCGGTGCCGCCCTCGGACAGCGCGATCTTGAGGTCGGGGTACTCCTTGATCGGCCGCGACCATAGCAGGTCCGCGGCCGCCTGGACGATGTTCATGGGCTGCAGCGTGATCATCACGTCCATCGGCGCGTCGGGCGCGGTGATCGCCAGCCGGCCCGAGGATCCGATGTGGACGTTCATCACGGTGTTGGTGTCGCACAAGGCTTTCCACAACGGATTCCAGTATTCGTTGTGGAAGCTGGGGTAGCCCATCGCCGCCGGGTTCTCGGTGAACGTCAGCGCGTGCACACCCTTCTTCGCGACCCGACGCACCTCGGCGGCACACGCCTCGGCGTCCCAGATCACCGGTATCGCCATGGGGATGAACCTCGCCGGGTACGCGCCGCACCATTCGTCGATATGCCAGTCGTTGTAGGCCTGCACCAGCGCTATCGAGAAATCGTGATCCTCGGTGGCAAACAGCCGGGCGGCAAAGCCCGGAAAAGACGGGAAGCAGATCGAGGCCAGGATGCCCCCGGCGTTCATGTCCTTGATACGTTCGTCGACGTTGTAGCAGCCCGGCCGGATTTCGTCGAGACCCTGCGGTTCCAGCCCATACTCCTCCTTCGGCCGGCCGGCCACCGCGTTGAGGGCCACGTTGGGGATCACCGTGTCCCGGAACTTCCACATGTCCGAGCCGTCGGAGTTGTGCACCAGCCGGGGCGCGTCGTCGATGTACTTCTTGGACAGGTGGTTCTTGAACATTTCGGGCGGCTCGACGGTGTGGTCGTCAACGCTGATTAGGATCATCTCTTCTTTGTTCATGGCCGGTTACCTCTCAGTCGGTTGCATCGATTCCGTCGAATCCATTGGCTCCCACACAGCCTCCGAACGCCGCGCAGCCCAGATCACCAGTTGAAAACTATCTTCTCGCGAAGTGAGAATCAACATCCAGCGCGGCACGCGGCGGGCTGCCGGACCCGGTGGCGGCTCGGCCCCCTGCCGCGAATACGTCGCCGTTAAGGGAGGACACGCAAAGGAAAAGCCCAGCGCCCGGCGCCCCGTAGACCGGCAGGCGTCATCGTCGCTGGCAGGCCGGCCGCATGCGACCGTCGCCCGTGGGGTACGCCCCGACGGTGGGCCGCCATGCGGGCCAGCCGTTCCGGCGGCCCGTCAGGATTGACCAGCGGTCCAATTCATGCAAATCTGTTAGTCAGAAATGAGAATCTAGTTCTCTCTGTGTGAGAGTATGCGGGCGAGAGGAGACCGGGATGCGCGTGCGGCCGCTGCCCACGGATGAGTGGGACGAGGCTGTCGAGCGGTCGCTGTCCGGCATGCTGCCGCCGGAACGACGCAACCCCCGGGACGCCGGCAACCTCATGTCGACACTGGCGCGACACCCGAAGCTGGCCCGCGCGTTCTTGGGATTCGGCGGATACCTGCTGACCAGCTCTACGCTGCCCGCGCGCGTTCGCGAGCAGATCATCCTGCGGGTCGCTCACCGACGCGGCTGCGCCTACGAATGGACACACCACGTGATGATCGCCCGCCAAGTGGGGCTGTCGGAGTCCGAGATCGCCGACGCGCGATCCGGTGAGTCCAACGACGAGTTCACGCGCGCGATCTTCGCCGCGGTCGACGAGCTCGACGAAAAGTCCAACATGTCGGATCAGACGTGGACCGTCCTGGGCGGGCGGCTCGACGAGCGGCAGCGGATGGACCTGGTCTTCACCATCGCCGGCTACACCGCGCTGGCGATGGCGCTCAACACATTTGGCGTCGAGGTCGAGCGCGACCACAAAGGAGAGTAGGAACGTGCCCCACTTCACGAAGCCGGCGGAGGGCAGCTGGACGCAGCATTACCCCGAGTTGGGCACCGCGCCGGTCGATTACACCGATTCGATCGATCCAAAGCACTTCGAGGCAGAGCGCGAGGCGATCTTCAAGCGGACCTGGCTCAACGTCGGCCGGGTCGAGCGCCTTCCCCGCGCCGGTAGCTACTTCACCAAGGAGCTGCCGTCGGCAGGCCCCGGGATGTCGGTGATCATCGTCAAGACCAAGGACGGCTCGGTCAAGGCGTTCCACAACGTCTGCCGCCACCGCGGCAACAAACTGGTGTGGAACGACTTCCCGCACCAGGAAACCTCCGGCACCTGCCGCCAGTTCACCTGCAAATACCACGCGTGGCGGTACAGCCTCGACGGCGACCTCACCTTCGTCCAGCAGGAGGACGAGTTCTTCGACCTCGACAAGGACCAGTACGGCCTGGTGCCGGTGCGCTGCGAGGAATGGGAGGGGTTTATCTTCATCAACTTCGACCAGACCGCGAAACCGCTGGCCGACTACCTCGGGCCGATGGCCAAGGGCCTCGAGGGCTACCCCTTCCACGAGATGACCGAGGTGTACTCGTACCGGGCGGAGGTCGGCAGCAACTGGAAGCTGTTCATCGACGCCTTCGTCGAGTTCTACCACGCCCCGGTGCTGCATCAGGGTCAGTACACCAAGGAAGAAGCCGCCAAGATTCAGAAGTACGGCTTCGAGGCGCTGCACTACGAGATCGCCAGCCCGCACTCGATGATTTCGACCTGGGGAGGCCAGTCCCCGCCCGCGGACCTGAACATGGTCAAGCCCATGGACCGGGTGCTGCGCAGCGGGCTGTTCGGCCCGTGGGACCGGCCCGACATCGAGGGCCTGGATGAGCTGCCACCGGGGGTCAACCCGGCGAGAGCGAAGCAGTGGGGCATCGATTCCTTCGTGTTCTTCCCCAATTTCATGCTGCTGCTGTGGGCTCCGGGCTGGTTCCTGACCTACCACTATTGGCCAACGGCGGTCGACAGGCACATCTTTGAGTGCAGCCTTTACTTCGTGCCACCGAAAAGTGCGCGGGAACGGCTGGCCCAGGAGTTAGCTGCCGTGACATTCAAGGAATATGCCCTGCAGGACGCCAACACCCTCGAAGCGACCCAGACCATGATCGGCACCAAGGTCGTCACGGACTTCCCGTTGTGCGATCAGGAGATCCTGCTCCGCAATCTGCACAAGGTGGCGGGCGACTACGTGAAGGAGTACCAGCACAATGGCCACCACGTCGCTGCCCGCTGAATTCGCCGACCTGGAGCCCTATTTGGACTGGGACCTCGCCACCGAGCCGGAGCGCTACGCCAAGCGGCTGGCCTCGACCATGGCCGAGATGCAGCAGTTCTACGATGTCGCGTTTCCCCGCCTGAACGACGCGATCGCCTACTGTGACCAGTACCCACTCGACGATCTGCCCGAGGACGCGAGGACACTCATGCACATCATGCAGTCGCTGATCATGGTGTCGTTTCCGATCGAGGCGTGGAAGCAGCCACGCGTCCCGGACAGCGGCGCGGCCTGGGTGGAGCTGATTCGGGAACCGGTGATCTGAACGGTGCTGACGCTCAAGGCCGCCGGACTCCTCGACGTCGACGCCGGTGAGATACTGCGGCCCGGCGTCGTGCGTGTCGAGGGTGACCGCATCGTCGGTGTCGGCGGCGAGGTCGAGGGCGACCTGATCGATCTCGGCGACCAAGTCCTGCTGCCCGGGCTGATGGACATGGAGGTCAACCTCCTGATGGGCGGGCGCGGCGAGAAGCCGGGTCTGTCTCAGGTCCAGGACGACCCCCCGACGCGGGTACTGCGCGCGGTCGGCAACGCCCGCCGCACCCTGCGCGCGGGGTTCACCACGGTGCGCAACCTCGGCCTGTTCGTCAAGACCGGCGGTTACCTGCTCGACGTCGCGCTCGGCAACGCCATCGACGCCGGCTGGATCGACGGGCCGCGCATCGTGCCCGCCGGGCACGCCATCACGCCGACCGGTGGGCACCTGGACCCGACGATGTTCGCCGCCTTCGCCCCGCACGTGCTGGACCTGACGGTCGAGGAGGGCATCGCCAACGGCGTCGACGAGATTCGCAAGGCGGTGCGCTACCAGATCAAGCACGGCGCCGAGCTGATCAAGGTGTGCTGCTCGGGTGGGGTGATGTCGTTGACGGGACCTCCTGGTGCACAGCACTATTCGGATGAGGAGCTGCGTGCGGTCGTCGACGAGGCGCACCGGCGCGGACTGCGCGTGGCCGCGCACACGCACGGCGCCGACGCCGTCAGGCACGCCGTCACCGCCGGCATCGACTGCATCGAACACGGCTTCCTGATCGACGACGGCGCGATCGCCATGATGGTCCAGCACGGCACCTTCCTGGTGAGCACCCGCCGGCTGGCCGACGGCGACGCGATGGACGTCTCGCACGCACCCCCGGCTCTGCAGGCCAAGGCCGCCGAGATGTTCCCCAGGGCGCGCACCTCGATACTGGCCGCCCATCGCGCCGGCGTGAAGATCGCCGTGGGGACCGACGCGCCGGCAATTCCGCACGGTCGTAACGCCGACGAACTCGTCACGCTGGTCGATTGGGGCCTGCCGCCGCTAGCTGTGCTGCGCGCGGCCACCGTGACCGCCGCCGAACTCATCAACTGCACCGACCGGGGCCGGCTGGCCCCGGATCAGCTCGCCGACATCGTCGCGGTACCGGGAAACCCGTTGGACGACATCACGGTTACCCAGCGGGTGAGCTTCGTGATGAAAGGCGGCAAGGTTTATGCCAACCAGAACTGAGGACCTGGTCGAGATCCAACAATTGCTCGCCCGCTACGCGGTGACCATCACCCAGGAAGACATCGACGGCCTGGTCGGCGTCTTCACGCCGGACGGGACCTACAGCGCCTTCGGTGAAACCTACAGCCTCAACAGGTTTCCCGAGTTGGTCGCCGCGGCGCCGAAAGGCCTGTTTCTCACCGGGACCGCCGCCATCGACCTCGACGGCGATGCGGCCATTGGAACCCAGCCGCTGTGCTTCATCGACCATGCCACGCACGACATGCGGATCGGCTACTACCGCGACACCTACTCACGCACCCCCGACGGGTGGCGACTGAAGACCCGTGCCATGACCTTCATTCGCCGCAGCGGCGTGCACGACTCCGGCCGACCCCACGCCATCGGGCGGCCCGCCGGCGACTCGTGAATGTCGAGGCGTTCCGGAGCGGTCTGCGGGCGTGGCTCAACGAAAACGATCTGACACCCGGCCCCGACCACTCGCTGCCGGGCCAGATGCGGCAACTGGCCCGCGTGCACCGCGCCCTCTACGACGCCGACTGGATGCGGTACGGCTGGCCGGTCGAAGTGGGCGGCCTGGGTGGGCCCGGGGTCCTGCGGGCGATCGTTGGCGAAGAGGTGGTGGGCCGCCGCCTGGCCGAGCCCGGTCCCTACTCGATGCTCGAAGTCCTCGCTCCCACCATGATCGACTACGCGCCGGCCGAACTCGCGGCCGAGATGGTGCCGCGCCTGCTCAGCGGCCGCGAGCAGTGGTGCCAGGGCTTTTCCGAACCGGGCGCGGGCAGCGACCTGGCCTCGCTGACCACCCGCGCCGTTCCCCACGGGGAGGACTGGATCGTCACCGGGCAGAAGGTGTGGACCAGCTTTGCGCAGTTCGCCACTCGCTGCATCCTGCTCACGCGCACTGGCGGTGCCCATGACGGCCATGACGGAATCACCGCATTCTTCGTCGACCTGGACACGCCCGGCATCACGGTCCGGCCGCTGCGCACCATGCACGGCGTCGACGAGTTCTGCGAGGTCTACTACGACGACGTGGTGATTCCGTCCACCCGGATGCTGGGGCAACCGGGAGACGGCTGGCGGCTGGCGATGGACCTGCTGCCCTACGAGCGCTCCACCTGCTTCTGGCAGCGGATCGCCTACCTGTACTCGCGGTTCGACGCACTCATCGCCGAGGCGGATGACCACGACGAGTCCGCGCTCGGGGCAACGTATTTGGCACTGCACACGCTGCGTTGCCGGTCCCGCGGAACGCAACACCGGCTACGCGACGGGGCGCGCCTCGGTCCGGAAACGTCCATCGACAAGGTCTTGCTGGCCACCGCCGAGCAACGGCTCTACGACACCGTCCGCGACCTGCTCCCCGGCACGCTCGAGCTCGAGGAGACGCGGTGGCGCTCGGAATACCTGTATTCCCGGGCCGCGACCATCTACGGAGGCACCGCCGAGATCCAGCGCAACATCATCGCCCGCCGGCTGCTCGATCTCGGCAAGGAATGACATGGATGCCGATTCGCTGCACCTGCTGTCCGACTCGCTTCGCACGACGATGACCACGGCGTCCGGTGCAGGGCTCGCCGCCGCGCTGAACGATCTGGGCTGGCGCGACATGCTCGAGGAGGTTCCGGAATGGGCGATTCCGTTGGTGTTTCGGCTGCTCGGTGAGACCGGCGCGCACGCTCCCCTCCTCAATGACGTCGTGCTGCGTGCGGCCGGAGCCACCACCGGGGGCACTCGGCCGCTACCGTTCACCGGTGGGTCTTGGGTGCTGTGGGCACACGGCGACGTCGCGGGCTCGTCGCTGGACGGTGACCTGCCGATACATGCTGTGCCACAGGGAGAGCCGTTGCCCACCGCCGCCCTGGCGGCCGGTCGGCGCGCGCTGGGCTGGTGGCTGGTCGGCGCCAGCCGGGCCATGCTGTCGCTAGCGCGTCAGCATGCCGTGGACCGGGTTCAGTTCGGGCGGCGCATCGGCTCATTCCAGGCGGTTCGACACCGGCTGGCCGAAACGCTCGTCGCCATCGAGGGCGCCGAAGCCACCTTGGAGGTGGCCGGTGCCGAGCCGGACGATGGCCTGGCTTCGCTGCTGGCAAAGGCAGCCGCCGGCCAGGCGGCGCTGACGGCCGCGCGGCACTGCCAGCAGGTGCTGGGCGGCATCGGCTTCACCGCCGAGCATCGACTGCACCGCCATGTCAAGCGGTCGCTGGTCTTGGACGGCCTGCTGGGTAGCACCCGCGACTTGACGCGTGAGGCGGGAAGAACGTTGCACGTCAAGGGTTTCGCGCCGCGGGTCGCGCAATTGTGAGGTCCCTTCCGTGGCTGTGCCACCGCGTGGCAGCGGACCGACATTTGGCCCACCCGCTGTGACGCCCGCGTCCACGTAGACTCGTCTCGCCACCGAGAGGACAGGACGAGATGACTGACCCCGACGCGCCGCAGAACCAGTTCGGTGTCGCTTCCCTGATCCTGGCCCTCGTCGCACTCATGACGTGCTGGCTGTTGCTCGGAGTGCCCCTGGGCGTCGCGGCCGTGGTGACCGGCGACCTCGCCCGCAGGCGCGTAAAGCGTGGCGAGGCAAACAACCCCCGAATCGCCTTGGCGGGCATGATATTGGGCGGTGTCGCGATTGTCGCGGGGGTCATCGCCATCGGTATCTACTCCTGGCTGGACTCCCGCTAGTTCCGCGGCAGGCCGAGCACCCGCTCGGCGATGATGTTCCGCTGGATCTCCGATGTGCCCCCTGCGATGGTCGCCGCGAAGGTGCGCGCATACCGGTCGAACCAGCTGCGGTAGTGGCTGTCGAGGTTCAACGGCGCGAAGGGGGCGGTGACCGCGCGGTGCACGAGCCCGTCGGCTCCCGCCGCGTCCAGCGCGTCCTCCGACGCGCGCTGCAAGGCCTCCGAACCCAACAGCTTCAGCACCGACTGGGCCGGTATGTCCTCCTCCCCGCGCGCGGCCCGCGCCAGCGCCGCCGAGCCCAGCAGCCGCAGCGCGTACGCGTCCATCACCAGGGCCGCATGGCGATCGCGTTCCAGCGGCCCCGACGGGGTGAAATCCATTGTGAGCTCGCGCAGCAGGTCGACGTACCCCGTCCACAGCATGATGCGCTCGTGGCCCAGCGAACCGGTCGCGACCCGCCAGCCCCCGTTGAGCTCGCCCACCAGGTTCCCGGTCGGCACTCGGGCGTCGGTGAAGAACACCTCGTTGAAGTCACACTCGTCGTCGTCACACATCGAGGCGAACGGCCGGCGCATCACTCCAGGTGTGTCGGTGGGGATCAGCAACGCGCTGATGCCCTTGTGTTTGGGCGCCGTCGGGTCGGTGCGCACGAAGGTCAACAGCACATCGGCGTCATGGGCTCCGGACGTCCACACCTTTTGTCCGTTGACCACGAAGTGATCACCGTCGAGCACCGCCCGGGTCTTCAGCGACGCCAGATCCGAGCCCGCGCCGGGCTCGCTCATTCCCAGGGACGCGGTCATTTCCGCGCGCAGGATGGGGACCGCCCATCGCCGCTTCTGTTCCGGCGTACCGAACGTCAACAACGATGCCGCAATGATTCCCACGCCCTGCGGGTTGAAGCTCTGATAGATGCGCCGACGCCCAAGTTCTTCCATGTACACGTACTGCTGCAGCAGCGTGGCGTTGCGCCCACCGAATTCCGGTGGGTTGGCGGGCACCAGCCATCCGCCGTCGAACAGCTGACGCTGCCAACGACGAGCCCAGTCCGGCACGTGCGAACTCGACCGGGGCCTATCGACCGCCCCGGCCTCGGTGGGTAGGTGAGCGTCGAGGAACGCCACGAATTCAGCGCGGAACGCCTCCACGTCGTCGTCGAACGTCAGCTGCACGGCGGTCCCCCAATCGGCAGCGCCGGCGGGAGGCTGACGGAAACGGGTTTCCACCCTCGGCGCGATTCGCTCTTTAGGATTTTGCTTCCATACACGTGTCTAAGAGAATAGTCTTCTCTTGCGAGGAAAGTTACAATCTCCGGCACATCATCCGTGAGGGGGTCGAGCGCAGCGATGTCACGGCGTTCTCCGGTAGAGTCCAACCATGTTCTCCCTGCGCGGCAATCAAGCGAGCCGGCCGTGACAAGCCCTAGCGAAGAACCGGCCTGGAAGCAGCGCGCCGTGGAACGGTCGATCAAGACCGCGAAACTGCGTGCAGCACAACGGGTTCAGCGCTTTCTCGACGCGGCGCAGGCCATCATCATCGAAAAGGGCAGCACGGACTTTACCGTACAAGAGGTCGTGGACCGCTCCCGCCAGTCGCTGCGTAGCTTCTACCTGCAGTTCGACGGAAAGCACGAGCTGTTGCTGGCGCTTTTCGAGGACGCCCTGAGCCGTTCGGCCGACCAGATCCGCGCCGCGACGGAAGGCCACGAGGATCCGCTGGAGCGGCTCAAGGTGGCCGTCGAGCTGCTCTACGAAGCTTCGCGACCGGATCCCACCGCCAAACGGCCGCTGTTCACGGACTTCGCGCCGAGGTTGCTGGTCACGCACCCAGCCGAGGTCAAGGTGGCCCACGCTCCGCTGCTGACGTTGCTGACCGAACTCATGGAGGCGGCCGGCGACGCGGGTGCGCTGCGGGCCGGCGTCAACCCGAAGCGGATGGCGGCGATGACTATGCAGACCGTCATGTTCATCGCCCAGTCCAGCGGCGGCTCCGACGACGCGACGGTCCATCCCATCACAGCGGACGAAGTGTGGGACTTCTGCTCACGCGGATTCGTCGGCTAGCCACCAAGCCCGGTCGGGACCGAGCGCTTACGGCCGTCATCGGGATAATCTGCTTCTCGTAATGAGAGAACAATGCATGGCAGAAACGGATTCGGCGTTGACACTCGACGGTCGGTGATGACAGAGTTCAGGGGCGGCATATTCGCGCCCGGAGCCGAATGCGGTTCTCCGCTGGACTGTTGCCGTTGAGGCCGAGGCCAGAATCGAGGTAGCCATGACAGGACGAGTTGCGGGCAAGGTCGCTTTCGTCACCGGGGCGGCGAGGGGCCAGGGGCGCAGTCACGCGGTGCGTCTCGCACAGGAAGGCGCCGACATCATCGCCGTCGACGTGTGCAAACCGATCGTGCAGAACACCACCATCCCGGCGTCGACGCCCGAGGACCTGGCCGAGACCGCCGATCTGGTCAAGGGCCACAACCGCAGGGTTTTCACCGCCGAGGTCGACGTGCGCGATTACGACACGCTGAAAGCCGCGGTGGATTCCGGCGTGGAGCAGTTGGGCCGGCTCGACGTCATCGTGGCCAACGCCGGAATCGGCAACGGCGGGGACACCCTGGACAAGTGCAGCGAACACGACTGGCAGGAGATGATCGACGTCAACCTGTCGGGTGTCTGGAAGACGGTGAAAGCCGGTGCGCCTCACCTGATTTCCGGCGGCAGAGGCGGATCGATCGTATTGACCAGCTCAGTGGGCGGGTTGAAGGCCTACCCGCACTGCGGCAACTACGTCGCGGCCAAACACGGCGTGGTGGGGCTGATGCGTTCTTTCGCAGTCGAGTTGGGCCAGCACATGATTCGCGTCAACTCCGTGCACCCCACCCACGTGAGCACCGCGATGATCATGAACGAAGGGACCTGGAAGTTGTTCCGCCCCGACCTCGAGAACCCGGGTCCCGACGACATGGCCCCGATTTGTCAGATGTTCCACACGCTGCCCGTTCCTTGGGTGGAGGCCGAGGACGTCAGCAACGCCGTGTTGTTCCTGGCCTCCGATGAGTCGCGGTATGTCACCGGCGTGACCCTCCCGGTCGATGCGGGTAGCTGCCTGAAATAGGGTCCGTCTCATGGACGGATTCGAAGGCCGCGCTGCGGTGATCACCGGCGGCGCGAGTGGCATCGGTTTGGCGACCGCGAGCGAGTTCGCCCGCCGCGGGGCCAGGGTCGTGTTGGCCGACGTCGACAGGCCCTCGCTGGAACGGGCGGTGGCCCATCTGGGCGCCCAGGGCTTCGACGCGCACGGCGTCATGTGCGACGTCCGCCACCTCGCCGAGATGCGCCACCTCGCGGACGAGGCGTTCCGCCTTCTCGGCCGCATCGACGTCGTGTTCAGCAATGCCGGCATAGTCGTGGCCGGTCCGCTCGCGCAGATGACACACGACGATTGGAAGTGGGTGATCGACATCGACCTATGGGGTTCCATCCACGCCGTCGAGGCGTTCGTGCCAAGGTTGCTCGCCCAGGGCACCGGCGGCCACATCGCCTTCACCGCGTCCTTCGCCGGGCTGGTGCCCAATGCCGGTCTCGGGGCGTACGGCGTCGCGAAGTACGGCGTCGTCGGCTTGGCCGAAACGCTTGCCCGCGAGCTCAAATCGGACGGGATCGGGGTTTCGGTGCTGTGCCCGATGGTCGTCGAAACGAAGCTGGTGTCCAACTCGGAACGGATCCGCGGCGCCGATTACGGGCTGGCGTCGTCGCCGGAGGGTGCATCGGGCGATTTGCAGACTCAGGACGAAAGCGTCGGTGTCGAGGACGTGGCCCGGCTGACAGCCGATGCCATTCTGGCCAACCGCCTCTACGTCCTGCCGCATGAAGCGGCGCGGGCCTCGGTACAGCGCAGATTCGAGCGGATTGACCGCACCTTCGACGAGCAGGCCGCCCAGGGGTGGGACCGCTAGCCGGAAACCCGGGGTGAACCTCCCATCGCACCGCCTCGTTCCTGTCGGTGGGCGCGTCGCACGGATGCCCCGGAAGGTGTCAGGCACTCAATGGATTCCGAGTCCGCGAACAGTGAGGTGCTGCACCGCATCGCGGCCGGCACCGCCCGAGACGCGTTCGAGGTGTTCGGCCCCAGCGTCGAGTTCGTGACGTGGTGCGATGACGAGCATGGTCAGTTCTGCGTCATGCGCGGGGTCCTGCCCCCCGGCGTCACCGTGCCGCTGCACAGCCACCCGGACGCCGAGGACTTCCTCATCCTCTCCGGTGCGCAGCAGGTGCTGATCCAGACGGATGCCGGGCTGCGGTGGTGCGACGCCCACGCGGGAGACTATGTGCGGGTCCCGGGCGGTGCACTACACGCACATCGCAACGTATCCGATGAGCCCGCCGTCGACCTCGTGGTGACCACGATCCGCATGGGCGAGTTCTTCAAAGCGGTCGGGCTGCCGACGACGGGCGAGCCTGTGCCGGTGACGGCCGAGCGACTCGGCACTTTCCTGGCCGCCACGCGGAAGTACGGTTACACGCTCGCCACCCCGGAGGAGAACGCGGCGGCCGGCATCGACCTGCCTGCGTTTTCGGGTTGACGGCGCGCGGCGGGTCAGGGGGGCCCGAGCCGGTAGTCACCGGTGTGCGGATCGTGATACCAGCCTCCGGCGGCGTGAGTGCCGCCATCGACGTGCAAGGTCTGGCCGGTCAGGTAGGCCGACATGTCGGACGCCAGAAACACAGCGGCGCCGGCGATCTCGTCGACGTGACCGGGACGCCCCAACGGCACGACATTGCCGATCCCGGCCAGCGCCGCGTCGCCGCCGAGCTGCGCCAGCCCCTCGGTGAGCGTGATGTCGGGCGCTATCGCGTTGACCCGGATCCCGTGCGGCGCCAGCTCCAGCGCCGCGGTCTTCGTGTAGTTGATGACACCCGCTTTCGCGGCGGCGTACGCCGCATAGCCGGGGGCGGCCCGGACGCCTTCGATCGACGTCAGCGAGATGACGCTGCCGGGAAGCCCCGACGCCACCAACTGTCGCGCGACTCGCTGGGTGCACAGCAGCACGTGCCGCAGGTTTGCCCGATACAGGGCGTCCCAACCGTTTTCAGTGGTGTCGAGCAACGGCGACGCGAACACCCCGCCGGCGTTGTTCACCAGGATGGTGGCCGGACCAAGTTCGGCGGTGGTGCGCCGCAGCGCGTCGTCGACCTGGGCGCTGTCCCGGACGTCGGTCACAAGCCCGAGCGCGCCGATAGATTCCGCGGCCTCTGCACAGCTCCGCGGGTCGCGCTCCCAAATGGCGACCCGCGCACCGAAAGCGGCCATGCCGGCGGCGATCCCCCGGCCGATACCCGAGCCGGCACCGGTCACGATCGCGACGCGACCTGTCAGCAGGATGTCGGACGGGTCAATCGCCACAGCTGCCTCGTTTCACTTGCCCGGCGGTGCGCAACCCTCGATCAGGGCCGCCAGGCGGGGCTCGAGGTCAGCACCTCCGGGCCGTCGGCGGTGATCAGAACCGCCTCCCGGCCGAAGACGGCTCCGACCCCCGGTTCCCACACGTAGCCGGTCACGGCCAGCACCATCCCCGCCTCCAGCCGCTCCTCGGCCGCCGAGTGCGGCAGGTGCGGGGAGACAACAGGCGGGTCGAAGCCCATGCCCAGCCCCCGGGCCACCGGCATGGGTGGAGGCGGTTCCCCCGCAGCCTCGTAGGCGGCCAGCAGTTCGCTCGCCCGCACACCCGGCCGGCAGGCGGCCAACAGGCCGGCGAAGAGGCCGTCCCACCGCCGATAGAGAGCGCCGCAGCCGCGGACCCTGCCGACGGGCCACGTCCGGCCGACCTCACCCGTGTACCCGCCGGCCAGTGCCCCGGCCGAGAAGGCCACCAGGTCACCGTCGTTCACGCGGCCGTCGGTGCCGGCCCGGCGCCACGGATGGTCCCGCGAAGTCACCCACGCGACGTCCTGGTTCGACGGGGTGCTCACCCCACCGGCGGCCATAGCCTCGAGCATGGCGCCGGCAAGCGTCCCTTCGCGCACCCCCGGATGCAATCCGGCCACGGCGGCGGCCAAGCCCGCCTCGGCCACCGCGACCGCATCCCGGAGTGCCACCACCTCCTCGGCCGTCTTGATGCGCCGGGCGGCGCGCATGGCGAGTTCGCCGTCGACCAGTTGGGCGTTGGGGAAAGCCGTCGGCAACAGCTTCGCGAACGCCGGTGAGAGCGCGTCGGTCCCGACCCGGCGGGCGGTCGCCGCGCCGTCGATGCGCTTCAATACCGCCATAGTGTTCACCGGATTCCACGAAATGCCGTACAGGTGCTCGTGCGGGATGTCGTCGGGCACCCCCTCGTCCCAGGTGCTCAACAGGTGGACGGCCCCGGTGGCGCGCACCAGCACGCAGCTCGGGCCGAACGGCCGGGTCCCGGCCACCCACAGCTGTGGCGTTCCGGTGACATAACGGACGTTGGCCTGACGACCGAGCACGAGGACGTCGAGGTCGTGTGCCGCCATCTGGACCAGCGCACGCTGCCTGCGCCCCGACCGCAACGCGCGATCGTCAGGGCAAACGTCAACCGACATCGGAGCCATACGGGTCATACGGGTAGTCGGTCAACTTGATCCAGCCCTCCTCGGTGATCACCACGACCTCTTCACTGCGGTAGCCGCCGGTGCCGTCCTCCCAGATCACTGGTTCGAGCACCAGCACCATGCCCGGCTTCAGGACGAAGTCGTCGTCGAACTGTTGCCCCAAATCCGTTCCGATCATTGGCATTTCGGCCGCATTCACGCCGATCCCGTGCCCGAGGTAGAAGTGGGGCAGCCAGGGCTTGCTACCGCCGTTGGCCGCGGTCGCAGCCCTGCCGAGGTCGCCGGCGGTGGCACCGGCCCGTGCCACCCCCAGGACCGCCGTCATGACCTCGAACCACCGGTGAAACTGCGCCCGCTGCCGCGGCGAGGGCGTCCGACCCACGAGCCAGGTGCGCCCGAAGTCGGAGCAGTAGCCGCGGTAGGTGATGCTGACGTCGGTCCACAGCACATCGCCCTCCGCGAGCGCGCGCTCCGTGGTCAGCAACGGCAGTGCCAGGTCGCCGTGCGTGGTCCACACGCCCTCGGCCTTGCTGGGCGGCATCACCTGCCAGATCGGCTCGAGCATGCTGGCGGTGGCGCCCAGTTCGAACGCCCGCCGCAAGAAGCTTGCCGACAGGTCGATCTGGCGGACGCCCGGGGCCAGGGCCTTGTGCACGTCGACCATCGCCTCGTCGGTGATCCGGATGGCGGTGCGGATGCAGGCCAGTTCGTCCGGGGTCTTGACGACCTTGGCCGCCCCGACGATGGCGGTCGCGTCCGCGGGAGCGCCGCCCGGAAACAGCGTCGCCGTCGCGCGTGACATGGCACCGGTGCACTCGTCGACCGCCACCACCGCCCCGCGCGGTATCAGCTCGGCCAAACGACGGGCGAATATGCTCACGCCTTCGTCGAATTCGAGGTAGACCGGGCCGTGCAGGTGATCGCTGGGCAGCTCCGACTCCTGCGCCGCGCCCTCCCGGAACGGCAGGAACAGGTGCGGCGACTCGTCATCGGCCAGGACCACCGCCACCGGGCGCTCGACGTAGGACAGGCCGGCGTCCCCGAGGGGCCAGCTGGTGCCCGTGGCGTAGACCACCGCGTTGTTGCCGAGCAGGATCATCGCGTCGACACCGCGTTCGGCCATCGCTAAGCGCAGGCGCGCACCGGTCTCACGACGCATGCGGACCGGATCCGGCACGTCCGGAATGGTCAAGCCGGCATCGGACGCCGCCGGCGCGAGCGTTGCCACTACAGCCCCAGGAACTCGGTCACGTTGCCGCTGACGATCTTCGCCGCGTTCGCGGGCCCGACCGCGGCGACGACCGCGGCGAGGGATTTCTCCGAATAGCCGTAGGTGCTTTCGTTATGCGGGTAGTCGCTCGACCACATGACCTTGTCCACGCCGATCCTGTCGATCAGTTGCAGGCCAAGCGGGTCGACCATGAACGACGCGCTCATGTGGTTGTCCCAGTAGTACCGGACGTCGTGTTCCAACGGCCGGTTGAACATGTGCTGGTACGACGCCACCAGGTGCTCGGCGTCCTGCAGCGCCCACGGAACCCACGCGATACCGCCTTCGAACCAACCGATTCGCAAGCGCGGGTGCTCGTCGAGGATGCCGCCGAAGATGTACTTGGAGAATGCCTCCCGGAAACCGTCGATGTTGATCATCATCCCGACGACAACGCTGTTGAATTCGCAGGGACTCTTCGGCGGTGTCTCGCCAATGTGGTGGGTGACGGGAAGGCCGGAGGCCTCGATCTCGTCCCACACGGCGCTCATGGATCGGCACGAATAGTCGATCGGGTTGCCGTCATCGTCCTTGCCGGGGTTGAGCGGCATCAGGAACGTCTTCAGCCCCAACGACTTCAGCTCGTCCAGCGTTCGGCGGGTGCCCGCGGGGTCCCACCAGTTGATCAGGCCCGCGCCGTAGAAGTGGCCGCCCGATTGCTCTTGGAGTTCGGCGATGTATTCGTTGTAGATTCGGAATGCTAGTTCGCGGAGCCTCTTGTCCGGGTAGTGGAAGAGGGCGAGGATCGCGTTCGGAAAGGCGAGTTCCTTGTCGACGCCGTCTTCTCTCAGCTCCTCGATCCGGGCCACGATGTTGGTGCTGGCGGCCCCGGGTAGGTCGTCGTACTGCATCAACACCGCGCTGAAGTCGCCCGGCAGGAACGACTGGCCTTTGCGACCGATCTGGTAGGCGCCGTCCTCGTACCAGATCCGCGGCGCCTTGTCCTTGAGGTCGTCGGGGAACCGTTGGTAGAAGATGTCGTCCGCCAGGGAGATGTGGTTGTCGGCGGAGAACACCACGGTCCCCTCCGGCAATCCCACCTCCACCTCCGCAGCGTGTCCACGCCGATTCTTCGGTGCGCCAAGCCCTCCGGGCGGGTAGAGCGAAACGGCGCCTGTTTGAGTCGTCATCATTGACCCTCCAATCGAATCGGCAGTTTTCGAGATCGGCCCTACCAGGTGACCGGCAGTTCGTAGACGCCGTAGGCGAGGCGGTCGTGTTTGAACGGCACCTCTTCGAACGGGATGCCGAGCGCCAGCGTGGGGATGCGGCGAAACAGCGTGCGGTAGACGATCTGCAGCTCCGCGCGGGCCAGCTGCTGGCCGACGCACTGATGCCGGCCGTAACCGAAGGCGACGTTTCGCTCGGCGCCGGATCGGTGCAGGTACAGCCGGTCCGGCTCGGGGAACGCGTGGGGATCCCAGTTCGCCGGCGCGAGGTCGATGATGATGCCGTCACCCGCGCGGATGACCTCGCCGGCGATGTGAATGTCTTCCAGGGCAACCCGGCGCTGACCGTTCTGGATGATGCTGAGGTAGCGCAGCAACTCCTCGACCGCGCTGGCGACGACCTTGGGATCTTCGGCGTCGCGGAGCACGGCCAGCTGGTCAGGATTGTGCAGCAGGGCAAGCACACCGATCCCGATCATGTTCGCGGTTGTCTCGTGGCCGGCGATCAACAGCCCGGTGCCCAGCTGCGCAGCTTCCTTTACGCTCAGTTCCCCCGCCTTGACCCGCTCGGCGAGATCGGAGACCGCGTCCTCGGCGGGGTTCTCCATTTTGGCTTCAACCAACTGAGCGAGGTACTTGTTGAGACTCGTCGCGCCTTTGACCGTGTCGTCACCCGTCGCATACCGGGCGAGCCCGACGTTGGCGTGGTGCTGGAACATGGCGGCGTCCTCGTAGGGCACCCCGAGTAATTGGCTGATCACCAGCGACGGGACCGGCAGCGCGACGGCGGCGACGAGGTCCGCGGGCCGCGGTCCGGCCAGCATCGCATCGATGTGCTCGTCGGTGATCTGCTGGATGAATGCGCGCAGACCTTCGACCCGCTTGAACGTGAAGGGTTTGGACAGCATCCGCCGAAAACGGGTGTGCTCTTCCCCGTCGGCGGTGAAGACTGACCGTGGGCGCTTATGCACCGTGGCCAGCATGCCCGCGTTCCAGTGCGGGAATCCGGGCACCCGATCATCGACGCTCACCCGGGAATCCGAAAACAGCTCGCGCACTTGCTCGTAGCCGGTGATGAGCCAGGGTGTGCTGCCGTCCCAGATCCGGACGCGTGACAACGGCGAGGCCGCGGCCAACGCCATCACGTCCGGCGGCGGGGCGAACGGACAGCTCGCCAGCCGGGGCATCGGATAGTCCGGGATCTCCGGGTCGCTGGCCGAAATCCCAGTGCTGGTCAGTGCTTCGGGCATTTCATTCCTCGATGTGGATGGCCAGGGCGGGGCAGGCAGCCGCCGCTCGGCGGACGCCATCGGCCTGCTCGGGGGACGGACTCGGATTGAGCAGCACGACGACACCGTCGTCGTCCCGCTGGTCGAACAGCTCGGGCGCATTCATGACGCAATTCCCGGACGATGCGCACACGTCCTGGTCCACAGTCACTTTCATCTGTCGACCCTCACTCGTACGGTGTGACCGGCGCCAACCACAAGCCCACGACCGCGTCGATCAGGCCGGAGGCGGCGGCACGCCAGGAACGGTGGGCCGGGGAAGCGCCTGAGGCGAGGGCGCGTTCGCGATCGGCGCAGGTGTGCATCAGCAGATTGCGGGCCATGATGTTGCGTTCGAAGTGCACTTCGGGCGGCAGGTCGGGTAGGCAGCGGTTGATGCCCTCGACGACCTGAACCAGCGACGGCGAGCTGAGGGCGCCTTTGACGATGATGTTGTAGTAGGCCGGGTCGGTCATTGCCTGCGCCGCGAATCGCGCGTACCAAGTCGGGTTGCCCAACTCCTCCAGGTGCTCGGTCAGCGGGCGCACGAGACAGGCCACCCAGTCGCGCAATTGGGCGACTTGATCTTTCGCGGCGCCGGCGGCGCACAAGTCGGCCACCATCCGCTCGCGAAGCCGCTCGACGGGGCCCCGGTGCTTCTCCTCGATGGCGCGCACCAGGTCGGCCTTCGTGCCGAAGTGGTAGCCCACGGCGGCGTTGTTGCCCTGCCCGGCCGCCTCGCTCACCTGCCGGTTGGATACGGCGAACATGCCGTGCTCCGCGTAGAGCCGCTCGGCGGCCACGAGGATCGCCTCCTGGGTCGAGCTGGCCCGATCCGTGCGAACGGTTCTGCCGGCGGTGGTCACCCGGCCAGTCAACCGCGCGTCCCGCATTAAGTCAAGCGCTTGATTTAATCTTGGCCGGCCCGCCGAGGTCCTGCGGCCGCCAATGCATGACAAAGGTCCCTCGCCACCGACGAGGCCAATCGGTCAGGATGGTGGTGACCTGGCGGCATCATCATGGTGTCCGGGTGATGAATACCGGTAGGGGAGAAGCATGTTGTCAGCCGGGCAAGTGTCGGCAATCGAGGAGACCGCCTGGTTCCGAACGAAGTTGGCACCGAATTTGCTGGTCGATCGCGACCTGCGCATTCGTGCGGTCAACCCCGCCTACGAGCAGGTGACGGCGCACCCGCGCGATGCCCTGATCGGGCGGCTGCTGTTCGACGCGTTTCCGGACAACCCGGCCGATCCTCACGCTGACGGGGTCGCCAAGGCGTCGGCGTCGATGGAATCGGTTTTCCGTCGCGGAGCCCGGCACTGGATGGGCGTGCAGCGCTACGACATCCCCGATCGGCAGACCCCTGGCGAGTTCGTCTATCGGGTCTGGACCCCGGTGAACTCCCCGATCCACGACGACGGAAAGACCGTCGCCGTGCTGCACCAGGTCCAGGACGTCACACGCGTGGTCCCGCAGCCGCCCGCTTCCGCGTCCGCCAAGCTGGCCCAGCTGCGGGCCGCCGCCGAAGTGCTCGGCCGCCAGTTCCCCGAGCTGCCCGGCGAGGCCGTGCTGAGCGTGCTGACCCATTCGCACAGCGTGGTCGAGGAACGGTCCGGGGCACCGGACTTCGAACAGGTGGTGGCGCTGGCCCGCCTGCGGCTGGAAAGCCGCGCCGGTCATCCCGCGAACGAGGTCTGAGCGGGCCCGATCGGTCAACCCTGCGGCTCAGCTCGGCGACGGATGGGCTTGCCGACGGAAGCCCCCCCGTCCACCGGCAGAACGGTTCCGGTGATGTACCGCGACCGTTCGCTGGCGAAATACAACGCCGCCTCCGCGATGTCGCCGGGCGTACCCTCGAGTTTCAGCGGCCGGTCCGCCCGCATCGTCTCCCGGATTTTGGCCTCGTAACGCTCGATCTGCTCTTGATCCATGTGCGCTGCGGACGACGCCACCAACGGCGTGGGGATGTTGCCGGGCGCGATGGCGTTGACCCGAATCTCGTAGTGGGCCAGTTCGATCGCGGCGGATTTGGTGAACTGGATGACCGCGGCCTTGGACGCCCGATACGTCATGACGCCACCGCCGGCCTGGATGCCGCCGATCGAGGTCATGTTGACGATCGATCCCCCGCCGTTGACCGCCATGTGCCGAGCGGCGTCCCGGGTGCCCGCCATCACCCCCAGCACGTTGACCCGCATGACCCGGTCGAATTCAGCGAGGTCGTCGTCCAGGAACCGGCGGTGCATGGTCCCCGAGACGCCCGCGTTGTTCACCATCACATGCAGACCGCCGAATCGCTCGACGGCCGTGGTCACCAAAGCCTCGACCTGCCCGAGATCCGCCACATCGGTCCGGCAAAAGAGGGTGTCGGGGCCCAGCGCGGCCGACAACTCCTCCGCCCTCTCGGTCTCGATGTCGGCTATGACGACCCTCGCCCCTTCGGCCACGAAACGCTCCACGGCCGCGCGGCCGATGCCCGAGGCACCGCCGGTGACGATGGCAACCTTGCCGGCGAGATCGTTGACCACACGACGAGTTAATCGGCGCTTCCCCGGTTAAGTCAAGCAGTTGATTTAAGCGGTCGGCGGCCTCCCGCGCGCGGTTGCGCCCGGCGAAAGCGATGTCGCCCGCGGTATCGCTTTCTGGAAAGAGGTGGCCATATGCTCGAAGCACTGGACCCGCTGGCGTGGCCAGCGAGCGGCAGGTGGAGGGCTCAACCGTGAGAATCCTGGTCATCGGGGGCAGCGGGCTCATCGGCTCGCAGGTCATCGCCAATCTGAGGGCACTCGGTCACGAGGCCGTTTCCGCCTCGCCGCGCTCGGGGGTCGACACCGTCACGGGCGTGGGACTCGCCGGAGCAGTGGCGGGTGCCGACACGGTGGTGGACGTCTCCAACTCGCCATCGTTCGACGACGAACCCGTCATGCACTTCTTCACCACCTCGACCGGGAACCTTCTCGCGGCCGAACGCGCCGCCGGCGTCCGGCACCACGTCGCGTTGTCGATCGTGGGCGCCGACCGCGCCCAGGCCAGCGGCTATATGCGGGCGAAAGTCGCCCAGGAGAAGCTGATCGAGGAATCGGGCACCCCGTATTCCATCGTGCGCGCGACCCAATTCTTTGAATTCGTCGACGCCATCGCCGATTCGGCGACGGACGGAGAAACGGTGCGGTTGCCCCATGGGGCCTTCCAGCCCATCGCCGCCCGGGACGTCGCCACAGCCGTCACTCAGGTGGCGTTAGGTGAGCCGGTCAACGGAATCGTGAACATCGCGGGCCCCGACAGGGCGGGGATGGACGACTTCATCCGGGACCGTCTGACCGCATCCGGCGATTCGCGCCGCGTGGTGACCGATCCAACCGCGAGCTATTTCGGTGCGGTGATCGACGAGCGGAGCATCGTGCCGGTGGAAGGCGAGGACGCGACGATCTATTCCACGCGATTCGCCGATTGGGCGGCCGCGAAGGTGCCCGGCGCGGTTCGGTGAGGCGCCCGCGGGCGTTGTAGACCCTGCTCGGCTACGTCGTCTGAGCGATGCCCGCCAAGAATTCCAGCAGCAGGCCGTTCACTTCCGCCGGTCGCTCGATCTGCGGGCAGTGCCCGGCGTGGTCGACCACCACCGATCGGGCGCCCCCCACTCGCTCGGCGATCCGGCCGGCCCAGCCGGCGGGTAGGAGCTTGTCGCCGCCCCCTTCCACGATGAGCGTCGGCACCCGGATGCGTTCGTAGTGACGTCTGCTCGATGGGGTCGCGGAAGGCGTGGCGCCGGGCCGGCGAAATCTCGCCGCCGCCACCGCCTCCCACGCACCCGGCGCCGTGCTCGACTCGTAGCGGCGGCGCACGTAGTCATCGTCGACCGCATAGGTGGAGTCGTAGAACAGCGCCTCGACGACGCGCCGCATCCCCTCGAACGTCGCATCGTATTGCTGGAGCGCCTCGAAGTGCCGGTTCTGCTGGATCTCGCCACCCCCGCAGATCGCGACCAGGCTGCGGATCGGCAGCAACGGGGCATCCGACGTGGCGTCGGTGAGCAGGTTGATGGCGCCCATCGAATTACCGACGAAATGCGCCGAGCCGATGTCCAGCAGTTCGCAGAACCGGGCGACATGCCTGATCCGCATCCCGCGGCCGTCGACGAAGTCGATGACCTTCGCCGACTCCCCGAAGCCGAGCTGGTCCGGCGCCAGCACCCGGTACTTTCCGGCGAGCGCGGCAATGGTGCGTTCCCAGCCGAGTTGGGCGTCGGCACCGAACTCGCCGCCGTGCAGCAGCACCACCGGTTCGCCCTGTCCCGCTTCCAGATAACTGGTCGCCAGGCCGTCTACCGACATGGTCTTGCGACGCAATCCAACCGCCTTTACTACTTGATTGCGATGGGGTTCACCGGGGAACCCACGGCTCCGGTGAATCGCAACGGCGGCGCAACGAGTTGGAATTCGTAGACGCCGTCCGCGGCGCAGTCGCCGGCGAGCGCGGTGAGGTCCCAGTACTCGCCGAGCATCAGCCCCATGTCGCGCAGGCACAGCAAGTGCATGGGCAGGAAAGCCCCCTCGACGGCGGGCAACAGGTCTTCGACTTGAAGGTTGTCGGACGCGACCGCCGCGACCTCGTGGTCATGCAGCCACGAGGCGCAGCTCCAGTGCAGCCCCGAGAACGGCTCCGTCCTGTCCCCCGTCTGCATAAACCTTGTCCACCAACCGGTTCGGACCAGCACGATGTCCCCACGCTCGATCGTCACGCCCTGCGCGCGTGTCACGTCATCCAACTCCTGCGGGGTGATCGGGTTCCCTTGCTCGAGGAAGACCTTCGCACCCCGGTGCCGCACCAGGTCCAGCAGCACGCCGCGCGACGTGATGCCCTTGCCGTCGACCTTGTCTATGCCACAGTGAAAGGCCCCCAGACTGGTGACGGAGCGCGCCGGAAAACCGTTGTAGAGCTTGTCCTCGTAGTACACGTGCGACAGCGCATCCCACTGCGTGGCCGCCTGCAGGGGCATGATGACCATGTCTTCGTTGAAGCGGAACAGGTTGTCGGCGAGGTAGCCACCCAGCTGCTGCGCGACGGGATTCGCATGCCACCCGGGCCCGTACTGCGCGAGCGCGCTCGCGTCGCCGCCATCGACAGTCATCACGAGAACGGGGTTGTGCCGGAATTGGAAGGCGCCCTGCGGACCCGACGAGCCGAAGTCGACACCCAGCGGGAACACCTTCCCGTGTCGCACCAGGTTCGCCGCCTGCGCGACCTTGTCCGCGGTGATGAAGTTCAGCGTGCCCAGCTCGTCGTCCGCTCCCCACCGCCCCCAGTTCGAGACGTCGCGGGCGACCCGCCGGAATTCGCTCAGGCTGGCCATGGGGCGCATCCCTCCTCCAGCTCCCGGGCGATCGCGGCACCGACGTTTCCGCCGTCTACCCATACCACTTGGCCCGAAATGTAGCTCGCCGCATCGCTGTTGAGGAACAGCAGCACGGCGGCCTGCTCGGCGGGTGCGGCGACCCGACCCAGTGGCTTGGGAATGTCGTCGAGAAAGTCTTGACCGTAGGCCGTCCGAAGCTGCTCGAGGATGGGCGTCTCGGTGACCCCCGGAGCGGTGCAGTTGATCCGGATGCCCCGTGCCCCAAGGGGCGTCGCGCTGCGCATGGTGTAGAGGATGATCGCCTCCTTGGATAGTCGGTAGCCACCGCCGTGCAACGCGTCGGGGTGGGCCTGACACCATTCGATGCCTTCCTGCATCGTCGTGGTGCGCAACAGCGGCGCGACCGAGCGCAGATGTTCCCGATAGCCGGCCGCGGCGAGCGACGACACGCTGACGATCGCCGACCCCGCGGTCATTTTCGAGATCAGCGCCTCGGTGAGCTGGCGCAGGCCGAGGAAGTTGATCGTGACGACGAGCCGCGGGTCCCCGATCCCGGATGACACGCCCGCCACGTTGAACAACGCATCGACCCGGCCCCCGATGGCGGCGACCGCGGAGTCGATGGACTCGGGATCGGAAAGGTCGATCTCGTGAAATTCGGTATGTGCAAGGGCCGGTCGACGCCGGTCCAGCCCGACGACGTCGGCGCCAAGCTCGGTGAGCTGCCGCACCACCTGCTCGCCGATCCCCGAGGCGCATCCGGTCACCACGGCGCGGCGACCGTCGTAGCGCCACAGCTCGCCGATCGGTCGCGGCGCTTCTCCCGGCTTCAGCGGTCCTCCGGTCTCACTTGCCCTGCTCCTGCTCCCTCGCACGCTGCGCGGCCTGCACCCGGCCCTCGTTGATCTCCGCCATCGCTTCCGGGATCTCGCTGGCGGTGAACTTACCGCCACGACCGGTCGGCAGGCCGCCGAACGAGTAGTTCTCGTCGAACTGCGGCGCCGTGGGTTTCGGGCGACGGGCCTCGATCTTCTCGATGACGGGGGCCAGCCGGACCGCCTTTTCCGCGACCGCCTTCTCGTCGCGTTCGATGAATTCGGGCAGCACCTCCTTGCCCATCAGCTCGATCGATTCCATGGTGCCCTCGTGGCTGCGCGGATTGAGCAGCAGGATGATCTCGTCGACGCCGCTCTCCTCATAACCGCGCAGGAATTCGCGCACGGTGGCGGGCGATCCTATCGCGCCGCGTCCGGGGCCGTAGGCCAGTGTCGGGTCCTTCGCGACCTCCTCGAGATACCGGTTCCACACACCGGTCCGCCCAGGGGTGTGCACGCCCGTCATGTAGTAGTGCATGATTCCGAACGAGAAGAAGCCACCGCCCTGCCCGAGTCGCTCGAGCGCCTGCTCGTCGGTGCGGGCGACCATCATCGACAGGTCGCCGCCGATGGCGAGGATGTTGGGGTTGACCCGTGGCGTGACCGGGACGCCGTTCTCCTCGAGTTCCTTGTAATAGCCGTTGACGCGCTCGGCCAGCGGCCCCGGGCCGGTGTAGGCGAAACTCAGTGCGCCGATGCATTTTTGGGCGGCCATCTGCACGCTGGCCGGCCTCGTGCAGGCGACCCAGACCGGGGGGTGCGGCTTCTGCATGGGCTTGGGGACGACGTTGCGGGCGGGCATCTCGACGTGTTCGCCCTTGAAGCCGGCGAACGGTTCCTCGATCATGCAGCGGATCGCAACCTCCAGGGCCTCTTCCCATTGAGCGCGCTTGTCGGCGGGATCGATGTTGAAGCCGCCGAGTTCACCGACGGAGGACGACTCGCCGGTGCCGAACTCGACCCGCCCGTTGGAGAGCAGGTCCAGCGTGGCGATGCGTTCGGCCACCCGGGCGGGATGATTGACCGCGGGCGGCAGGTGCATGATGCCGAACCCCAGCCGGATGTTGTTGGTGCGCTGGCTGGCGGCGGCCAGGAAGATCTCGGGCGCCGTGGAATGGCAGTACTCCTCGAGGAAATGGTGCTCAGTGAGCCACACCGTCGAGAATCCCGCCTTGTCGGCGGCCTCGACCTCATCGAGGCAGTCCTGCAGCATGACCCGTTCGTCGTCGGGCGCCCAGGGCCTGGGTAGCGCGAATTCGTAGAACAGGGAAATTTTCACTTCTTACCTCCTGTGAGAGCTACTGGCCCGCGCCGCAATATGTTTCGCTGCGACGTAGCCGAAAGTCATGGCCGGGCCTATGGTTGCTCCGGCGCCGGCATAGCTGCGGCCCATTACCGGCGCCGACGTGTTGCCGACGGCGTAGAGCCCCGGCACGACGGTGTCGTCGGCGCCCAGGACGCGAGCGAATTCGTCGGTGCGGAGGCCGCCGGACGTCCCGAGGTCGCCGAGGACGATCCGGAAGGCGTAATAGGGCGGGTCGCCCAGCGGGTACAGGTTCGGGTTGGGCAGCGTCGGATCGCCGTAGTAGTTGTCGTAGACGCTGTCGCCGCGGCCGAAGTCGTCGTCATGGCCGTTGCGGGCGAGTTCGTTGAAGCGGCAGGCGGTTTCGGCGAGCTCTCGCGCCGGCACCCCGATCTTGGCCGCCATCTCGTCCCATGTGGCCGCCGCCTTGACCACCCCGGATTCCAGCCACGCCGGCGGAACCCTGCGGCCGGTCGGCACGGGCGCTCCGGGAATCTTCGGTATCGGCAGGTGGCCGCCGATGACGTACCGGTTCCACGACCGGTGATCGGTGATGAGCCAGCACGGAATGTGGGTCACGCCGGACTTCTGGCCGTCGATCATGGCATGGCCGAAATCCATGTACGGTGCGGCCTCGTTGATGAACCGCCGGCCCGCGCCGTTGACGACGAATTGGGCGGGCATCATTCGTTCGTTGAGCATGAATTGCATTCGCCCGTCTGGCCATTGGATGGCCGGAAACCACCAGGCCTCGTCGAGCAGGTCGGTCGCGGCGCCGATCCGCAGGCCCGCGCGGATGCCGTCACCCATCGAGGCGGGGTTGCCGAAGCTCCAATCCTCTTCCAGGACGGGCAGCTCTTCTTTGCGCCAGGCCAGGTCGTGGTCGAAGCCTCCCGACGCGAGGATGACACCGGATCGCGCGCCGATGCGCTCGGTGCTGCCGCCCTTGAGTACCGTTGCACCGACCACCGAGCCGTCCGCATCGGTGAGGAGCTCGCCCATCGGCGCATCCAGCCAGAGCGGGATGCCGCGCTCCCGCATCGCCAGCCTGAGCCGGGCGGCCAGCGACTGCCCGATCGCCGCGATACGCTCGCCGAACACCCGCGCCCTGACCATCCTGGCGACCAGCTTCAGCAGAACGGCCTTGCCTGCCCAGGACTGCCTGATGGTGTAGAACGACCGGAGCTCCTTGGGTCCCAACCATATTCCCTTCGGCGCCAGCGCCAACGGCTTGAGCAGCTTCGACTCGTCGGGCCCCAGCTTCCTCAGGTCGATGGGCGGCACGTTGATGGTGCTGCCGAGCCGCGAGCCGCCGGGCAGCTCCGGGTAATAGTCGGCGTAGCCGGGCTTCCAGACGAATTCACACCAGCCGGAGAGCCGCTCGAGGAAGTCGAGCATCTGCGGCGCGGACTGGACGTACTGCCGGATGCGCGCCTCGCTGACCAGCCCCTCCGTGATCCGCTCGAGGTACCGGACCACCTCGCCGGGAGGTGGCGCGTAACCCTCCCTGCGCTGTGCGGGCGCCCCTGGTACCCAGATGCCGCCGCCGGACAGCGCGGTGGACCCCCCGAAATAGGGCGACTTCTCGATGACCAGCGCGTCCAGCCCGGATGCCTGCGCCGTCAGGGCGGCCACCATGCCGCCGCCGCCCGACCCGATGACGAGCACGTCGACGGTGTGGTCGAAGCCGTTGGCGGACGGCTCGCAAGACACAGTCATTGCGGCACCGCCGTTCTGATGGCGAAGCCGGCGATCAGCTCGGGGGCGGGCTTGTAGTAGCGGACCGCCGTTCGATAGGGGCCGGCGGTCGCGAGGGCGGAGAAGGCGGCCACCCATGTCCTGATCTCTTGGGCGGAGCCGCCGCCCTCGTGGGCGATGAACGGGTTCGACCACCCGTCGAGTTCGGTGAGCCGCCCGCCGTCGATGATCTCCAGGAAGCGGTGATCCCAGGCGGGATTGAGGGGCTGCAACTCGCTGTCGCCGCACGCGAAAGTCCTGGCCGCCTCGATCACAGCGCTCTGCCGGGCCTGGCGTTGCTCGGACGTCATGGGGCGTCCTCGCACGATCCGCTCCAGCACCGCCGGGGGTGCGGTCGCGAGGGTGGGCACGGGCGGACTGTGGGACAGCCCCCCGGAGCCCAGCACCAGGACCCGCTTGTCCAGCGCGGCCAGGAAGTCGCCCACGGCGGCGCCGAGCGCGCGGCACCGGTGCAGCGGGCCGAGTGGCGCGGCGATTGCATTGACGAAGATCGGGATGACCGGGACGCCGGTGGCGTCACCGAAGAGCTTCTCCAGCGGCTGCACGGTCCCGTGGTCGACGTCCATGCCTGCCGACACGGCGACGTCGACACCCGCGCCCAGCACGGCGTTCGCGCATTCGGTCGCCAACTGCTCGTGCACGTCGAGGGGACCTGCGTGGGTGCCATAGTCACCAACCCCTTTGGCGCTCAGGCCGATACAGAACGGGGGCATCACCTTGTAGAAGAACCCGTTGTAGTGGTCCGGCGAGAAGATGACCACGAGATCCGGGGCATAGCCTTCGACGAACCGGCGCGCTTCGGCGATCGCGCCACCGACGTCGTCAAGCAGGTCCCGCGACGGCCCCGGAAGATTGAGGAGCGGGCTGTGCGACATACAGCAGAGAGCCAGTGCCACTTCGTGATTCACCCCCTCCCGGCGTGAGGGTGAGCGCGGCGAGGAGCGAGGCGCTCAGGTCGGGCGCGCGTTGCGCGATGCAGCCGGCAGCGATGCACCGATCGGGACGCAGGAAGAGCACGGACTCTTGGTGGGTGTCGAACCAGGATTTGAGGCCGCCGGTGCGATCGCCGACGATCAGGACATCGGGATCGTCCTGCCCGGTCCAGTGCAGCTGAGTCACGGGGCGCAGGGCAACGAAGCGGGCTCCCAAGGCCTTCCAGGCCGCGAAAGCCGCTTCGCCGAGGATATTGCGTGGGTCGTTGTTCCAGCACAGCACGGCGAACCAGTCGCCGAGCACGTCGTCCAACAGCACGTCGCATCCGTCGCGGGTGTCGACGCGGGGCTGGATGAACAGGGTGCCCACCGGTGAATCGGTGCCGTTTGCGGCCGTATGCAGGACGGCACCTTGCTCGTATCGCGGCATCGGCTTGAACCGCATCTCGAGCACATACCTCTTGAGCGAGGGCACAATCGACGCCGACCGCACCAGCAGGTCTCGCGCGCCGGCCACCGTGCGGTTCGTCGGGGAGATCACCCGCCCCACCGTGGTCGACAGGTCGATCATCGCGCGCGCGTGCTTGCGTCGTTCTGCGTCGTAGGTATCCAGCAGCCTGTCGTCGGCACACCCGCCGACCACCGCCGCGAGCTTCCACCCGAGGTTGGCCGCGTCGCGGATCCCGCTGTTGTAGCCCTGCCCCTGCCACACCGGCATCAGGTGCGCCGCGTCACCGGCCAGCAGCAGTCGGCCGCTGCGGAACGCGCCGGCGATCCGCGAGTGGTGCGTGTAGACACGGCGCCGAATCACGTCGACCCGTTCCGGATGCGGCACCATCCGCGCCAGCATCCGCGTCAGAAACGCCGGGTCCCCCGCCTGTTCGTCGGTCTCGTCGGCGTGGATCATGAACTCGAACCGGCGAATTCCGTGTGCGATCGAGATGGAGGCATAGGGGCGGTCCGGATCGGCGCCGACCTCGCTGTTCGGGTGGCCCAGCGGGTCGTTCGCGATGTCGACGACCAGCCATCGCGTCGAGGATGTGGTGCCATCGAACGACACACCCATCATGCGGCGGGTGATGCTGCGGCCGCCGTCACAACCGACGATGTAACGCGCGCGCACGGTGGATCGGTCACCGTACTCGACGGTCGCCGCATCGGCGCCCTCCTGGCAGGCCGTCACCGGACTCCCCCACCGCACCTGGACGTGCTCGAATCGATCTAGACCGGCGAGCAATTCGGCATCGACGAGCGGCTGCACGAATCCGTTGCGCTTCGGCCAGCCGAAACGCGCGTCCGGAGGGGCCATTTCGGCGAGCACGCGGCGCTTAGCGTCGACGAAACGCAAGATCTGGTTGGGTACGGTGTGCGGCAGGACGCGGTCGACCAGCCCGATCGACTGGAACGTACGCAGCGCTTCGTCGTCCAGGCCCACACCGCGTGGGTAGTCGATGAGGGTGTCCCGTTCCTCGATCACCAGGGTCCGGACGCCCCGCAGGCCAAGGATATTGGCCAGGGTGAGGCCCACGGGGCCCGCACCGACGACGACGACGTCGACGTCCGCAGCTCCCGACCCGTCGACCATCAATGCCCCAGCAGAAATTCGAGGTGCAGGCGATTGAAGGTCTTTGCGTCCTCGTACTGCGGCCAGTGACCGCAACCCGGCATCACTTCGAAGCGGGCGCCGGGAATCATCGCCGCGATGCGCCGGCCCTCGGTCACGTCGGCGGTGGGGTCGTCGCTTGTCCAGAGCACCAGCGTCGGCGCGGTGATCGCGCCGTATTCGGCGGGGCCGAGCAGGTTGCGTGCCCGGATCTCGGGATCCTGCAGTGCCATGATGTCGCGCATCGCGTCGACGAAACCCGCTTGGCGGTAGATTCTTTGGCGGCTCGCGACCAGGTCGTCGTAGCCCTTCGACTTGTCCGCCATCAGCCACTTGATCCGCGCTTGAACCGTCTCCCAGGCGGGATTCTCGGCCGCCGCCATGGACAGCGTGATGATCCGCCGCATCACCACCGGATCCGCCTGTGAGCCGCCCGCGGTGTTGAGGACCAACCGGTCGACCACATCCGGGTGGTCGACGGCGGCCCGGGCGGCCACCCAGCCACCGAGCGATTCGCCGCTGACGCAGGCCCGTTCGGCACCGACGGCGCGCAGCACGGCCATCAGGTGCTCGACGTAGTGGTGAATTTCCAAGGGGTGGCCGGGCTTGGCGGTGTAGCCATGGCCCAGCATGTCGATCGACCACGTCCAGAAGTGCTCGCCGTGCGCCGCCAGGTTGCGGACGTAGGCCTCGGCGTGGCCGCCGGACCCGTGCAGGAACACCAGCACCGGCTGTCCCGGGTCCCCGGTGCGCAGGTATCGGGTGCGGACTCCAGCCGCGTCAAGGTAACCCTGCTCGAAGGCGACGCCCTGGAGATCGCTCCATATGCTCTCGAACTCCGTCACGGTTCCTCTCATGCGAGCGGGCGGGAAATCTCGTTCTCTTTTCCGCTGTACTTGATGTGCTAATATCGCACAACTATGTGCGGTATTTATAGAGCTTCGCTCTCGCGCAAATGTCTGTCAAGGCGGTGACCGGTTCGCAGACGCTGGCTCGCGGCCTGAGCGCGCTACAGAGGGTGGCCGATGCGCCGGCCGGTCTCACCGTGCAGCAGCTCGCCGACCAAGTCGGGGTGCATCGCACCATCGCCTACCGATTGCTGGCGACGCTGGTCGAGTTCCGGTTGGTGGCAAAAGGAGGCGACGGGCGCTACCGCCCCGGCGCCGGCCTGGCGGTCCTCGGTGCGTCGTTCGACCGCAATGTTCGCCAACTCAGCCTCCCGACGCTGCGGACGCTGGCCGACGACCTGGGCACCACCGTGTCGTTGCTCATCGCCGAGGGTGAGCAGCAGGTGGCCGTCGCCGTGATAGTGCCCAGCCATGTTGCCTACCAGCTGTCTTTCCACGAAGGCAGCCGGTATCCGCTCAACCGTGGCGCGGCGGGAATCGCGTTGCTCGCGAGCATGCCTCCGCGCCCGGGCGAGCGGGATCTGGTAGCGGCCGCCCGCGAGCGCGGCTGGGTGACGACATACGGCGAGATCGAACCGAACACCTACGGCCTGGCCGTGCCGGTCCACCGCCGGGCCCCCTCCCCGCCCACGTGCATCAACCTCATTTCGCACCGCGAGGACGTCGTGCTGCGGGGCAAAGACGCGGTCGGCGAGGCCGCGAAGCGGTTGGCGAAGCTCCTGAGCTAGCCACTGAGCGAAGGGATACCAGGCCATGTCGTGGGACGAGGAAGTCGACGTCATCGTGCTCGGCAGTGGCGGCGCCGGACTCACCGCCGCACTCACGGCGGCGGGGGCCGGCGCGTCCGTCGCGGTCTTCGAAAAGGCTCCGACCGTCGGCGGCACCACCGCGGTGTCGGGTGGTGTTGTCTGGATTCCCGCCCACAACCGTTCTCCCGACGGGGAATTGACGGTCGCGGACGCGCTGCGCTACCTGCGGGCCCAGTCGCTCGGCTCCATGGACGCGGCGGCGGTGGAGACCTTCGTGCGAACCGGACCCGCGATGCTCGACTTCGTCGAGGAGCACAGCGGCGTACGGTTCGAGATCGCGACCGGTTTCCCGGATTACCGACCGGAGCTGCCGGGAGGGCGGCCGGCGGGCGGCCGTTCGCTCAGCCCGGCTCCCTTCGATCTCGCCCGATTGGGCCAGTGGGCCACCCGGATCACGGCCTTCCCGGCCGACTGGTCGAACGTCGGCTTCGACGCGGAGACCAGGGCCCGGTTGCACGCCGCGATCGACGAGTGCACCGGGCGACTGGGTGTGGCGGGCACCGCGCTGATCGCCGGCCTCCTCGAGGGTCTGCTGACCGCGGGGGTCGTACCGCACACCAACGCGCGGGCCGAACGACTGCTCACCGACGAGGGAGAGGTCACCGGCGCGCGAATAGCCTTGACTGACAGGACCGTCGACGTGCGGGCCCGGCAGGGGGTAATCCTGGGAACGGGCGGATTCGAATGGAATCCCGTTCTGGTGCAGGCCTTCCTGCGCGGCCCGATGCATGGCGCGGTGTCCCCGCCGAACAACACCGGCGACGGCCTACGCATGGCGATGGAACACGGCGCGGACCTGGCCAACATGGGCGAGGCGTGGTGGGTCCCGATCGTGCAGATCCCGGGCGACACCATCGACGGCAAGCCGCGCAGCCGCAGCGTGCGCCTGGAACGCACGCGGCCGAGAAGCATCATCGTCAACGCGGCCGGACGCCGATTCGTCAACGAGGCGTGCGATTACAACTCGATGGCCGGTGCCTTCCACTACCTGGACCCGCGCGGCGGGTACGTCAACGATCGCGGATGGATGGTTTTCGACTCAATTCATCTGCAGCGCTATGGTTTTCTGGGCGTCGCCCCCGGCGATCCCGTTCCCGACTGGTTCTGCGAGTCGGCGGATCTTGCCGAGCTCGCGGCCAAGGCGGGCATCGAGGCCGACGGCCTGGCCCGGACCGTAGAGCAGTGGAACCGACAGGTGGCCGACGGTGCCGATGCGGAGTTCGGTCGCGGGTCCAGCGCCTACGACGGCTACTGGGGCGACGACACGGCTACCACCCTCGCGGGCAAGACCCTCGGACCGATCGACACCGCGCCCTTCTACGCGGTACCGGTGCGCATCGGCGCGATGGGCACCAAGGGCGGACCCCGCACCGACCACGACGGCCGCGTCCTGCACGTCAGCGGCGAGCCGATCGCCGGCTTGTTCGCCGCCGGCAACGCGATGGGCGGGGTGACCGGACGCGCCTACGGCGGTGCCGGTGGAACGCTGGGCCCGGCAATGGTTTTCGGTTACCGCGCCGGCCACGCCGCGGCCACCGGGAAGTCCGTCGACCTGAAGTAGCGTCAGTTTATGAGCCCGTAGCGCCGAGCGTGGGCCCTAAGTACGAGAACCCGATGCAGTCCCTCCGCAGGCCCCACTCTCGCGACGACGACCACACCGCCGGATCCGCCTAGCCGAGCGGCAGTTCCACGCATACGTGGGTGCCGACCGGCGTGTCGAGGAAGACGAACGCTCCCCCGGCCGCCTCGACCCGGGCCCGATGTGAAGCCAACCCGATGTGCCCCTCGCCCAGGCGGCGCGCCACGGTCTCGTCCCCGAACCCCACGCCGTCGTCCGTCACGTCCAGTACGCAGACGGCGTCGGTGATCGCGAGTGTGATCGACGCGCGGCGGGCTTGCGAATGTTGCGCGATGTTGGACAGCAACTCACGAACCACCCCGAACATGATGGGGTCGACGTGCCTGCGAACGGGGTAGTCGACGTTGGTGGTGATGTCGATGCCCGTGCGCTGTGCGGTGTAGGAGGCGAGCTGCTGCACCGCGGCGCCCAGGCCGACCTGTTCGAGGACGGCCGGATGGAGCTCAAAGGTGGCCTGCCGCAGCCGATCGGACGCGGCCTGCAGGCCGGCGAGTGCGCGCCCGATCCGCTCATCGCCGAGCAGGGCCGCATCGAGCTCGATCAACTCCTGGCGGACCACCAGGATGTCCTGGAGCGGTCCGTCGTGGATGGATTCCGATATCCGGCGCTGCAGCACGTCCGACGCCGCCATCGTCTGGGCGAGCAGCTCCTCGCGCAGCGCGCTGAGGCCGGCCACCGAGCGCGTATGCCGCTCCTCGATGCGGACGATCACGAAGGCGGTGGCACACAGGAAGCCGTAGAGCACGAACCAGAAAATGGACTCGGACAAGCCAATCGCCTGTACGGTTACCGGGTCGGTGAGCACCGCGATGATGAATCCGGCCATCGAGCAGGCGAGCACCGCGGCGGCCCGCCGCGACGAGACGTCGAGGCCCAGCAGGATCGGCAGCAGCGTCATGATCAGCAGCGGGTAGATGCCGTTGGTGGATAGCAACTGCAGGACCGTGAGGGCGACGACGTCGATGACGGTGAAGGCGAACGGCTCCAGGCGGCCGATTCCGCCGAGGGGCCCCGGCCCGAGCCACCGCCGGGAGGGAAGGAAGGCCAACGCCAAGGCCGTCAGCGCCACGACGGCGTAGAGGACGATCAAAACGCTTTGCTGGCCCCACTCCTCCCGGCGGGTGCCGATCACCATGGCGGCGATCATCAGTCCCACCACACCGATCCGGACTATCGCCGCGATTCGGTACGAGCGCTGCTGGTGGAGCTTGCGCACCCGGTCCAGTTCGGCGTCACCGGCAATGGCCACGCGAACACAGTACTCATCCGCGTCGATGTCCCCGCGGTGAAGTGTGGAGATGCGCATCGGGTTTCCGCTAGCGGTGATCGCTTAGCGGGCTACACTGTCCGCCATGCCCGGCGCCGCGACGCACCAGAGAGTGCGAGTGGTTGTTGGCGATGATCACCCATTGTTTCGTGAGGGCGTGGTGCGGGCGCTTTCGTCGAGCGTCTCGGTGGACGTCGTCGGAGAGGCGGACGACGGGTCGTCGGCGCTGGAGTTGATCAAGGCCCACCTGCCCGACGTCGCATTGCTCGACTACCGGATGCCCCGAATGGACGGTGCACAAGTCGCCGCGGCGGTGCGCAGTCAGGCCCTGCCCACGCGCGTGCTGTTGCTTTCGGCTCATGACGAGCCGGCGATCGTGTACCAGGCTTTGGAGCAGGGCGCGGCTGGCTTCCTGCTGAAGGACTCCACCCGCGCCGACATCGTCAAGGCCGTTCTCGATTGTGCCGAGGGCCGTGACGTGGTCGCACCCGGGCTCGCCGCCGGCCTCGCCACGGAGATCCGCAACCGCGCGGCATCGACGACACCCGTGCTCAGCGCCCGGGAGCGGGAGGTGCTCGGTCACATTGCGCGCGGTCGGAGCATTCCGGCGATCGCTGGTGAGCTCTATGTGGCCCCGTCGACGGTCAAGACGCACGTGCAGCGCCTCTACGAGAAGCTCGGTGTCAGCGACCGGGCGGCGGCCGTCGCCGAGGCCATGCGGCAGGGCCTCCTCAACTAGCGGCCGTCCAGGGGTTCTGCTCGAGCACCGGCCCCGTCCCGCCGGCCGACATCCCCTTGGCAAGGGACTCCGCCTCGGCCACCAGTCTGCGGGCCCGGCGCTCCACCTCGTAAAGGTGCCCGCCCGCGACGCCGGAGGCCGTCAACTGCCGCCGCGCGGCCACCAACGGGTCCACTGCGCACGGGTGATTCGTGCGGTAGGTGACCGCGTCGACCAGAGTGGGCCCATCGCCGGCGCTCGCTCGTTCCACCGCGTACTGAACCGAGTCTCGCACCGCCGCAACCTCTTTGCCGTCGGCCGACAACACCGGCATGCCGTCACAGGCCCGCACGTGTTCGACACGGCGCACACCGGACGCATCCCGAGTGTTCTCGACGACGAAAACCACCGGAAGCCGCCATGACACGGCGATGTCTGCGGCCGCCGTGAATTCGACCGAACCGGCTTCGCGATTCCCGATGACACATACCGTGACCCTGCCCTTACCGTCCCGCGACTGCGAGTGGGCATCGCCGAGCGCGAACAGCGTCGACTGCCCCAAAACTCCTGCGGGAGAGATTGATTGCTTCCAGTCTGCGACGAACCCTTTTGCCGCAGGACGGCGGGCCCTGGTGGGGCTCGTGCCGATCAGCTCCGCAATGGTCGGCGCCAGCGGGAGCCCGAGTGCAACCCGTTGCGCGTGCCGGCAGTGGGCGATGTCGGTGGCGATGATGTCCCCAGGACGAAG
This sequence comes from Mycobacterium saskatchewanense, assembly GCF_010729105.1. Lineage (NCBI taxonomy): Bacteria > Bacillati > Actinomycetota > Actinomycetes > Mycobacteriales > Mycobacteriaceae > Mycobacterium > Mycobacterium saskatchewanense. The sequence goes on from NZ_AP022573.1 coordinate 2,844,014, forward strand.
CGCCGCGGTGGTTCCCACGGCCACGGCCTCCTGCCCGAAGGCGGGCTGCACGGGACCCGTCAGCAGGCCGTCGATGCGCGCCTCCTCGATCGCCATGTCGAGCAGTCGCATCACCCACATCCGCCGGTACAGCTCCAGCTGGTCGCGCACGATCACCGACAGTTCGGGGGTTTGAGTCATAGCCGGGTCTCCTAACGTGGTGCGATCAAGTGACTTGACCGCCGGTTGAACACACAGGTCACGCTATGAAGATGCGGCCCTGCGCACCTCCACCGATCGGCTCACGAACGGGATGAACGTCCGTTCCCCCGATTGGGGGACAAAACACGGCCTCAGCCCGCGTCGTGGCGGGGGGTTGAGATCAGGAGCTCGGCCGCGGCATAAGGGTCCTGGTGGCCGTCAACGACCGCCTCGGCCAGCCGGTCGAGGTCGGGCCGAGCCCGCAGCCGGCTCTGCGCCAGGGAAAGGATCTGCGCGCGGGCGCGGGCCACCCGGCGGCCGCGGCTGTCGGCGCGGTGGTGCGCGTCAACGGCGGCCATCAGGTCCTCGATACCCTCACCTCGCGCCGCCACGAGACTGACGATGGGAACGTCGGTTTCGGCCCGCAGGTCGCGCACCGTCTGTTCGGCACCCTCCCGGTCTGCCTTGTTGACGACGACGATGTCGGCGACTTCGAGCACCCCGGCCTTGGCGGCCTGGATCGCATCCCCCGCACCGGGATTGAGAATGACGACCGTCGGGTCCGCGACAGCCGCAATTTCGATCTCGGATTGCCCCACGCCCACGGTCTCCAGCAGGACTACGGCGTAACCGAGGGCGCCCAGCAGGTGGATGGCCGCGGGAATGGCAGCAGCCAAACCGCCGACGTGACCGCGGGTGGCCACCGAGCGGATCAGCACGTCGGGATCGTTGATGTGGGTGGCCATGCGGATCCGATCACCCAGCAGTGCGCCGCCGCTGAACGGTGACGAGGGATCCACGGCCAGCACGGCGACCCGGCTCCCCCGCCGCCGGTAGGCGCCGACCAGAGCCGCGATCGTCGTCGACTTGCCGGCACCGGGCGGTCCGGTGATACCGACAACGCGTACCTCTGACGGCCCCAACCGGGCCAGCACCTCGTCGCGCTGGCCTCCTTCGGTCAGGCTGAGCAGCCGACCCACCGCGCGCGGAGATCCGTTGCGCGCGCGGGTGATCAGGTCGGCAATGGTCATGTGCGGATCAGCGCGAACAGGATTCCGGCGGACACGATCACGGCTTTGAGCACGGGTTCTCCGCTCTGGTTGGTCGAGAATATTACTCTCTCAAAAGGAGAGCATTGGTTGCAACGAAGGGGGTCCTAGCCCCGCCCGGTTAGCGCGGCGCGGATCACGCGCTCGGGCAATTCCCGCCACGGCCGTGGCTCCGCGGGAAGCCGGGATGGGGCAAGCAGCCGCAGATGCCACCACCCGATATCCCGCCACGCTCCCTGTTTGAAACCCACGCCGGGGAAGAGGCCCACACGGGTGAAGCCGGCGGCTTCGTGCAGGCCCACGCTGGCGGGGTTCGGCAGCACGATCGCGGCATACGCGTTGACATAGCCCTGCGCCGCCAGGAGCTCGAACAGTGCGGCGTAGAGGCGGCGACCATATCCCTTGCGGTGAACCGACCGATCCAGGTAGAGCGACACGTCAGCGGACCAGCGATAGGCGTCGCGGTCGCCATGCTGACTCGCATAGGCATACCCCGTCACGCGGTCGCCGTCCCAGGCGACCAGCCACGGCAATCGCGCCAGCGTGCCGGCCAGCCGTGACCTGATCTCGGCGCCGTCGGGCGGCACCGTCTCGAACGAGACCGCCGTGTCGCGCACGTACGGCAGATAGATGCCGGCGACCGCCTCGGCATCTTCCGGCGTCGCCATCCGAATCTCCACGATCACAGAAGGTAGTCGGCGCGCGCGGGTTAGACCCCAGCCTGCAGAATCACAGGGAACACGGGAGGCGGGGAGGCGGGATGACCGAGGGCACGATCGCGGTCCCGGGCGGGAACGTCTGGTTCGAGCGGGTCGGCGGCGGGCCCGGCACTCCGCTGCTGGTGGTTCACGGTGGGCCGGGTCTACCGCACAACTACCTGCGGTCGTTGGTCCGCCTGTCCGATGACCGCGAGGTCATCTTCTGGGACCAACTCGGTTGCGGCAACTCAAAGTGCCCGCCCGACCCAGGTCTTTGGACCATGGAGCGCTCGGTTGCGGAAATGGCCGCCGTCGTCAGGGGTTTGGGTCTCAGCCGCTTCCATCTGTTCGGCAATTCGTGGGGCGGGATGCTGACGCAGCAGTTCGTGCTGGATGAGACGTCCGGGACCGCCAGCCTCATCATCTCCAACAGCATCGCGTCGATACCGGAATTCTCGACGATGGTGGCGCGCCTCAAGGCCGAGCTCGACCCGCGGACCCAGGCCGCGATAGAGCGCCATGAGGCGGCCGGCACGACGCACGCGCCCGAGTATCAGGCGGCGATCCGCACCTGGAACGAGACCTATCTCTGCCGAGTCCGCCCGTGGCCCCGGGACCTGGAGGACGCGTTCAGGAACATGGGCGCCGAGATTTTCGAGACGATGTTCGGGCCCAGCGACTTTCACATCGTCGGCACGATCCGCGACTGGGACGTCTTCGACCGGCTGCCGGAGATCAGGGTGCCGACCCTGGTGCTCGCCGGCCGGTACGACGAATGCGTGCCGGAACACATGGAGGAGATGCACCGGCGCATCGCGGGTTCGCGATTCGAGCTGTTCGAGTCGAGCGCGCACATGCCGTTCATCGAGGAACCGGAGCGCTTCGACCGGGTGATGCGTGAATTTCTGCGGCAGCACGATTCGCGGTGAACCGTGGGCGGCTAGTTCTTGCCCGCATTGAGCTTGGCGATGATGGAGCGGAAGTCCTCGGTGGTGAAGGACTGGTGCTCCGCCGACAGCGCGTAGTCAAGGCTGGCGAGCACGGCGCGCTCCAGGTGAATATTGAGCACCCGTTTGGTACTCTCGACCGCCTGCTGGGGCAGCTCCAGAATCTTCTGGGCGCATGCGATCGCCTCCGCCACGGGGTCGGCGGCCACGTGATTGGCCAGGCCGAGTTCGACCGCGCGGTGCGCCTTGATCCGGGTGCCGGTCAACGCGTACTCCTTGGCCAGCAGCAGGCTGATGTGCAGCGGCCAGGTGAGCGGCCCGCCGTCGGCGGCCACCAGCCCCACCTGGACGTGGGGGTCGGCGAGGTAGGCGTCCTCGGCGATGTAGACGATGTCGCTCAGCGCGACCAGGCTGCACCCGAGACCGACGGCGGGGCCGTTGACCGCCGCCACCACGGGGATTCGGCAGCGCGCCATGCCCAGGACGATCTCCCGCCCGTCGCGGATGGTCTTGGCGCGGAGCTCGGCATCGGTCGACAGTTCCTGGAGATAGGCGAAATCACCACCGGCCGAAAACGCCCGGCCCGCACCGGTGATCACCGCCGCGCGCGCCGAGGGGTCGTCGGTCAGCCGCTGCCACAGTCGTGCCAGACCGACGTGCAGGCTGTCGTTGACGGAGTTGAGCGATTCCGGTCGGTTCAGGGTGATGATCCGCAGCGGACCGTCTGCGCAGACGTCGACTTCCGCGGGCATGTCGTACACGTCAGACTCCCAATCCCAAGATGCGTGAAGCGATGATGTTCTTCTGTATCTGTGATGTTCCGCCCATCACACTCTGGGCGCGGCTGTACAGATAGGCGCCGAACAGTTCCGGGTCGCGGGTCCCGCCCACCGCCAGCGCTGCGTGCCCGACGGACTGCTCGACCCAGGTCATCAGCAGCTTGTCGAGCGACCCTTCGGGGCCGTGCGACACCCCGTCGAGCTGTTCGGACAGGCGGCGCCGGACGTGGTGAGTCAGCATTTCGGACTGCACCGCCGCCCATGCGAGCTCTTCGGACACCGTGCCCTCGGCGCGCGCGAACAGGCCGCGGACCAACTTGCCGTACCGGGCGGCGTAACCCAGCGTCGACGGTTCGCGCTCGTGCCCCACCACGGTCATGGCCACCGCCCACCCGTCGCCGGGAGCGCCGACCATCCGGTCCGCGGGCACCAGGGCTCCGTCGAAGAAGACCTGGCCGAACTCGTTGGTGACACCGTTGATCATGCGCAGCGGGCGTTGTTGTACCCCAGGCTGTTTCATGTCCAGCACGAACGCCGAAAGCCCGCGGTGACGCTTGGCTCCCGGGTCGGTGCGGGCCAGCAGCAGACAGTAGTCGGCGACGTCGGAGTAGCTGGTCCAGATTTTGTGTCCGTGCACGACGTACACGTCGCCCTCGAGCCGGGCGGTCGTGGTCAACGAGGCCAGGTCCGATCCGGCGCCGGGCTCACTGAAACCCTGACACCACCTCTCGGTGCCGTTGATGATGCCGGGCAGGAAGCGTCGGCGCAGCCCTTCGGCGGCGTGCCGGCCGATGCCATAGATCAGGTACCCCACGCTGGGGCGCGGCGGCGCGCCGGCGCGCGCCAGCTCCTCGTCCAGGATGACGTCGTAGACCGGCGGCAGCTCCTGACCGCCGTAGTCGCGCGGCCACGACAATCCGAAGAATCCCGCCTCGTACAGGGCGCGGTGCCACTCGGCCTGGCGAGCCCAGTACTCGTCACCGGACCCGGTGAATTCGTTGGCATGGGCCGAGAGCCAGGACCGCAGCCGCTCCCGGAAGGCGGCCTCATCGGGGGAGTCACGAAAGTCCAAAGTCGATCTCCTTCAACAACACCGGCCACAGCTCGGTCGACGTCAGCGCCCGTCGCAGGTAGACGTGCACCAGGCAATCCCAGGTGTTGCCGATGCCGCCGTGCACCTGAATGGCGTTCTCGCAGACCGTGCGGGTGGCGCGCGCGCAGTAGACCTTGGCGACCTGCGCCGCACGGATGGCCTCGGCCGGCTCAAGCGCGTCGACCGCCCACGCCGCATGACGCAGCACGCTTATCGAACCCTCGATCAGGGCAAGGCTTTCCGCCAACATGTGCGCGACGGCCTGATAAGACCCGATCTGCTTTCCGTACTGCTCGCGAATCTTCGCGTAGTCACAGGCGACGGCCTGCGCGCCGCGGGCGATGCCCACCAGGTCCGCCGATGTGGTGACCAGCGCCAGTGCGCGCCATTGTGCGGCGTTCTCGGGACTGACCTCACCGAGCGCCGCCGGCGTCCCGACCGGGTCGGCCTCCGCCCGGGTCAGATCGGCGCCGACGCGCACACCGCCGAGGTCGGTCTCGCGAACCACTGTGCCGCACAACGAGAGCGCACGACGCGCTCCGCGCGCGTCGATCACCCGGCCGTCGACCGCGACGGTGTTCGCCCGGGAGTCGACGTCGATACGCCGCACGAGGTCGTCCGCCAGTACCGGGCCGAGGAAGGGCGCGTCGACCACCCGGCGCCCCAATTCCTCGGCGACGATCGCCACTTCGACCCCTGACGCCCCGTCGGAGCGCAGCGATCGCCAACCGGTCATGTCGACCTGCTTGTCCAGGCGCGCAATCCGGCTCTCGTCGCCGAGATCCTGAACGGCGCCCGGGCCCAGATCGTCGGCCAGCTTGGCGGCCGCGTCGCGGAGCTGCTGTTGTTCAGGCGTCAGACGGACATCCATACTCCTCCTTGAGCTTGCGGCGCAGCACCTTGCCTGAGGGCAGACGCGGAATGTCGGGCACGAACACCACGCGGCTCAGGCGCTTGTAGGACGCTAACCTCTGGTCCACCCGCGCGGCGAGTTCCGCTGCCTCCACCGGTGCGCGCGTCGCGACCGCGGCGACCACCGCTTCCCCGTTGATGCCGTCGGGAACGCCGAAGACGGCGCAGTCTTTGACCGCCGGGTGACCGTGCAGCACCGTCTCGATCTCCGCGGGCGCGACCTGAAAGCCGCGCACCTTGATCATCTCCTTGAGCCGGTCGGTGATCCGCAGCCAGCCGTCGGTGTCGAGCCGGCCGACGTCCCCGGTGCGGTACCAGCCGTCGCGGAGGGCGTCCGCGGTGGCCTGGACTGGCAGGTAGCCGGCCATCAACGATGCCGACTTAGCCTGGATCTCCCCCACTTCCCCGGGGTCCACCGGCTCCCCGGTCTCCAGGGACGTCACCCGTAGGTCCACGCCCCGCACCGCACGTCCGACGGAGTCGAGCCGGGCGCCGCGCAGCGGATTGCACGCAATGACAGGCAATTCCGTGGTCCCGTAGGCGGGCAGCCAGCCGACACCGGTGCGCCTCGTCACGGTCTCGGCGACGTCGGCGCTGACCGGCGTCGCGCCCCACATGAAAAAACGCAGCGACGACAGGTCGTACGACCCGAGGCGCGGATGCGACGCGATGGCCAAGGCGATGGGTGCCACCACCATTTCGACTGTCACGCCATCTTTTTCGATGTGATGCAGCATCTGGTCGATATCGAATCGGCGGTGCATCCGCATGCCGGCACCCGTCCGCAGCGCGGTGAGGATGTTCAGCAGGCCGAGGATGTGGGACGCCGGCGTGGCGATCTGGACCCGATCGCGCTCGGTCAGACCTAGCGCCTCGCCCCACTGCCGGACCGCCACTTCCAAGGACGCATGGGTATGCCGGACGGCCTTCGGCATGCCGGTGGTGCCCGAGCTGAACACCAGCACGGCGTCATCCTCCGGGGCCGCCGAGTGCGCCATTGGCTCGCCGGGCGCGACCGGTTCGTCCAGGTGCAGCATCGGCATCAGGCCGCCCAGCACGGGATGGTCCCCGACCGCGTGCTGCGGATGCGTCAGTCCCAGCGCGTGGTCCACCTCGTCGTGCTTCCAGGCGGGGCTGATCAGCACCGCCGTCGCCGCTAGCCGCCATAACCCCATCAAGACGGCGACGAATTCTGGCCGGTTGGAGGTCATGATCGCGACCCGTTGACCCGCCGTGACACCCCGCTTGGCCAGGGTCTCGGCCCACCCATCGGACAACGCGCGCAGTTCGAGCAGGCTGAACCGCCGTTCCTCGAACACGAGCGCTGGCGGCTCGGTCACATCCCACCCTTCCCTGAGCGGGCCGGGGTCCGCACAGCTCTGAGAAGATCCTATCGCTCGAAGAGAATAGTATTCTCTACAATGAAGAATGCAAGTACGGGAGAGGGGGCTATACGGGTGACAGAGCCGGCGGGCGGCACCGTGACGATCCACCTCGACCGGAAAAAGGTGTCAGTGCCGCTGGTGCCCGGCGAGACCCTGCTGGAAAGCGCGCGGCGGGCCGGACTCGAGCCGCCGTTCAACTGCGAAGCGGGGAATTGCGGCACCTGCATGGCGAGGTTGTCCGAGGGCCACGCGACCATGCTGGTGAACGAGGCGCTCGACGACGACGAAGTGGCCGAGGGTTACATTCTCACCTGCCAAGGCGTACCGGATACGGCGTCGGTCACGGTGCATTACGAGTAGTCGGAAGGCGGCGACGATGGCCAAGGGAATCATCCTCGTTGAGAGTCGGCCCAGCGCGTCCGAGCGCGAGCTGGAGTACAACACCTGGTACGACGACGTCCACCTCGGCGAGCTGGTGGCGCTCGACGGATTCGTCTCGGCGCGCCGCCTGCGCCCCGTCGGCGGTGACGGCCCCTACGTCGCGATCTACGAGGTCGAGGGCGACGACCTGCAGGCGATCCTCGACAACATGCTCGCCAACGCGGGCCGGCTGCACATGTCGGACGCGCTGCAGTTGGACCCGCCGCCGATCATGCGGCTGCTCGAGGTGACGACCGAATACGGCCCGAAGGACTGAGCGCCGAACGCCCTCTGCTGTCGAAATTGCCGCGGCGGTCGTCATTCCTCGGAAAACACGACCCCCCGCGGCAATTTCGGCGAGGTGCGCGGGATTAGCGGTGGGCCATAACGACCCGTTCGAGATCTTCCACAGCCGTCGCGAACTCGGCGCCGATGGGTGGCAGCAGGATGACGTGGTCCGCCCCGGCCGCGATGTGTTCGTTCACCCTGGCGGCGACCACGCCGGGATCACCTTGCGCCACAATGGCATTCACCAGCCCATCGCTCACCTCGGCGATATCTCGGTCGGAGTAGCCCAGCGCCCGCAACCGCTGCGCGTACGAGGGCACGCCCAGCCTGTTCGCGACCGCCTCCCGCGCTGCACCGGCCTCCGCGATAACCGACAGCGCAACAACCAGAAGCTTGTCGGGGCCGAGCGCCCGGCGGGCCTCTTTGGTGGACTCAACGGGCAGCATGGCCGGCATCGCCCCGTCGGCGAACTTCGCCGCCAAATCAAGCATTTTCGGGCCGTTGGCGGCGATCACCCGCGGGAAGGCGGCGTCGGGCGCCGGCGGCCAGGTTGGCTCGCCCATCGTCTCCAGGTAGTCCCGCATCGTGGCCAGCGGGCTGCCGAAGTCCCGCGTGACACTCGCCGCTTGTTGCGGGTAGCCCACCCCCAGGCCGAGCACGAACCTACCCGGATGCGCCTCTGCCAGTTGGGCCGCCGCGGCGTGCATGGTTTGAGCCGGCCGGGCCCAGATGTTGGCGATGCACGTCCCGAAGACCGTTCGGTCGGTAGCGGCCAGCAGCATGGCGAGTTGCACGAGGGCGTCCTTGCCGATGACCTCGTTAGTCCACACGGCGCGGTACCCGGCCCGGCCCAGCCGGCCCACCGCAGCGCGTTGCGATTCGAAGGGCGTCGGACTGGTCAAAGAGACCGGCAGGCAGACCCCCACCGGCCCCAAGCCCTGGCGTGCCGTGTCGACGACCGCGTCGGCCACGACGCTCACTCGCCGAAGTAGTGGCCGGCATCGAGATCCTCGATGAGCCCGGGCCATTCCGGTTGCCAGTCCAGCGTCTTGCGCGTCAGCTCGCTCGACGTGGGGTTGTCCAGCGACGCGAACAACGCGAGGAAGCCGAAGTGGCCGGCCTGTTCGGCGGGGATGCTGACCGCCGGCAGATTCAGGTGGCGGCCGATGACGGCGGCGATGTCCCGGAATGGCACCCCCTCGTCGGCAACCCCATGCAAACGCGTTCCGGTGGGGGCCTTTTCGAGCGCCAGCCGGTACAGCCGCGCCGCGTCGCGGGTGTGCACGCCGGGCCACCGGTTGGTTCCGTCCCCGATGTAGGCCGACATTCCGGTAGCGCCGGCGGTGGTGATCAGGTGGTTGATGAAGCCGTGGTGGTCCAGGTCGCTGTGCACCAACGGTGCCAGCCGGTTGACCGACGAGCGCACGCCGCGTTCGGCCAACGCGATCACGGCGTTCTCCGAGTCGATGCGCGGTCCGCCCGGCATCGTGTCGTATTCGGTCGCGGCACCGCCGTGCCCGAAGAGCGGGAGCGACAGCGTCCCCGAGGTGCTGACGAACGGCCGGTCGGATCCGACGAGCGCTTCGCCCATTGCCTCGACGGCACGCAGGTCGGTCTCGGCGGCACCCAGAAAGTCGTCGAAGTCGTGCCGGAACGCGAGGTGGATGACACCGTCGGCCGCCGCCGCGGCCGACCGCAAACCGTCGGGATCGTCGAGCTCACCCCGATATGCCGTGACGCCCTTGGCCGTCAGGGCCGCGACGCCCTCGTCGGAGCGCGCCAGCCCCGTGACGCGGTGTCCGGCGTCGAGGAGTTCGTCGACGACGGCGGAACCGATGTGCCCCGTCGCGCCAGTTACAAAGACATCCATTGGTGGCTCCCTTCGCGGTTCGTCGCCATCCAGTCAATGGCCGCGTGGGATCGGGTGTCCAAGTCCTCTTTCATATGAGGCGATGCACATCCTGCATCGCTGCAGCTAGAGGCACCCGACGAGATATCGAGGTGGGAGGTGCCGCGTTACCATTGCCGCATGACCGAGCACTTGGAAGTCGACCTCGACCTGCGCCTGGTCGGGTACTTCGTCGTCGTCGCCGAGCACCGGCACTTCGGTCGGGCGGCCGGTGCCCTGCGCGTCGCGCAGCCGTCGCTGAGTCGCCAAATTCGCCGCCTGGAACAGCAACTCGGCGTGCGACTGCTCGATCGGACGCCACAGGGCACCGGGTTGACCGAAGCGGGCAAGGTGTTCCTGCCCCGGGCCAAGGCGTTGCTGCGGTCTGCCGCGCAGGCGGCGGCGCAGGCGAGGGCCGCCGCCCAGCCCAGCCGCATCACCATCGGGTACACGACGGGCATGATCGTCACCCCAGCGGTGCGCGCGATGCGCCGCGAGCACCCTGACGCAGAAGTGCAAGTCACGCATTTGAATTGGGGCCAGGCTCTCGACGCGCTGCTCGCTCATCGGGTGGACGCGGTGGTGACCCGGCTGCCGTTCCCGACCGACGGTCTGCACGTGACGGTCCTGTATGACGAGCCGCGGGTGCTGGCCGTGCCCATCGACCACCGCCTGGCGGGCAGGGATGTTGTGACCCTCGACGACATCGCCGACGAGCCGATGCCCCGGGTGCGGAACTCCGACCCGGCATGGAGCGCCTATTGGCGGATCGATCCCCGACCCGACGGACGCCGCGCGCCGGACGGCCCTTACATCGACGCGCTCGAGGACAAGTTCGAACTCATTGCCTCCGGGCAGGCCGTCGCCATCGTGCCCGCGATCGGGGGCAGCATCCGTCCCGACATCACCACGGTCACGTTGAAGGACGTCGAGCCGTGCCACGTCGTGCTGGCGACCCGCGCCGGGGACCGCAGCCGCCTGGTGGCGGCCTTCCGCAAACTCGCCGAGTCGCACCTCACGGGCGCCTGCCGAGCTTAGCCGATCGGATTTCGGCCGCCGTGAACCAACTTTGGCGCAGTGCCGTTCTTGTGTTGAGCGATGGGCAGTTGGAGTGCCCGTTCAGAGACTTGGAGGTTGCATGCTTTCACCAGCCGCGCCCTGGACAGCCGCCGGCGATCCGCACGAGCAGATGCTGACGGCGGTCTTCACCTACTGGGCGTGCCGGACCGTATTCGCGGTGGCCGACCTGTCGATCGCGGACCACCTGGCCGACGGCAACCTTACCGCCGCAGAGGTCGCCGCGCGCGAAGGCGCCGCCCCCGACACGACCCTGCGCCTAATGCGCGCCGGGGTGGCGGTGGGTCTGCTGAACGAAGACTCGGACGGCCGGTTCGCGTCCACGCCCCTGCTCGACACGCTGCGCCGTGACGATCCCCGCTCGACGCGGCCCTTCGTCCTGAGCATGCTCGGTGAATGGCTGCCCTGGAAAGACTTCACCAGCGGGCTGCGCGCCGGCGAAACGCCGTCCAGGGCGATGCAAGGTGGCGACGCCTTCCAGTACCTGGCCGCCCACCCCGACGAAGCCGAACTGTTCACGGCGGCGATGGCGAGCGCGACCAGCATCTGGGGCCCCAAGATCGCGGACGCCATCGACACCAACGGAGTGCAGTGCGCAGTCGACGTCGGCGGCGCCGACGGGTCGCTGCTGCGACTCCTCCAGCACAAGAACCCGTCGTTGCAGGGCATCATCTTCGACCGGTCCAACATCGTCGAGCTCGCCGAGGCGGCCATCAAGCGGGACGGTCTCACCGAACGCACGCGGGTTGTCGCGGGCAGCTTCTTCGAGTCGGTTCCGGCCGCAGACCTGATGCTGCTCAAATTCATCCTGCACGACTGGTCCGACGAGGAATGCATCACGATCCTCAAACGGTGCCGCGACGCGCTGGCCCCCGGAGGCCGGATCGCGGTCATCGACATGGTGGTATCAGCGCAGAAACCGCTCGCCGCGCTGATGGACATGAACATCTTCCTCGCCTGCACCGGACGGGAACGCTCATTGGACGAGTTCGACGCGCTCTTCCGCGCCGCGGGCCTGACGCGCAAAGCGGTCCACGAGACCGGGACGCCGCAGTCGGTGATCGAGGTCGTGGCGGGTTAGCAGCGTCCCCACCGCCGCCGTGGCCGCCCGCTGACGCACGACGACCGATCGTTGCGCGGATCCCATCTTGCGGCTGCAACACGTTGACGCTCGGCCGAGCGTCAACCCTCGCGCAGCCCCGGCGGTGGCCGGTACTCGGGTTGGTAGCCCGAGACGTGGATCGGGCTACCAACGAGCCGGAAGTTCCCCGCCGTCACCACCACTTCCGGCGTCGCCTTCAGCGCCTCGGGCAGCGACCGCACCGCCGCCGCCGGCACGCCCAGCGGGCGCAGCCGGCGCTCCCAGCCGGCGGCGGTGTCGGTCGCCAGCATGGCCGTGACGACCGCGAGCACCTCGTCGCGGCGGGATACTCGTTCGGCCATCGTCTCGAATCCACCGATGCCCGCCTCACTGGCGAAGGCCTTCCAGAACCCGTCATGCGTCACGAAGAGCGCCAGATGGCCATCAGCCGTGGGAAACAGCTGGGCCGGAACGTAATACGAGTGCGCGCCGTTGGGGCGGCGCTGCGGCTCGACGCCGTCGTTGAGGTAGGCCGACGCATGGTAGTTGAGCTGCGACAGCATGACGTCGCGCAGCGACACGTCGACCTGGCCACCGGCGCCGGAGACGATCTTGGCCAGCAGCCCCAGCGCTGCGGCCATCCCCGTGGAGTTGTCGGCCGAGGAGTAGCCGGGCAGCGTCGGCGGGCCGTCCGGGTCGCCCGTCAGCGCGGCGATGCCGGTGGCCGCCTGCACCACGTAGTCGAAGGCGGGGTCGTCGCCGCCGTGCAGTCCGCAGCCCGTGATGGCCACGCACACGATCCGCTCGTTGTGCCGGCGGAGCGCGTCGTAGGTGAGGCCGAGGCGGCGGATGGCCGACGGTTTGAGGTTCACCAGCAGCGCATGGGATTTGGCGACCAGATCGCCCAGGCGTTGCTGCCCGGCTTCGGAATTCAGGTCGAGACAGATGCTGGACTTGTTGCGGTTGAGGCTGGCGAAGTAGCTGGCGCCGACCTCTCGGGATATCTCGCCGCCGGGCGGCTCGACCTTGGTCACTTCGGCGCCGAGGTCGGCGAGCAGCATGGTGGCATACGGACCGGCCAGCATGGTGCCGACCTCGAGGATGCGCACGCCGGCCAGCGGTGCGGTGGATGTCACCGCAATTCCGATGCGAGAGAGGCGATCATGTCGCGGGTGCGCCGTTTGGAGGCGACGAGTTCGTCGCGGTTGTCGCCGATGGGGAGCAGCCGCACGGACAGGTCGGTCACGCCGGCATCGGCGAACGAGCGGAACCGCCGCAAGATCTGTTCCGAATCACCGGCCGCACACAGATCGCCGACATCACGGGCATCGCCGCGCTCGAGCAGGCGCTGGTAGTTCGGCGACACCTCGGCCTCGCCCAAGATGCGGTTGGCCCGCTCCTTGGCCGCCTCGACTTGCGCAGGGGCGCAGAGGCATACCGGGATGCCCGCAACGATCCGCGGGGTGGGGCGTCCGGCATCCGCGGCGGCTTTGGTGATCTTCGGCGCGATGTGATCACCGATCGCGCGCTCGTCGGCCATCCACAACACCGTGCCGTCGGCGAGCTCACCGGCGATCTGAAGCATCACCGGCCCAAGGGCGGCGACCAAAACCGGCATCGGGGTGTCGGCCCCGATCGCCAGTGGATTGTGCACCGCGAACGAATCGTTTTCGACGTCAACCGGTCCGGGCCCGGCGACGGCGGCATTGAGCACCTGTAGGTAGTCGCGGGTGTAGGCGGCCGGCTTCTCGTACGGCAAGCCGAGCATGTCCCGGATAATCCAGTGGTGTGACGGCCCGACACCCAACGCCAACCGGCCGCGGGACACCGCATGCGTCGACAATGCTTGGCGGGCAAGGGCAATCGGATGCTGGGTCTGCAGTGGCACCACCGCAGTACCCAGCTCGATGCGCGAGCTGTGCGCTGCCATCAGCGACACCATGGTCAGGCAGTCGAAGTCGTCGGGCACCTGCGGCATCCACGCGGTGTCCAAGCCCGCCGATTCGGCCCATTCGATGTCCGACGCCAGCTTGCCCACCTTGCGAGCCATGTCGCCGCGCTCGGCCCCGATCATCACTCCGACGCGCACTGGCCCTCCGCAACGGGTTCGGGGGTTCCGGTCAGCGCGCGGATCTCGCGCACGAGCACGTCCAGCGGTGTGCCCGTGGGGAATACCGCAGCGGCACCGGTGGACAGCAGCTTGGGCACGTCGGCATGCGGGATGGTTCCCCCGACGACGACGGCGATGTCTGCAGCTTCGGCGGCGCGCAGCGCCTCGATCGTCCGCGCGGTGAGCGCCAGATGCGCACCGGACAGGATGCTCAGGCCGACGACGGACACGTCCTCCTGGACGGCGATCGAGGCGATGTCCTCGATCCGTTGGCGGATGCCCGTATAGATCACTTCAAAACCGGCGTCACGCAGGGCGCGGGCGACGATCTTGGCACCGCGGTCGTGTCCGTCGAGGCCGGGCTTGGCGACCAGAATCCGCACCGCCATCTAGAAGACCACCGGTTGCTGAAACTCGCCCCACACCGCCTTGAGCGCAGTGACCATCTCTCCGACGGTGCAGTACGCGTTCGCACAGTCGATGAGGTTGTGCATGAGATTCTCGGTCCCTTCGGCGGCGCGGGAGAGGGCGGCGAGGCTGAATTGCACCGCGGCCGAATCTCTTTCGCTCTTGATCTTCGAGAGGCGCTTGAGCTGCAGGTCGCGGCCCTCGGCATCGAGCTCGTAGGTGACCACATCGGGCTCCGGTTCCTCTGACACGAACCGGTTGACCCCGACGACGGGGCGAAGGCCGGCCTCGATTTCCTGGTGCATCCGGTAGGCCTCGTCGGCGATGAGGCCCTGCAGGTAACCGTCCTCGATCGCGCTGACCATGCCTCCGTGTCGCTCGAGGTCGTCCATGATCTCGACGATGCGGGCTTCGGTCGCGTCGGTGAGCGCCTCGACGAAATACGACCCACCGAGCGGATCGGCGACGCTGGCGACGCCGGTCTCGTAGGCGAGGACCTGCTGAGTGCGCAGCGCCAGGGTGGTGGACTCCTCGGTGGGCAGGGCGAACGGCTCGTCCCATGCCGCGGTGAACATCGACTGGACGCCGCCCAGGACCGCGGCCATCGCTTCGTAAGCCACGCGGACGACGTTGTTGTGGGCCTGCGGTGCATACAACGACGCGCCGCCGCACACGCAGCCGAACCGGAACATCGACGCCTTATCCGTCGTCGCGCCGTAGCGCTCCCGCACGATCGTGGCCCACCGACGCCGTCCCGCACGGTATTTGGCGACCTCCTCGAAGAAGTCGCCGTGGGTGTAGAAGAAGAAGGAGATCTGCGGCGCGAACTGGTCGATGGTCATCCGACCGCGTTCGAGCACGGTGTCGCAGTAGGTCACCCCGTCGGCCAGCGTGAACGCCATTTCTTGGACCGCATTGGCTCCGGCGTCGCGGAAATGCGCGCCCGCCACCGAGATTGCGTTGAACCTGGGCACCTCGGCCGCGCAGAACTCGATGGTGTCGGCGATCAGCCGCAGCGACGGTTCCGGCGGCCAGATCCACGTCCCACGCGAGGCATACTCCTTGAGGATGTCGTTCTGGATGGTTCCGGTGAGCTTGGCCCGCGGGATGCCCTTCCGCTCGGCGGCCGCCACGTAGAACGCCAGCAAGATGGCCGCGGTCCCGTTGATGGTCATGCTGGTGCTGAGCTTGTCCAGCGGAATGCCGTCGAAAAGGATCTCGAAGTCGGCGAGCGTGTCGACCGCCACGCCGACCCGGCCGACCTCCTCACCGAACTCGGGATCGTCGGAGTCATACCCGCACTGGGTCGGCAGGTCGAGCGCCACCGACAGCCCCGTCCCGCCCTGGTCCAGCAGGTAGCGGTAGCGACGGTTGGATTCCTCCGCCGTCCCGAAGCCGGAGTACTGCCGGAACGTCCACAGCTTGCCTCGATAGCCGGACGCGAAGTTGCCCCGGGTGAACGGGAACTGCCCGGGCGACGGCGGATCGCCGGCCCGGTCCGCCGGCCCGTACACGGGCCGCAGCGGGATGCCCGAGGGAGTTTGAGCAGCGTTATCCATCGATGGATAACGTACTTGCAAAAAAAGAGAATGCCAATCCCATCACTTTGACCTGCGGAGACGGCGCTTCCGTCCGGCGCGAAGCTAGCCGTTCTCGGCGGCACCCCCGAGCGCGATCCCCCGGGTTTCCGGCAGCCGATAGGTACAGGCGAGGCTGATCAGCACCAGGGTGGCCATCATCAGTCCGATGGCCCAGCCGCCGTATTGCGCGAGCAACGGGCTCGCCACGATCGGTGGAATGGCGCCACCGATGATCCCGGCGAGGTTGAGCGCCAGCCCGGAGCCGGTGTAGCGGTACCGGGTCGGGAAGAGCTCCGGTATGAAGGCCGCCATGGGCGCGTAGGCGACCGCCGCGATGGCGTAAATGCCGCCGATCACCACCGTGAACAGGACACGGTTGCCGGTGTCGATCAGCGGGATGACGACAAAAGACCACGGCACGCCCAATATCCACGCCGCGATGATCATCGGGCGGCGCCCCAGTCGGTCGCACATGGTGCCGGAGAACACCACCGCCACCGTCCATACGACGCCGCCCAGCATGCCGGCGATCAGGATCGAGTGGTGCGAGAGCCCGATCCGGCCGTGGGCGTAACTGGTCAGGTATGTGCCGGCCATGAAGACGAAGGTGTAGACGGCCACGAAGCTGCCCGATGCCAGTAGCAGACTCACGGGCTGCGAGCGGATGACCTCCACGATGGGTGCGCGGCCCGGCGCCCCGGTCGCCAATTGGCCTTTGAAGACTGGGGTTTCGCCGATGTTCAGCCGCACGTACAGGGCGACGGCGATGAGCAGCGCGCTGAGCAGAAACGGCACACGCCATCCCCATTGGATGAATGCCGGACTGGTTTCGCCGATTGTGAAATCCACGAGGAGGAAGGTCAGGCTGGTCAGGACGAGGGCGACCCCGACGCCCAGCGGAGTGAACATGCCGTATCGGCCGCGGTGGTCGGCGGGCGCGTATTCGGCGCCCAGCAGTGCCGATCCCGCCCATTCACCACCGACGGCAAACCCCTGCAACAACCGCAAAGTGAGCACGATCAACGGCGCGGCGACGCCGATGGTGGCCGTGCCAGGAGTCAGGCCGACCGCGATGGTCGACAGCCCCATGATGAGCAGTGTCGCGACCAGGGTCGCCTTGCGACCCAAGCGGTCGCCGAAGTGGCCGAAGACCGCCCCGCCGACGGGCCGGGACACGAACGCCGCCGCGAACGTCCCCATCGAAGCGACCGTCGCCATGGTGTGGCCCAGATTCGGGAAGAACACCGTGGGGAACGTCAGGGCCGCCGCGGTGCCGTAAATGTAGAAGTCGTAGAACTCGACGGCCGTGCCCACCATGCAGGCAACCGCGACGCGCGTCCGGGAACCGGCCGCGGGCGGCGCGACGGCCGAAAGTGAAGCGCCAATTTCCGAAGCCCGCTCGCCGCGCACCGTGCTGATGCTACAAAGCGCCCACCGGCGCGTTGACCGAACGTCGACCTATGCCCGGCAGAGAATCTCGCCGTGTGGGACCGACAGCCAGCCATCCGGCGCGGCGGCCCAGGCCCGCCAGGCCGCGGAGATCTCCTCCAGCTGCCCCCGGGTTGCCAGACCTGAGTCCGCGAGCTGGCGAGCCAGGTCGGAGTGGAGGATCCGGTCGGCCCACATCCCGCCCCACCAGGCGCGCGTGGCGGGCGTGGCATAGCACCAGACGCTGCCCGTCGGGGTGACGTCGTCGAACCCCGCGGCCTGGGCCCAGGACAGCAGCCGTCGGCCGGCGTCGGGTTCCCCACCGTTGGCGCGGGCGGCCCGGTCATAGAGGTCCAGCCACGTATTCAGCGCCGGAATCTGCGGGAACCAGATGAATCCCGCGTAGTCGGCGTCGCGCGCCGCCACCAGCCCGCCCGGCCGGCAGACCCGCTTCATCTCCCGCAGCGCCCACACGGGGTCGACCACGTGCTGAAGCACCTGGTGCGCGTGGACGATGTCGAACGCATTGTCGGGGAACTCGAGGGCATGGACGTCAGCGACGGCGAACGCGACGTTGGATAGCTCACGCCGCCGCGCCTCGTCCCGTGCGATCTCGAGGACGCCGGAGGACTGGTCGACGGCCATCACTGGCCCGGGTGCGACGCGGGCAGCGAGGTCGACGGTGATGGTCCCGGGGCCGCACCCGATGTCAAGCACCGACAGCCCCGGGCTCAGGTGGGGCAGCAGGTAGGCCGCGGAGTCTTCCGCCGTGCGCCGCTGGTGGCTGCGCAACACCGACTCGTGGTGGCCGTGCGTGTATTTGGCGTCGTCGCTCATGCGTGCAGCCTAGCGACGGCCGCCCATATTCCAGAACTGCTATCCCATATTATGAGACAGCTAGTCGACGGGCACGTTGAGGATCGGGCGGTCGACGGCGGCACCGGGACCGTCGAAGTGCCACCACTCCCCCGAGTACGGGTTCAGGCCGCCATACTTCATGGCGTCCCGCAGCCGGGCCCGGTTGGCCTGGGCGTCGGCGCTGACGCCCTGCGTCGCGTAAGCCGTTGCACGGGCAGAGAAATCGTCGAAGTCAGTGCCCATGTCGGCGAGGCAAAGGCCGTCCATCCGCCGTTCGGGCGGGCACTGCCCCTGGACGCCGGTGAAGGTCACATCGACCGAGAGCCCTGACTCATGACTGTGCGCGTAGTTGCCGGGCCGAGCCACCCAGGCCGGGTTGGGGACGACGTCGAACATCTTGACCTGGACGTCATGCGGTCGGTAACAGTCCCAGAAGACCATCAGGTGACCCTGCGGCCGCAGGGCGGCGGCAGCCGCCCCGAGGCCGGGAGCCATGGATTGATGCACGAGGCAGCGGGCGTCGGACGGGTACAACCGCGTGTGGGTGAAGTTGTTTGTGGTGGCGTAGCGCAGGTCGATCACCGCGTCGGGAACGACGGTGCGGACGTCGACGAATCCGGCCGCGCGGGCGGCGTCGCCGACCGGCGGGACGTCCGCGTGGGCCGGCGCGGTTACCACGCCACTGAGCGCAACGGCGACCGCGGGCGGCCACATCCACCGGAGGCGAGGCATGGATACATTGTGGCTCTATGGGGGATTGGATCACCTGCGCCACACCCGCCACGGGAAAGGTGGCTATGACCGGTTCTGGGAAGGGCTATCGCGTGCGATAGCAATGTTTCCGTCGACGTAGCGTTGCAGATTCGGCGCGATCGCGGCCACCACCTCGCCGTCGGGCATCGAAGCGAGCGGTTCGATCTTCCAGACGTAGCGGAGCAACGCGAAGCCGATCAGCTGGCTGGCAATCAACCCGCTGCGGCATAGCCGCTCGTCCTCGTCGTCACCGAGGGTGGATTCGCCGATCAGGCCGCGCTCCACGATCATCCGGAGCTTTTCGCGGGTCTTGGCCTCGTGCGCGGCGGTCAGCACGATTGCCCGCAGTACCGGACCGACTTCCTCGTCGTCCCACGCGTCCAGCACAGTGCGGATCAGTCGCCGGCCCAGCTCCACTTTGGGGGTCGCCCACGTCGCGACGACCGAGTCGAGCCACTTCTGCGGCGGCGCCGTGGCCGCGTCGAGCAGGCCTTCCTTGGAACCGAAGTAGTGGTAGATCAACGCCGGGTCGACATCGGCGTTGCGGGCGACGGCCCGGATCGCCGTGCCGGCCCAACCGTGTTCGGCGAATTCGGTGCGGGCCGCGGCGAGGATCCGCGCCGCCAGCACGCCGCGGTCGTCCCGTGGGCCGGGGGGGATAGGTCGCTTCGCCACCGTCCCACCATATGACAAGTTTCATCTTGCGTTGAGACTAATCTCAACATACGGTGAAACTATGGCCGCCTCCGATAGCACGCTCAACGGTCCGCAGACCACGGGGCGTGAATACCGCAACCTCAGCGAACCGCGGTACACATCTCGCACGGACATCAACACCGCGATCGGAATGCGCGACGGCACAGACCTTTTGGCCGACATCCATCGGCCCGACGCCGAAGGGCGATTCCCCGCCCTGGTGGCCGCTTCGCCGTACCCGAGGCAGATGCAGGACCTCGGCGCCCCGGCTGGATTCATCGAGGCCGGCGTCACGGACTTCTGGGTCCCGCGCGGCTACGCGCACGTGATCGCGAACGTCCGCGGCACGTGCGGCTCGGGTGGCACCTTCGGGTTCTTCGACGCCCAGGAACGCCGGGACATGTACGACCTCGTCGAATGGGTTGCCGCCCAACCCTGGTGCGACGGCAACGTGGGCATGATCGGGATCAGCTACTTCGCCATGACCCAGCTCGAGGCGGCCGTCGAGCGGCCGCCGCACCTCAAGGCAATTTTCCCGCTCGCCGTGACGAGCGACCTCTACGAGGGCGCTAACCACCACGGGCTGCTGAGCTCCTCGTTCATCACGCCGTTCCTCGCGATGATGGGCCTGACGTCCGAACGCAGCGACGGGCTGTGGCGCAGCAAGCCGATCGGCCTGGCGCGCCGGGTTCTGAACACCCCGCGGCTGCACAAGAAATTCGAGACCATGAACGGCGAGGCCGCGGTGACCATGCTGCGCCAGCTTCTGCGGCTGCCCCACGATCCGCACCCGTGGGACGAATTGTGGCAGGAGGCCGCGGTCAAGCACCCCGCACGCGACGAGTGGTGGGAGGAGCGGAATCTCCTGCCGCTGCTGAAGAACATCGACGTTCCCGTCTACCTGGGATGTGACTGGGAGAACGTACCGCTTCACCTTCCGTCGACGTTCACCACCTGGAATGGGCTGTCGCACAACGCATGTGTCCGCATCGGCATGCTGGGCAAGTTCGGCCTGACGTGGCCGTGGGAAAGCATGCATACCGAGGCGCTGGCCTGGTACGACCATTGGCTCAAGGGCGCCGACACGGGCATCGTCGAGGGCCCGCCGATCCGCTACTTCCTGCCCGGCGCCGACGAGTGGCGCACCGCCGACTCCTGGCCGCCGTCACCCGCCCCACATCGTGAGCTCGCGCTGCGCGCCGACGGCGGGCTGGACGACGACGAGGGCGAACCCGGCAGCCGCACAATGATGGTCCTCGGAGGCGGGCTCGGCCGGGTCAGGCCCAGCGCGATCGACCCGCCTTCGACGCTGAGCTGGACCGGCGCACCGCTGACCCGGGACGTCGACGTGGTGGGCGACGTAGAGCTGCGGCTGGTCGCCTCGGCGACGGCGATCGACACCGCGTGGATGGTGACGTTGCAGGACGTCGCGCCCGACGGTGAAGCCACCGACGTGACCGCCGGGTGGCTGCGCGCCAGCATGCGCGAGGTCGACGAGGCCGCCAGCCGGCCCGGCGCGCCTGTGCTGCCCTGCCGCAATCCGCGGGCCGTGCCGGTCGGCGAGGACGTCGTCTACCGAATTCCCCTGGTGCCCAACGCCCGCCGATTCAAGGCCGAACACCGAATTCGCCTGGTGCTTTCCAGCGACGACCAGAACCCGTCGACCCCGGCGATCATGAACTTCCGGCACGCCAGCGTGGGGACCAGCAGCCTGAATACGGTCCGATCGTCGTCACGGCTGTTGCTTCCGGTGCTCGGGTAGCGCGGGGCACGACGCCCGAACACGCGCGGCCAAAATCGGCGAGCTGGGCAGCTCGTGTGCGGTCGGACCCGGTAGCGAACCGGGCGGGCATGCGCTCGGGCAGGCACTACGCCCGCGTGGTCGCCGCGCGGGCGGGCCGAGCTCACCGACGTCCGGCCAGCCCTTCGAGCTCGTCCCGGTCTCTGACGTAGCTGTAGAGCGTCATCGGGGCCCGTGCCGCCCGCTGCGACCAGTGATCGCATGCTCAGAACACCGAGACCGTCGCGGGCGACGATGTGGTTCGCTTTGGCCCGTACTTCATCGACGGTGAACCGCGCCGCCCCGTGAGCACCACCCCCGCCCTTCCACCCGAACGGGCCCTTGACGCGTACGCTGTACGTATCGTAGAACAGGTACATCGTACGTATTCCTGGGAGGATCTCACATGGGGGCTCGCCTCACCACGGAGAGGGTGCACTTCGCTTCTCAAGGCACTCGCTGCGCCGGCTGGCTGGCCTTTCCCGGGGGTTCCGGCCCGCACCCGGGAGTCGTCCTTGTCCACGGCCTGGGGGCCACTCATGAGATGTTGACGGCGCAGTACGACCAGCGCTTTGCCGCCTCGAGATTGGCCACGCCGGCCTTCGACTACCGACACTCCGGCGGCGATCACTTCCGGACTTACCATCGCCCACCAGCGGCCGAGTTGCTCACCGAGCAAACCGCATTCCTTCAGAACCAGTCGAATGTCCAAATCGACTGACGCTCTGCAGGAAAACGACGCTCGATTCGCGGAGCTGGTGCGCGGCCTCAGCGCCGCGCAGTGGACCCAGCCGAGTCTGTGTACCGAATGGACCAATCACGACGTCCTGGCGCACCTCGTCGTCGGCTACGCAGCGTCGCTCGCATCGATCGCCGCCACAATGGTGCGGCGAGCCGGTTCGTTCAATGGGGCGAACACCGATCTGGCACGGACCTTGGCGGCACAGCGGGCGCCTGACGACTTGATTGACCAATTCGTCGCCCTGACAGCCGAACCCCGCGGCGTTGGTCGAATTTTCCCCCGACGTCTGCTGTTGGGCGACCATGTCGTACACGAACTCGATATCGCCTACGCGCTCGGTAGAGACTCGGAGATACCCACCGCAACTGTCGCCGCCGTCCTCGACACGCAAGTGCGCATACCGAACCCGTTCGTGCCCGCCGCCGCACGAGCCCGAGGGCTGAATCTGGTTGCCGCCGAGGCCGACTGGTCACACCACGCGAATGGCCCCACTGTCACGGGTCAAGCCGCCCATCTCGCCTCGGTGCTGGCCGGTCGACCGTGGGCGCTGCCAAAACTGCGCGGCCGGGGCGTCGAAGT
This sequence comes from Mycobacterium saskatchewanense, assembly GCF_010729105.1. Lineage (NCBI taxonomy): Bacteria > Bacillati > Actinomycetota > Actinomycetes > Mycobacteriales > Mycobacteriaceae > Mycobacterium > Mycobacterium saskatchewanense. The sequence continues at coordinate 2,866,745 of NZ_AP022573.1, forward strand.
GCTTGCCGCCCGTCTGTGACCGGCCCCATTCGCCAAATGGCGCCTTTGCCGAGACGACGAATCTGGATGCACCGAATTTCACGGAATTTTCCCAGTTCCATTCGTAGCGCCCCACACCTGTTGCTGGCGTCGACGGGCGGCGTCGCACCGATGGTTAGATCGCGGCGGTCACCGGCAGATTGAGGATTGCGCATCCCACGCGCGCCGGATGGGAATATTTGCTTCACGCCGAGCCGCGAAGAGCGCCCCGCGTCAGAAACCTCGCCGCCACGAGGTCGCTCCGGAATCGTGCAGCAGACCCGCATCTCGATCTGCCCGGCGCACTGGTCAAATCTGCGCACCCAGGCGCTTTATTAGCGGCGCGGCTGCTGCCAACGTCTGCAACTCAGCATCGGAAAACTCCTTCTTCAGGATTTTCGCTAGATGGCGAGTTCTCGCGTCACGCTTGCGCTGCAGGATCTTCACTCCGGATGTGGTGAGAGACAGCATGACTCGTCGCCCATCGGCCGGATCAGGTCGACGGCTTACCAGACCCCGCGATTCTAGAGCGGCGATGGTTGCTCCCATGGCTTGCGGCGTAATTTGCTCGGCCCGCGCCAAGTCTGCCCCAGATGCCGGGCCTTCATGGTCCAAGCGCTCCAGAGCCGCACGCTCGGGCAGCGTGAGTTGACCGGGCGCCTGCAGCAGCTTGAGTCGGCGAGCGATGAGGACAATGCCGCCGAACAAGCCTGCTGCCACGTCATCGCAATTTGGACTCTCAACCATATAGCCAGCCTAGGCTTATTACGAAGCGTGGCTAGTGTGGCGCCAGCTTGTTCCGCCAGCGTGTTGGGTCTGGGCGCGGAGTTCGGCGCCCTTCTCGCGCAGACGTGCCATTGCCGGACTACGGTCGGCGAGCGTCAAGTCTGTTTCGACTATTGGACCTGGCGTAGAGCTTTCGGTCCGCCACGGTCAAGGCAAGAACGACCATCGATACTGCGATCAACGCTGCTACCAGCCGGTGCAGTCCAGTGTCATCGACCCGTGTACGAAATGTCATGCCGCATATCGTTGCGGCGGCGATCGAACCGATGTACCCATATGTTCGTAGCAACCCTGAAGCGGTGCCGACGGTGTGTGCAGGCGCTTGCTCGTAGAGCGCAATCTGGTTGGCGAGTGTGCACAAGCCCGAGACCACACCGACCAAGGCGGTGATCGTGACGAGCAACACTAGTGGGCTATGGCCGTTCAAAGAGCATGCGATTAATCCAGCGGCCAACATGAGCGCAGCCGAAATCGTCAGCGAGGTTCCCATGCGCAGGCGGCGCGAACCCACCTGCGCTGACAGGGCTGAAAGCACACCCATCGGAATCAACGTGAGACCCGCTGTATAAGCCGTCAACCCGCGCGCAGCTTCCATCCACTGGGTGAGGCCGTAGAGCACGATATAGACGGCGAGCAAAGTAAGGCCGTTACGCAGGTAAGTCCGTGTGAGCGCCATATTCGATACCAGCAGCCGGATGTCCAAGAATGGATATCTGGCCCGAAGTTCCCAGCAGATCAGTGCTATCGCCACCAGCAGCGAGGCAGCCAATACTGAAATGCGCGGCCGAGGGAGCGACAAAAGGAAGGTCAGCGCGCAGGTGAGCGTGATCGCGAAGCCGGTGATGCCGACGAGATCGACTCTGGTGATCAATTCTCGCCAGGGGTATCCGCGGATTCGGTCAGGGTCCTTCGGGAGCCACAGCAGTGCCGTCAGAAGCGCTGCGCAAGCGATGGGGACATTGATCAGAAACGCTGCCCTCCAGTTAAACCAGCTGATCAACAGCCCGCCGAGGGCAGGGCCAATCGCCACCATCGCCGCGCCGGCGATGGTCAGGCTTCCCAACACCCGTTGCGGGGGCGCGGTCAGACCCGCGGTGCTGGCACGGCGGCGGATCAGCAACATCGCGGTGGGATAGCCCGTGGAGGTGCCCATGCCGATGAGCACCCGCGCGATCGTGAGAATCAACAGGTTGTCGCCGAATCCGCCAACAAATCCCCCCAACAGAACCAGCGCGGTGCCCGCCACGAATACACGACGGGGCCCGATGAGTTCGCCTAACCGCCCGGTAGTGGGTTGCGCGACGGCACTCGTCAAATACAGGCTTGCTATCAGGATCGAACTGCGGCCGACTGATACTCCCAGCGATGACGCGATCGCGACCAGCGCAGTCGCCATCACCGAGCTGTTCAACGGGTTAAGCGCCGCCCCAAAGAGCATCGGTGTGACAAACTGCGGACCGAAGGCCTCCGAGGCAGTGGCAGCGGTTTCGACTCCCAGCGACGGACTGGCGGAATTCTTCTGGCTCGCCTGCTCAGATTCTGGCGCGTTGATGACAAGGCCTTTCAATCGATAGCCGCCCGGGAGCCTCGACGGTGCTGACGGGACGGCCCTTCGCCTGCTAAGCCCCGGTGAGTCTGCCGTGACGCTGATCGTTGGTTTGCGAGCTGTCGGGTGCACTCGCGTAACCGCGGAGACGACCCCACGTCAATGCCGCGACGTATAGCGGCGGCATTACCACCCCGATGATGACGTGGTTTAAAGGGACGACGCCAGCGCAGATATAGCTCACCGCGGCGAGCCAGTCCACAACCTCGATGACGATCATCATGTCGATCCACAATGCGTGCCGCGCGGGCGTACGCGCGCGAGGAGCATCCCGATTCCATAGCCGACGTATCTGGCTCCCGCTGGGGCCATCAACCAGTTGACCCAGGCGGGCGCTGGGGGTCGCAAATGCAGCTGCTCAAACATTAAGCCTGGCACCAAAAATGCGACGCCGAAACCGATCTGACTGAGCCCCAGCACAACCAGTGCGATCCGCAGAATCCGCATTTACGACCTTCCTGCCTGTTCCGTATCCGTGCTGAGTCGCGAAAGCCCTCACCGCGCGCTGACGACTCACGACCCCAGCTGCACAGCTTTCGGTATCAGCTCCTCGCCGAGCCGATTCACAAATCCCAGTGGATCGTTCGACGCAGGCGGCAGGATGCTCATAACGTCGAATCCCAGTTTGGCGTATTGCTCTGCAGCGACAAAAAAACCGTCTAGATCATCAAACGGGTCGGCGACGTGGAAAACCGTCTTCTGGATCGAGTCGTAGTCGCGGCCCAGCGCATCACAGTGGCGGCGCAGCACGTCGCACTTGTGGGCGGCCTCGCTCGTTGATTCGAAAATTCCGTTCCATATATCGGCGTACTGGGCAACCAGCCGCAGGGTTTTGCGTTCGCCCGTACCGCCGATGAGGATTGGCGGGTGCGGTTGCTGAACCGGCTGGGGGACACACAACGTTTCGGCCAGCTGATAATGCTTGCCTTCGTATCCGCCGTTGTTATCGCTCCACATCTGCTGGCAGATCTGCACCGTTTCCTCAAGCCGTTCGAAGCGTTCTTTTGTCGAGGGGTACGGGACTCCCAAACCGACGTGTTCGCGCTTGTACCAGGCCGCACCCACCCCGCATACCGCGCGACCTCTCGACAGAACATCAAGAGTGGTAACAGTTTTCGCCAGCAAGGCCGGATAACGATAGGTTATGCCGGCCACCAGCACGACAAGCTTGATTCGACTGGTTTGGCCGGCTAGGAACGCCAGCGAGCTAAATACCTCGAGCATTGGTTCGTCGGCCGGCCACATACTCTCCATCTGAAAGAAGTGATCGGCCATGGTGAACCAGGCGGCGCCGACCTCTTCTGCCGCGCGGGCGGTGTTTGCCAGCGTGGTCGGCAATGCCGATGTGCCCCCGGGAATGCTGAAGTTGACGAAGTGAAATCCGATTTCCATGCTGCCCTCCTCAAGGCTCTAACCTGCGCGACAGCGGAGACGCCAAGTCCGCTCCAGCACCGAATACCCCTGACGGCCATCGCCGCATACGGCCTTCACGGGAGTCGGCACGTCGGTCCGGAGCCCGCCTCGTGTGCCTGGCCCGCGGTGGACACACACGCCGACGCTCACTGCCGGTCGCGGCCTTCACGCTCCGTCCCGCAACCACACAATGTCGGCGCTGCTGCGCTGTCGCGCTACGTTTAAGCGTAGCCCGTCGACGTCATGTTATCAACCTAGACTGATTACTTCTCTGAAATTAGCTGTCACCAAATGCGTTTCGTCATGCGCGCCGGACAGGCAATTGTGCTGCATACTCCTCCTACGGCTCAAAATTGCTGTCCCGCTCGGCTTTCGAGACGCGATGACAACCGATCGAGGACGTTGTCGACCCATCCCGTAAGCCGGTAGGGTCAGCGCGTCGAGTACGGGACTGTGTCAACCACTCATCCAATGCGCAGAGATTCGCTGGGTCGCACAGTCGCTGGTGTCGCCGACCAGTTCTTGCCGGGCGGGTGCGTCGGTACACCGAATTACCGCGCAGACCCATACTTCCCGACCTCGACGTCGTCGCCGCTGCCCGGATAGTCGTGTACGGGTTGCCGCTGATTATGACGCCGTGGGTCGGGGGATCGCTGCTGTGTGGGCCTCAGGTTCGAGGGCGGACGAGTAGTCCCATCCCGATGGTGGTGCCGAGCTGCACCACGACGCTTAATTCGCTGGTAATCCGCAGGTCCGTGGGCGGAAGTGTCCACGCTTCGGCTGCTGCGCTCAATTCTCGAAGTCGCGCGCAATGACGGCCGCATTCACGCCAACCGCGCTCACGGAGTGTCAGCTGGTCGCATCCCCGAGCGCGAACGCCACCGCTACCTGACCGCCCCCGAAGTCGCCGCGCTGGCCGCAGCGTGCAAAGACCAGGGTGATCTGGTCACCATCCTGGCCTATACCGGCCTGCGCCGGTCCGAACTCGTCGGCCTTTGCGTCGGCAATATCGACCTGGCTGCTCGCCGCCTTCACGTTCGCCGGGCCGCGCCGGATGTCGAAGGCCGCGTCATCATCGGTCCGCCCTTGACACGCGCCGCCAAACGCACCGTGCCCCTTCGAAAGGTTGTCATCGACACGCTCAAACCACGTGCGGCAGGGCGTTCACCGGATGAGCCGGCCATCACGTCCCCCAACGGCGCGATGCTCAGATCCAACAGCTGGCGCAGATACGCCCACTGGTCACAAGCCCTGCGTACGACGAACGTCGCGCCTCTGACGATTCACGACCTACGACACACCTACGCCAGCCTGGCCCGCAAATCCGGCGCTGAGCTGCGCTACGTCCAGAAAACCATGGGCGACTCCACGCCCACCGCGACCGCCAATATCTACAGCGACATCTACGCCGATGAAGTCGACCCACGTAGCCACGAACCTCGACCACCTCAATGAGTCCGCCGCCACCGAGGCGAACGAACAGGAACCGAACAAGGCCGACAATCGCTGGAGTGCTGTCACCGCGTCCGTGCAGGTCGGAGATGGTGGCCAGGGGCGGGATCGAACCGCCGACCTTCCGCTTTTCAGGCGGACGCTCGTACCGACTGAGCTACCTGGCCGGAAGGCAGTGATTGCCTCGCCGTGCTGGCGACCCTGACGGGACTCGAACCCGCGACCTCCGCCGTGACAGGGCGGCGCGCTAACCAACTGCGCCACAGGGCCTTGCTACTGCTCCGCGTTACCGCGTCGCGTACCCCCAACGGGATTCGAACCCGTGCTACCGCCGTGAAAGGGCGGCGTCCTAGGCCACTAGACGATGGGGGCCAGAACCGAATCACTCCGGGGTACTCGCAACACGTTTACGTTGGAGCCACGTCAGCTTAGGTCAACACGGCCCGAATCCTCAAACGAGCGTCGTTCGGGCCCGCGCACCGACCCAGTATCCTGAACCTTCGCGCCCCTATAGCTCAGTTGGTAGAGCTACGGACTTTTAATCCGCAGGTCCTAGGTTCGAGTCCTAGTGGGGGCACTCAAAATTGCGCATGACCTCGGCTGATGCCCCGGCCACGGTACGCCCATCCTCCCGCTGGGGGCCTGCTGGGGGCGCATTGGAGGCTAACTTCCTCCGGCCCGCGGTGTGCCGACGTTTGTCGGCCAAACGACTTGACTATGCTTCGCAGGATGAGTGTCGATGCCGCCTACCCAAAGGCGCCCGTAGCCCTGGTAACGATGGAAATCCGCCACCCAGCAACGGATTCCCTCACCGAAACTTCGAGCGGCGAGCTCAGACGCCTGCTCACCGACCACCTGCCGATTGAGCGCCAGGCCCAGGACGTCGCGTGGGGCATGGGCGCCGGGGGAAGTCCGACTCCCCAAGCCGAGCGTTTCGTTCGGTACACCAACCGCGACAACACTCTCGCCGCCTCCATGAAGAGCCAGGCGATCACCATCGAGACCACCGCCTACTCAAACTTCGAACAGCTCCTCGAGGTCGTGATGCGGGTCATCGACGCGCGTTCCATGGTGTCGGACATCGTCGGGGTGGAGCGCCTCGGCCTGCGCTATGTGCTGGAGGTGCACGTCCCCGTCGGGGTCGACGGCCGCGTGGAGTGGGCCAATTGGATCGCCGAGCCGCTGCTTGGACCGCAAGGAATCGCCCCGGCCGGGCTCACCTTGACGGAGTGGCAGGGCGCCGCCGTCTACCGGGAGGCCCAGCCGGGCCGGTCGATGATCGTGCGGTACGGCCCGGGTGTGGGGCAAGCGCTTGACGCCAACTACCACCTCCGTCGGACCATGCCCGTCGAGCAGGGTCCGTTCTTCCTGCTGGACATCGACAGCTTCTGGACGCCCACGGGGTCGATCCCCGAGTTCAACCGCAACGCGGTGTTGACGACTTTCCAAGACCTCTACGAGCCGGCGCGCACCGTCTTCCAGGAGATGCTCACCAGCAAGCTGAAGGACGACCTGCTCAACCGGTAGCTCCGGCGGGTCAGCCTGCCTTCTGGCGGAGCACCGCGCTGCTGTAGGTGACGTCGGCGAAGGCCGCCGCGATGTCGTCGTCGGGATAGACGAAGCCGTTGGCCGCGTGCAGCTCCGCCACGGAGTGCGACTCGGTTTCCCAGCCTCGCTGGGTCAGATAGTCGAGGATGTGGCTCCGCTGACCGTGGTAGACGAGGTCGTTCAAGTCGATCTCGAAGCCGAGTTCGCTCATCCGGTCGTGGTGTGCGCGCCACCGCTCGTCGGCGAAAACGGCCGTGTCCGGGACGAACTCGAACGCCAGGCGGCTACCCGGGGCGCTCAACGCGGTGATGTTGTCGAACAGCGCGTCCTGCGCCTCGTCCGGCAGGTAGACCAACAATCCCTCGGCGCTCCACGCCGCGGGGGACTGCGGATCGAAGCCCGCGGACTGCAGCGCCGTCGCCCAGTCGTCGCGCAGGTCCACGGCCACGGTGCGGCGCTCGGCCGTCGGCTGGGCGCCGAGGTCGCCCAGGGTCACGGTCTTGAACTCGATGACCTCGGGCATGTCGACCTCGTAGACGACGGTGCCGGCCGGCCACGCCAGGCGGTACGCCCGCGCATCGAGTCCCGACGCCAGGATCACGGCCTGACCGATGCCGCTCTGCGCCGCCTCCAGGAAGAACTGGTCGTAGAACCTGGTGCGGCAGGCCATGCCGCGGGCCATGCGCTGTGGATCGAACTCCGAGTCACCGCCCACAGGGATCTCGCCGTTCACCAGCCGGACGTAGACGTCGATTCCGACGGCCCGCACCAACGGCGCGGCGTACGGGTCGTCGATCAACTTCTCGTCGGAGGACAGCGCTCGCTGCGCGGCGACCATGGTCGCCGTCGCGCCGACGCTCGTCGCGAGATCCCAGCGGTCACGATCGGTACGCGCCATCGTGGTTTCCTCCCGGCCCAGAGAAATATTGACAAGCGAGTTACTACCACAGGGCGGGCGACCGGGGCGGTCGGGCTACCCTGCGGAATGTCCCCTATGCCCCGGCGGAGGTCGCCGTGACAGATTTCGTCCAGCGCACCATCGACCTGGCAGCGCAAAACGTCGCCGACGGGGGCCGGCCGTTCGCGACGGTGATCGTCCGCAACGGCGAGGTGCTCGCCGAGAGCACCAACAAAGTGGCCCGGACGAACGATCCGACCGCACACGCGGAGATCCTCGCCATCCGCGAGGCCTGCATGAAGCTGGGCACCGAGCACCTCGTCGACTGCACCGTCTACGTGATGGCGCACCCCTGCCCGATGTGCCTGGGTTCGCTGTACTACTGCTCGCCCAGGGAAGTGACCTTTCTCATCACTCGCGAGTCCTACGAGCGGTATTACCTCGACGACCGGAAGTACTTCGAGGTGTCGACCTTTTACGACGAGTTCGCCAAGAGTTGGGACCAGCGACGCCTGCCGATGCGCTACGCACCGCAGGAGTCGGCCGTCGACGTCTACCGGCAATGGAATGAGCGCAACGGCGGACGGCGCCGTTCGACCGTCGTCGCGCCGGACTGAACGACGGCAACACTGGCTCCGCGGGTGATCGTTCGTTACTATCTGCGTATGCATGCAGGTAATAGCGAAGGGCGCTTGCCCGACGACCAGGCCGGCCTGGTGGTCGAGGTGTTCCGGATGCTGGCCGATGCCACCCGTGTTCAGGTGCTGTGGTCGCTGACCAACCGCGAGATGTCGGTCAACGAGCTCGCCGAGCACGTGGGCAAGCCCGCCCCGTCGGTGTCCCAGCACCTCGCAAAGCTGCGGATGGCACGGCTGGTGCGCACCCGCCGGGAGGGCACGACGATCTTCTACAGCCTCGAGAACGACCACGTGCGTCAACTCGTCATCGATGCGGTCTTCAACGCCGAGCACGCCGGGCCCGGCGTCCCGCGCCATCATCGCGGCGAGGGCGAGCTCAAGGCAGTCCGCTCGACATCAACAAAATGACCTACCACCAACACATTTCAGTAGGGAGATGGCAGCATGACCGAACACCACTCACACGACGCCCCGCATGCGCATGCACACCAGCACGGGGACGAGACCCACTCGCACGCGCACACCAGCCATGAGCACGGCCATGTGACCCACGAGCACTCACACGCCCACGAAGGCGGGACCGAGCACACGCACCAGCACGTGCACGAGGCCGGCCTCGAAGGCGTTCACGTCCACACCCACGCCTGACACGGACGTCCCCCGACGGGGCGACTAAGACACGTTGGGGCAGTAATGCTTCGGGTCGTCCCGCTCGTGCAACGGCGGCAGGTTTCGCGCTGGCGTCTGCACCAGCGGCGCGTCATCGGGAATGCGCCCGGCGACACGGTCGACCCCGGCCCGGGCCCGCGGGTGTTTGCGGAACCTGTTGGGTACGAACGCGAAAACGAGGCGGACGACATCACCGAAGCGCCGGTGCAACCATTCGTCGCGGTCCGACCACGAGTAACCCATCAGTTCGCGAACGGGCGGATCGTAGAGCCCCACTGTCACCCAGACGAAAAACGGAGCGAGCAGCTTCCGCTGGGCGGCCCACAACCAGTCCGGAACCCACTGCGCGAACGGCGGTTTCGGCAGTTCGGTCAGATCGAGCACGGCCCGCGCCGCCCAGTTGTTCTCCAACACATTGCGGCACATGTGGTCCCAGTAGACCTGAAATTCCTCCCAGGACGCCGGCACCGGCCGCATGCTCATGCCGTACATCCGGTACCACTCGACATGCTCGTCGAACAGCTGGCGCTTCTGCGCCTCGGTCAGGCCGCCGCAGAACCGCTCGGCCACATGGATGGTGCCGACGAAGAAGGTGGCGTGCGCCCAGTAGAAGACGTCAGGGTTGAGAGCATGGTACCTGCGGCCCTGCTCGTCGACGCCCTTGATGGCGGTGTGGTACTCGCGGACCTCGGCACCGGTGACCGGCGCGCGGTCGCCGTCGAAGACCACTCCCCCGATCGGGTACAGCGAGCGCAGCAGTCGCTGCCAGCGCTCGATGAAGAACGTCGAGTGGTCGATCACCGCCGCGCCCAGTTGTGGGTGCATGTTCTGCATGGAGCCGGCCCACGGGCCCTGCAGCATGCCACGCCAGTCCCCGAAATACCGCCAGGTGAGCGACTCGGGGCCAAGAGGAGCGGGCGGCGCCTCGTAGCCCAGGGGCGCCACCGGGCAACCACTGGAGACGCCGCCGGAATCGCCGGACGCTGCGCCGCTGGTCCGTGGGCACGCGGCGGACGTATCTTGAGTCACTATTGAATCCCCGTACTCGACAAATCTGACTACGTACGTTGTCAGTTTCTAGCTTAGGAGCGATGTGCCGACCGGTCAACGACGGAGCCGTTGGACCGGCGTCCCCCTGGAGAGTCGCCTTGCCCTCCGTCGGGACAACCTGATCGCGGCGGGCGTACAACTGCTCGGCAACGACCGCGGCCCCGCGCTGACCGTGCGCGCGGTGTGCCGCAAAGCCGCGCTGACCGAGCGGTACTTCTACGAGAGCTTTTCGGATCGGGACGAATTCGTGCGTGCGGTCTACGACGATGTCTGCACACGGGCGATGGATACCCTCACGCTGGCGAAAACCCCACGGGAAGCCGTCGAACAATTCGTCGAGCTCATGGTCGACGACCCCGTGCGGGGCCGCGTGCTCCTGCTGGCGCCGGCGGTGGAGCCGGTGCTGACGCGGTCGGGCGCCGAGTGGATGCCCAACTTCGTCGACCTGCTACAACGCAAGCTCTCGCGCATCGGCGATCCAGTGCTGCAGAAAATGATCGCGACCAGTTTGGTCGGCGGCATGTCGAGCTTGTTCACCGCCTACCTCAACGGCCAACTCGGCGCGAGCCGCAAGCAATTCATCGACTACTGCGTCGGAATGCTGTTCACCACGGCCGCCCCTTATGTCCCCTCGCCCGAGCCCGGGATAACCGAGTAGGGCGTTTCAGGACGTTTCAGGGCGTTTCGGGGCCGCCCATTTCGGCAAGCCGAGCATGAGGGCAGAGCTCGCCGGCGGGCCGCGAACCGCCGCCGCAAAATCGCGCCGTGCCACGCGGTGCGGAAACTTGATGCTACTGGCAGGCACAGATATATTGACTGCTACCCGCAGACACAGATAACTGGAGGGGCCCCATGTCAGCCCAGCTGACCGACCTACAGCTGTTGCACGAACTTGAGCCGGTCGTCGAGAAGAACCTCAACCGGCACATCACCATGCATAAGCCCTGGAATCCGCACGACTACATCCCGTGGTCCGACGGCAAGAACTACTACGCCCTCGGCGGCCAGGACTGGCACCCCGAGGAGAGCAAGCTGTCGGACGTCGCCCAGGTGGCGATGGTGCAGAACCTCGTCACCGAGGACAACCTTCCGTCGTACCACCGCGAGATCGCGATGAACATGGGCATGGACGGCGCCTGGGGCCAGTGGGTCAACCGGTGGACCGCCGAGGAGAACCGCCACGGCATCGCGCTGCGCGACTATCTGGTGGTGACCCGCGCGGTCGACCCCGTCGAGCTCGAAAAGCTGCGCATCGAGGTCGTCAACCGCGGCTTCAGCCCGGGGCAGAACCACCAGGGCGACTACTTTGCCAACAGCCTCACCGACTCGGTCCTCTACGTCAGCTTCCAGGAACTCGCCACCCGGATCTCGCACCGCAACACCGGCAAGGCCTGCAATGACCCGGTCGCCGACCAGCTGATGGCGAAGATCTCGGCTGACGAAAACCTGCACATGATCTTCTACCGCGACGTCAGCGAGGCCGCGTTCGAACTCGCCCCCAACCAGGCGATGAAGTCCCTGCACCTGATCATCAGCCATTTCCAGATGCCCGGCTTCCAGGTGCCCGAGTTCCGGCGCAAGGCCGTGCTGATCGCCGTCGGGGGCGTCTACGACCCGCGCATCCACCTCGACGACGTCGTCATGCCGATCCTGAAGAAGTGGCGCATCTTCGAGCGCGAGGACTTCACCGGTGAGGGCGCCAAGCTGCGCGACGACCTCGCGTTGCTGGTCGAAGAACTCGAGCAGGCCTGCGACAAGTTCGAGGTCTCCAAGCAGCGCCAGCTCGACCGGGAGGCCCGCACCGGCAAGAAGACGACGGCCTTCGAGCTGCACAAGACCGCAGGCAAGCTGGCCATGAGTCGCCGGTAATTCGCCTTGCGCATCGGTTCGATCACGCTCGCCAGCCCGGTCGTGCTGGCCCCGATGGCGGGCGTAACCAACGTCGCATTCCGCACGCTGTGCCGCGAATTGGAGCAGTCCAAGGTCGGCACGGTCAGCGGTCTGTATGTCTGCGAGATGGTGACCGCACGGGCGCTCATCGAGCGCCACCCGGTCACCATGCACATGACGACGTTCGCGCCGGACGAGTCGCCGCGCTCGCTGCAGCTCTACACCGTCGATCCGGCGACCACGTACGCCGCCGCGCGGATGATTGCCGACGAGAACCTGGCGGACCACATCGACATGAACTTCGGCTGCCCGGTGCCCAAGGTGACCAAGCGCGGGGGCGGGGCGGCGCTGCCGTTCAAGCGGCGCCTGTTCGGGCAGATCGTTGCCGCTGCGGTCCGTGCCACCGAGGGCACCCGCATACCGGTGACCGTCAAGTTCCGCGTCGGCATCGACGACGAACACCACACCCACCTGGACGCCGGCCGCATCGCCGAAGCCGAGGGCGCGGCCGCGGTGGCGCTGCACGCGCGCACGGCGGCGCAGCGGTACTCCGGCACCGCCGACTGGGAGCAGATCGCGCGGCTCAAGCAGGAGGTGCGCACGATTCCGGTGCTCGGGAACGGCGACATCTACGACGCCAGTGACGCGCTGGCGATGATGGCCAGCACCGGATGCGACGGCGTCGTCATCGGGCGTGGTTGCCTCGGCCGCCCGTGGCTGTTCGCCGAGCTGTCGGCGGCGTTCACCGGTAGCCCGCCCCCCACACCGCCCACGCTCGGCGAGGTCGCCGACATCGTCCGCCGGCACGGCGAACTGCTCGTCGCGCATTTCGGCGAAGACAAGGGCATGCGCGACATTCGCAAGCACGTCGCCTGGTACCTGCACGGCTTCCCCGCCGGATCCGAGCTGCGCCGGGACCTGGCGATGGTCAAGACCCTCGATCAGCTCGACTCCCTGCTGGATCGGCTGGACCGCACCGTCGCGTTCCCCGATGCGGCGACCGGGCCGCGGGGACGGCAAGGCTCGCCGGCGCGCGTGGCCCTACCCGAGGGGTGGCTGGCTGACCCGGACGATTGCACCGTGCCGTCGGGGGCGGACGTGATGCACTCCGGCGGCTGAACCGCAACGCTGTCGAAATCGCGTCCGCGCCGATAACTCAGTACGATGTGGGCCTTGCTGCATCGCGCTTCGATGGGGGATCCGAGCGGGCCGCCACGCGAGCGCGAAACGCCGCGCGACCCGCGGCTGGTACTGAGAGATGTGCGCGCGGACGCCCCGACGTCCGGGAACCTTGCATGAGAGTTTCGGAGGCGGATAGGACATGGGTGACGGCGGGCACGACGCCACTCTTGACCGTCAGCGCGCATCGGGCGCCGGTAACGGCGAAGCTCCGGGCCCGCAGCCCACGGTGGCCGCTCCGTGGGAACGGTTCGCCGAGCCATCGGTCGACCACGACCTGCACCGTTGGCAGGCCGAGCCCGTCGCCGACACCCCCGCCGGGCCGGTCGAACCCGAGGCGACCGACGCCGAGAAGGCCGGGTGTCACACCGACGGCGCGCTGACCGTCGCGGAGCTGATCGCCAAAATCGGCGCCCCTGCCCCTAAGCCCTCCGGCCATCGCCACGTGACCGCTGACGAGGACCCGGCCGCGGACGCTCCGGAGGTGCCGGTCGAGCTACAGGACACCCAGGTGATCGACGCGGTGCCCTATTCGCTGGCCGTCGTCTCGGAGCTGCCCGACCTCGGCGCGGTCAACTACCCGGGCGACGACGAGCCGGAAACCGACCAGGCCAGGCCTCGCCGGGGATTGAGGAAATGCGATCGGCGGTCGTCACCTCCGGGCGCATCCGACAGCGCCGATGCGCAGCCCGGCCACCGCCGCCGTCCCATCCTGATCGCCGGACGGTCTCTTGCGGCCCTGTTCGCGGTCCTGGCCGTGGCCATGACGGGCGGAGCCTGGCAGTGGAGCACGTCGAAGAACGCCCGACTCAACACGATCAGCGCGCTCGACCCGCATTCGGCCGACATCCGCGACCCGGGTGGCCAGTACGGTGACGAGGACTTTCTGATCGTCGGCATGGATTCCCGGGCCGGGGAGAACGCCAACATGGGCGCCGGGGACAGCGACGACGCCGGGGGCGCCCGGTCGGACACCGTGATGCTGGTGAACATCCCGGCAAACCGCAAACGGGTCGTCGCGGTGTCTTTCCCGCGCGACCTGGCCATCACGCCGATCCAGTGTGAAGCGTGGAACCCCGACACCGGCAAGTACGGGCCCGTCTACGACGAGAAAAGGGGCACGTTCGGGCCGAAGATGGTCTACACGGAGACCAAGCTGAACTCGACCTTCTCCTTCGGCGGCCCGAAATGTCTGGTGAAAGAGATCCAGAAGCTGTCCGGCTTGAGCATCAACCGGTTCATCGCGGTGGACTTTGCCGGCTTCGCCCGCATGGTCGACGCACTCGGCGGCGTCGAGGTGTGCACCAAAACCCCGCTGCACGACTATGAGCTGGGCACCGTCCTAGAACACGCGGGACGGCAGGTCCTCGACGGGCCAACGGCGCTGAACTACGTCCGTGCCCGTCAGGTCACCACGGAAACCAACGGTGATTACGGACGTATCAAGCGTCAGCAGCTGTTCCTGTCGTCGCTGTTGAGGTCCCTCATCTCCGAGGAGACCTTGTTGGATCCCAACAAGCTGAACAACGTCGTCAACCTGTTCATCAGCGACACCTACGTGGACAACGTCAAAACCAAGGACCTGGTCGAGCTCGGGCAATCGCTGCAGGGCATGGCGGCCGGGCACATGACGTTCGTGACCGTGCCGACCGGGGTGACCGACCAGAACGGCGACGAGCCGCCGCGGATGGCCGACATGCGGGCCCTCTTCGACGCCATCATCAACGACGACCCGCTTCCCGAGGAGAACGACCAGAACGCCAAGCCGCTGGGCGGCACCAGCCCGAGCTCAGGTCCAACGAAGGCGCCCACCACCAAGGCGACGCCCAGTCCCGCTCCCGAAGCCCAGCACGAGCAGGTCACGACGACCACGCCGGGCGAGGTCACCGTGCGGGTATCCAACGCGACCGCGCAGAGCGGTCTCGCGGCCAACGCGACGAGCCAGCTCAAGCGCAACGGCTTCAACGTGATGACGCCGGACGATTACCCGAGCTCGGTGAATACGACGACGGTCCTGTTCTCGCCGGGCAACGAGCAGGCCGCGGCCACGGTGGCGTCCTCGTTCGCCAACGCGAAGGTTCAGCGGGTGTCCGGCTACGGGCAGGTGGTCCAGGTGGTGCTCGGCCCCGACTTCAATGCGGTGGCCGCCCCCGCACCCAGCGGGTCATCGATCAGCATGCAGATCGAACGCGGCGCCGGCAGCGCCCCGGTCAAGCTCCCCGAGGACCTCACGGTCACCAATGCCGCCGACACCACCTGCGAGTAGCCGACTTTCGCCGCTGGACTGCCCTTTTTGGGCGCGAAGAACGTAGGCTTGGCGATATGCGGACCGCTTATCATGAGCAGCTCGACGAGTTGTCCGAGCGGCTCGGCGAGATGTGCGGGCTCGCCGGGATCGCCATGGAGCGCGCCACCCAAGCCCTGCTACAGGCCGACCTCGTGCTGGCCGAGCAGGTCATCACCGACCACGAGAAGATCGCGACACTGAGCGCCCGCGCCGAAGAGAGCGCGTTCGTGCTGCTCGCGCTGCAGGCGCCGGTCGCCGGCGACCTCAGGTCCATCGTGAGCGCCATCCAGATGGTCGCCGACATCGACCGGATGGGCGCGCTGGCGCTGCACGTCGCCAAGATCGCGCGCCGGCGGCACCCCCAACATGCGCTGCCCGAAGAGGTCAACGGCTATTTCGCCGAAATGGGCCGAGTCGCAGTCGATTTGGGAAACAGCGCGCAAGAGGTCGTACTGTCCCGCGACCCCGAGAAGGCCGCACGGATCCGCGACGAAGACGACGCCATGGACGATCTGCACCGGCACCTGTTCTCGGTGCTGATGGACCGGGAGTGGAAGCACGGCGTTGCGGCCGCGGTCGACGTGACGCTGCTGGGCCGCTTCTACGAGCGCTTCGCCGACCACGCCGTCGAGGTCGCGCGGCGCGTCATCTTCCAGGCGACCGGCAGCCTTCCCGAAGACGACGCCAATCCCGCGTCGCGGTAGCCGCTCAGCCGAAGCGGCCGGAGATGTAGTCCTCCGTCGCCTTCTGGCTCGGGTTGGAGAAGATCTTCTCGGTGTCGTCGAGCTCAACCAGGCGGCCGGGCTTACCCGTGGCCTCCAGGTTGAAGAATGCCGTCATATCGCTCACCCGTGCGGCCTGCTGCATGTTGTGGGTCACGATGACGATCGTGTAGTTCTGTTTGAGCTCGCTGATCAGGTCCTCGATGGCCATCGTGGAGATCGGGTCAAGCGCCGAGCATGGCTCGTCCATCAGCAACACGTCGGGTTGGACGGCGATGGCCCGCGCGATGCAGAGTCGCTGCTGCTGACCGCCCGACAGCCCGCCTCCGGGCCTGTCCAGGCGATCCTTGACCTCGTCCCACAGGTTGGCCCCGCGGAGTGACTGTTCGGTCGTCTCTGCGAGCAGCTTGCGGTTGCGGACACCTTGCAGCTTCAACCCGGCCACCACGTTGTCACCAATCGACATGGCGGGGAACGGGTTTGGCCGCTGGAACACCATCCCGATCGCGCGGCGCACCCCGACGGGGTCCACACCGGGGCCATAGATGTCCTCGTCGTCGAGCAGCACGCTGCCCTCGACCCGCGCGCCGGGGACCACCTCGTGCATCCGGTTCAGGGTGCGCAGCACGGTCGTCTTGCCGCACCCCGACGGGCCGATGAAAGCCGTCACACTGCGGGGCAGAACCGACAGCGTCACATCCGCTACGGCCTTGAACGACCCGTAGTAGATGTCGACGCTCTTGAGGTCCAACCTCTTGGCCACTTGATGCTCCTGCCTAGTGTCGGCGCCATCCATGTCAGCGCGCCCCGATCCCGATGGTGGCGCTCACCAGGATGAGGCCTGGCGCGTCCTCTCACAACCGATGGCGCCGCGTATCGGTCACTGCATCGCGTCGATGGCAGTGACGAGCCGCTGCTTGACATTATCTGGCAGCGGAACATAACCCGCCGACGACAGGGTGGCCTGCCCGTCGCCGGCGGCCGCGGTGAGGAACGACTTGACCGCGCCGGCGGTATCAGCGTCGTAACCCTTCGAGCAGACGATTTCGTAGCCGGCCGGGACCAACGGATAGGCGCCCGCTTCCTGACTGCTGTACATGGGGTTGAGGTCCAGCACCAGGTCGTCGCCGTCGGCGACGAACGTGGCAGCCCTGACGCCGGCGGCCGCCGTCTCATCGGTGAGCGGAATCACACCGCCGCTGGTCGCGATCCGGGCGTAGGGCACGCCGGCCTGGTCGGCCAAACCCTTCTCGACGTACCCGAGCGCACCCGGGGTGGCGCGCACGGCCGCGACGACCCCATCCGACCCGGGCGCGCCGTCACCGACGCCGCCCAGGAAGTCGGTGCCCACCCCCTTGGCCCAGCTCTGCGGCGCCGCCGCGGTCAGATACTTCTGCACGTTGTCGGTCGTCCCCGACGAGTCTGACCGATAGATCGGCACGATCCTGGTGTCGGGCAGCGCTACGCCGGGATTGAGCGCCGCCAGGATGGAATCGTTCCAGGTCGTGATCCGGCCGGTGAGAATCCTGGCCAGGGCATCGCTGCTGACCACCAAGCCCGGGACGCCCGGCAGGTTGTAGACCAGCGCGACGGGCTCGAACACGACGGGCAGGTCCCACGCCGGATTGCCCTCGCAGCGTTTGGCGGCCGGTCCGATCTGATCCGCCACCAGCGGCGAGTCCGACGCCGCGAAATCGACGTGGCCGGCGATGAACTGCTCACGACCGGCACCGGAGCCGGTGGCCTTGTACGAGACGCTCTTGGCCGCGCAGTACTTGCCCCACACCTGGTTGAACATGGCGAGCGCGTGCTGCTGGCCGGTCGACCCTTCGGCGGTCAGGGTGTTCTTGCCGCCGCAGGCCGGCGGCCCAACGGATCCGGGCGCGGCCGTCAGCGAGGCACCGCGCCGGCTCCCGTCGATCCCGCACGCCACCGTCGTCCCGCCGCCGAGCGCCATCACCAACGCCAAAACCGCGGGGGCCAGCGCCCTACCCTCCCCAACGAGTCTCACCGATCTCGCTTCCTGACACATCCCGGACGAATGCGGCGCACCGGCCACCCCGAGGGAGGTAGCCAAGTCACGGCGAAAGTATGCGCCGGCGCGCCCGGAACGGCTCGCTCAACCGCTGACCGCCGCCGCGTACGCGGTGTCGACGCTGAAGGTGGTGAAGCCCAAGCCCTCGTAGGTGCGCACCGCGGCGGCGTTGTCGGCCTCCACGTACAGCATCACGGTCGGTTCGGGCGATCCCGCGAGCCGGTGCGCCAACGAGGCCACTCCCACCGCCGTCAGCGTCTTTCCCAGGCCGAGGCCCTGCGCCGACGGGTCGACGCCCACGACGTAGACCTCACCAAGGCCCGGCTGGTCGAGGTGGATCTTGGTCCAGTGGAAACCCAGCAGCCTGTCCGCCCCGTCGCCGGCGCCGAACGCCAGAAACAGGCCCTCCGGGTCGAACCACGGTTCGCCGCGCCGTTCCATCAAATCGGCCTCGGTCCAGCCGCCCTGTTCGGGATGTCTGGCGAACGCGGCATTGTTCACACGAAGCAGTTCGGCGTCGTCCTGGGTGCCGGCGTACGTACGAATCCGAACCCCGGGTGGAGGGGAACCCGGGTCCGGGCTGTCGCGCAGCGACCGTCGCATCTGGAGCAGCTCGCGAACCGGAACCAGGCCCAGCGCGGAAGCGGTAGCCCGGGCGGCCTCCAGCGTGCCGTGCGCCCAGAACCGGTTGCTCCCAGCGGTCCTGGCCGCCGCCGCACGTGCCAACGCCGCGCCGAGGCCGCGCCGGCGCGCCTGCGGGTGGACCACCAGCTCCGCCATGCCCGCGCCCCCGTCGTGCGGCGGGCTGAGGTTGAGGTACCCGACGACCGCGTCTTCCCCGGCACCCTTGGCCAGCAGATGGCTTGTCCGGTCATGCGCCAGTTCACGCAGGACCTGTTCGCCGACGGGCGCGACTCCGTCGAATTTCGTTGCCGCCGTGATCAATTCGCGCACTTCCCGCTGCTCGTCGGCGGTCAGGGCGCAACGCCACTCGGGCGAGGTCACTGACTGCGTAACGGGTCAACCAGTGGATCCCGCAGGTCCATCGGCTCGGAGTCGTCGGCGTCCACGTCGTCGGGGTCATCGGGCTCAGCGATCGGCGCCCGTCCCCGTGCCGGCCGGACCGCCTTGTAACCCACGTTGCGCACCGTGCCGATCAACGCCTCGTATTCGGGCCCGAGTTTGGCCCGCAGCCGACGCACGTGCACGTCGACGGTCCGGGTACCGCCGAAGAAGTCGTAGCCCCACACCTCGTGCAGCAGTTGCGCGCGAGTGAACACCCGGCCCGCGTGCTGGGCCAAATACTTGAGCAGCTCGAACTCTTTGTACGTGAGGTCGAGCGGGCGTCCCCGCAGCCTCGCGGTGTAGGTGCCTTCGTCGATCACCAACTCACCGAGGCTCACCTTGCCGGCGCTCTCCTGGTCCGCCAGGCCGCCGCGGCGGCCGACGACCAGCCGCAGCCTGGCGTCGATCTCGGCCGGCCCGGTGCTGGGCAGCAGGATTTCGTCGAGACCCCAATCCGCGCTGACGGCCACCAAGCCGCCCTCGCTCACCACCGCCAGGACAGGGACGGACCGCCCGGCCGTGCTCAATAGCCGGCACAGGCCCCGGGCCGACGACAGGTCGGTGCGCGCATCGACCAACACGGCATCGGCGGTGCCGGCCTCCAGCAACGACGACGGCTCTGGGGGTGCCGTCCGGACGGTGTGCGGAAGTAGCGACAACGACGGCAGGACCGGGTCCGGATGCAACTCCGCGGTCAGCAGTAACAGCTCCAACTAAGGCCCCTCCAGCTCGTGGGAAAGGCGTATCCCAATGGTTGACGCAATCACGCGTTAGTGGCCAGGTCATCTAACGATAACGTGTGACCAGGCCGTTGGCCCGATGTAAAGGCAAGTGTGAGCCCGGCCACGGGGTGGTCCGAGCGCAGCGACGGCAATGAGTTGCGCCACAATGTGCGGGTGCGAAAAGTGCCGATCCCGGTGCTGGCGGCGGCTATCGCCGTGGCCGTGCTCGCCGTCGCCGCCGTCGGCGTCGACTACGGGACCAGCATCTACGCCGAATACCGGCTGTCGTCAACCGTCCGCAGGGCGGCGAATCTGCGGTCCGACCCGTTCGTCGCGATCCTCGCTTTCCCGTTCATTCCCCAGGCGATGCGCAACCATTACAACGAGCTCGAGATCAAAGCGAACGCGGTCGATCACGCGGTCGTCGGGAAGGCCACGCTCGAGGCGACGATGTACTCGGTCGACCTGACCTACGCGTCGTGGCTGATCAGGCCCGATGCGAAACTGCCGGTGGGCAAGCTGGAGAGCCGGATCATCATCGACTCGATGCATCTGGGCCGCTACCTGGGGATGAACGACCTGATGGTCGAGGCGCCGCCGCAGGAGACCAACGACGCGACCGGCGGGACAACCGAGTCCGGGATCTCCGGCAGCCACGGCCTGGTGTTCAGCGGAACACCGAAGTCGGCCAATTTCGACCACCGGGTCAGCGTCTCGGTGGACCTTTCCATCGCCCCCGAGGACCAGGCGACGCTGGTCTTCACGCCCACGGGCGTCCTGATGGGACCCGACACGGCCAACCAGAAGGTCCCGGACGACAAGCGCGATGCGGTGCTGCGTGCGTTCACGCTCAGGCTGCCCGATCAGCGACTGCCGTTCGGCGTGGCGCCGACCTCCGAGGGGGCGCGCGGTTCCGACGTGATCATCGAGGGCATCACGCGGGGAGTAACGGTGACCCTGGAGGGGTTTAAGCAGTCATGACCACTGTCGCCGTCACGATCGTCGCCGCCTTCGTCGTGGCAACCCTTGCCGGCTGGTTGATGACCCGGCGCTCCGGCCGCATCCGGGAAGTGCAGGCCGCACCGGCCGGCGACTCCGACACCGCCGAACTGGGCCTGTCCCGCAGCGGCCCGACGGTGGTCCACTTCAGCGCCCCGTGGTGCGGACCGTGCGATCGGGTTCGCCGGGTGGTCGACCAGGTTTGCCACGACCTCGGCGACGTCGCCCACCTCGAAGTCGACCTCGATGCCAACCCGGCGGCCGCCCGACGCTTGTCGGTGCTGTCGCTGCCGACCACGTTCATCTTCGACGTCGACGGACGGCAGCGGTACCGCGCGTCGGGAGTGCCCAGGGCGGCCGACCTGCGGTCCGCCCTGGAACCGCTGTTGGCTTGACGACAGGGGTATTGGGTAAGCTTGCCGCGTGCCAACCCGTCTTGAGCCCTCGCTCACCCAGCGTCGCGCAGTCGATCTGTGCCGCATGGCGGGTTGTTGTTGTTGCTGTAGCTGCTGAGCCGCCACGCCCTTCTGCGTCGCGCTCGGAGCAGCCTCGGAGTACCCGGTGGCGTGCCCCCCCACCCCTTTCCGTGCAACAGGCATATTCAAGGAGCAATCACGTGCCCAACAACGACACCACCAGAACTAACCCGGCCCTCGTCGACGTCCGTGGACCACGGTTCGCCGCATGGATCACGACCGCCGTGCTCGTGCTCGCGCTGATCGTCTCGGCCGTCAGCCCGCCCGCGGCCGCGGTCATTCTCGCTGTCCAGGCGGTGATTTTCGCCATCGGCGCCGTCGCGGGTCCGCGCCGTCATCCGTACGGGCGGATCTTCGCCGCGCTCGTCGCGCCGCGGCTGGGGCCCGTCAAGGAGCGCGAACCCGTGCCGCCCCTGAAATTCGCCCAGCTCGTCGGCCTCGTCTTTGCAGTCGTTGCCGTAGCCGGGTTCGCATCGGGCGCCTCCCTGATCGGCGTCATCGCCGCGGCCGCCGCCCTGGTGGCCGCGTTCCTGAATGCCGCCTTCGGCATCTGCCTGGGCTGCCAGATCTATCCCCTGGTGGCCCGCTTCCGCCGCGGCCCCCAACCCGCATAGACCGCCCACCCGCGGCTCAATGAAGTGATCGAAAGGAATCCCCACCATGGCTCGCTCCGACGTCCTGGTCTCCCCCGACTGGGCTGAGAGCAATCTCGACTCCGCCAAAGTGGTCTTCGTCGAGGTCGACGAGGACACCAGCGTGTACGACCTCGGGCACATCCCCGGCGCGGTCAAGCTGGACTGGCGTGATGATCTGCAGGATCCGGTCAGGCGCGACTTCGTCGACGCTCAGCAATTCTCGAAACTGCTGAGCGAGCGCGGCATCTCCAACGACGACACCGTCGTCCTCTACGGGGGCAACAACAACTGGTTCGCGGCCTACGCGTACTGGTATTTCAAGGTCTACGGCCACTCTCAGGTCAAGCTGCTGGACGGCGGCCGCAAAAAATGGGAACTCGACGGCCGGCCCCTCACCAGCGACGCCGTCACCCGGCCCGCGACCTCCTACACGGCGGCCGCCCCGGACAACACCATCCGGGCGTTTCGCGACGAGGTGATCGCGGCGATCAACGTCAAAAACCTGGTGGACGTCCGTTCCCCCGACGAGTTCTCCGGCAAGATCCTGGCACCGGCACACCTGCCCCAGGAGCAGAGCCAGCGGCCGGGCCACATCCCGGGGGCGATCAATGTCCCGTGGAGCAGGGCCGCGAACGAGGACGGCACCTTCAAGTCCGACGAGGAGCTGGCGAAGCTGTACGCCGCCGCCGGTCTGGACGATTCGAAGGAGACCATCGCGTACTGCCGCATCGGGGAGCGCTCGTCGCACACCTGGTTCGTGCTGCGCGAATTGCTCGGGCATCGGAATGTCAAGAACTACGACGGCAGTTGGACGGAATACGGCTCCCTGGTGGGTGCCCCGATCGAGTTGGGAAGCTGATTATGTGCTCTGGACCCAAGCAAGGACTGACGTTGCCGGCCAGCGTTGACCTCGAGAAGGAGACGGTGATCACCGGACGCGTCGTGGACAGCGACGGCCAAACGGTGGGTGGGGCGTTCGTGCGGTTGCTGGACTCGTCGGACGAGTTCACCGCCGAGGTGGTCGCCTCCGCGACCGGCGAGTTCCGGTTCTTCGCCGCGCCGGGTTCCTGGACCCTGCGCGCGCTGTCGAGGGTCGGCAACGGCGACGCCGTGGTGACTCCGTCCGGCGCCGGCATCCACGAGGTCGACGTCAAGGTCGCCTGACCGACCGGGGATGTGCCTCGGAGCCGCGCGGGACGAATAGACTCGTTGCCGTGGTGCTGTTCTTCGAGATCATGCTGGTCGTGTCCGTCGTGGTGATTTCCTGGTTCGCGTTGTACACGCTCTACCGGCTCATCACCGACGAATCGTGACGGCCGACGAGGACTCCGAGGGATCGGTGGGCTCGCCCAGGTCTGGCGACCGTGCGGTGGCCGCCGCCGCCGAACGCGCCAAGGTGACCGCGGCCCGCAACATCCCGGCCTTCGACGATCTGCCGGTTCCAGCGGACACCGCGAACCTGCGCGAGGGCGCCAGCCTGAACGACGCGCTGCTGGCCCTGCTGCCACTGGTAGGCGTGTGGCGCGGGGAGGGCGAGGGCCGCGCGCACGACGGTGACTACCGGTTCGGCCAGCAGATCGTGGTGTCGCACGACGGCGGCGACTACCTGAACTGGGAAGCCCGGTCCTGGCGGCTCGACGACAAAGGCCAGTACCAGCAACCCGGATTGCGCGAGACGGGGTTTTGGCGCTTCGTCAACGACCCCGACGATCCCACCGAATCCCAGGCCATCGAGCTGTTGCTGGCGCACTCGGCGGGCTACGTCGAGTTGTTCTACGGACGGCCGCGCAACCAGTCGTCGTGGGAGTTGGTGACCGACGCGCTGGCCCGTAGCCGGTCGGGCGTGCTGGTCGGTGGCGCCAAGCGGCTCTACGGCATCGTCGAAGGTGGTGACCTCGCCTACGTCGAGGAACGAGTCGACGCCGACGGTGGCCTGGTACCGCACCTGTCGGCGCGGCTGTCCAGGTTCGCGGGATAGGCCCCGCTCCCCCTTCCTGCGTGTACTGTTTCGTCGTCCGAGCAGCCGAGTTCCGCGCCGTCGCAGAAAGGTAAGGTCGGCGGATGGGTCGCACGAGGACGCCCTCGCCCGCCCCCCGCTGGGTGGCAACCGGGACCAGCCTGCTCCTCATCGCCTATCTGGCCGCGCTCGCGCTGCGGCCATCCATCGTCGACAGTCTGCCGAGATGGCTTGCATGGTTCGGCCGGCCGGGATCGATGCCGACGCTCGCGATCGTGGTGACCGTGCTCGTCGTCGCGTGTGTGCTGACGTTCAGATCCGGCAGCAGTCACCGCATGGTGGGGGTTTCCTTCACCGTGATTGCTGTGCTCATCAGCATGAGCGCTGTGTTGGGCATGACCTCCTACTGGGGCTGCCACGACGCCAACCATCCGGCCTTCTTCACCCCGCTGATGGCGACGGCGCAGTTGGTCAAGGGCAGCACCAGTGACTTCTCGGTGGGCGGGCGCACCTGCCCGAACCCCACCCCGGTCGGCCTGGAACTCGCCCGGATCGCTGCGCTGTCCGCCATCTTCACCGGTCTGGGCGGTGTGGTGGTCGGCGTCTTCCGATCCCAGGTGGACCGGCTGAGGGCCAACCTCGCCGACTCCGCCACCGTCGTCGTCGGGGTAGACGACGACACCCAGTCGCTGATCAGCGGCGTCGCGCGAACCCTCGACCGCCGCGGCACCCTGGTCGTCATCACCGGCGCGGGCGACGACCGCGTCCAACGCGCCCGCCGGCAAGGCGCCCGGGTGGTGCTGGTGGACTTCGACAATCCGGAGACGCTGGTGTCGCTGCGGCTGTGGCGCCACCTCTCCCGGCTGTATCTGATGGCGCCCGACCCGGCGATCAACTTGTTGTGGCTAGACCTGATCAGTCGGCGGCTCGCCGAGGTCGGACACAAGCGGCGGCTGCCCCTCATCGTGCGGATGGACGACCCGTGGCTGGCCGAGGCGTGGCGCGCCCAGCAGTTCGGCGGCTCCGACACCCGGTGGGCCGCCGACGTGGTGGGCAAGTACGAGGTGACGGCCGCCCGGCTGCTCGACGGCATCATCGCGGCCGGGCAAATCAAGCGCGTATTCATCTGCGGCACTTCGCAATTGACCCTCGCGCTGTGCGCCGACCTGACCCGGCGCGCGCTGGAACGCGACTTCTACACCCCACCCGGCGCCGTCCCGCTGCCGGCGCTCACCCTCGTCGAGAAGGATGCCGAGGAGTATCTGCGGGATCACGAGTTCTACCGGCAGCAAGCGGGATTCATGTCGGAGGGCCCCACGATCGACGCGATCGGCGAGGTGCCGACGATACCGGCCCTGCTCAAGCTGATCGGTGAGGGCCATCCGGCAACCAGCGCGGTCATCCTGGTCGACGTGCACGCCGCGACGACCGGCACGCGGCTGGCCGCCCGCTTCCCCGAGATGCTGGTGTACGTCTCGGACCTCAACACCAACCTCGCCGACGACTCTGTCCAGGTCGTCGGCATGCTGCAGTCCTACTCCCTGGTGCTCGACACCCGCGAGGGTCAGGTCCAGGACGCCTGGGAACGCGCGGCGCGGCTCATCCACGAGCGGTACGTGTCGACGATCGACGCCGCGGCGCCGCGGTCGCCGGCCACGCAGCCCTGGGCGGAGCTCAGCGAGTTTTATCGTGGGTCCAATCGGCGCCAGGTGCGCAACGCCCTGTGGATGGTGGAACAGATCGCGGGACACACCTGGAACACCTGGGGCGGCCCGCCGGCGCAGTTGTCCGGGCACGACATGGCGGGATTGCCACCGCTGGAACAACTTGCGCTGATGGGCTTCGATCGGAACTCCGCGATGAGCATGGCCCAGGCGGAGCACGAGGACTGGTGCCGCTACTACCGCCGCAACGGCTGGAAGTACGGTTCGCCCCGCGACGACTCACGCAAGATCCACGACAAGTTGGTCGACTGGTCGGTGGTGCAGAGCACGCCCGACATGCTCAACGCCGCGGTGCGGAGCCTTGCGGGCACGCTGTGGAGCCTGCGGCAGCTGGGCTTTCGGTCTCGCCCGCTGTGGCGGTCGTTCGCCCGGGTCGGGACGGTCACCGCCGAACAGCACGCCACGGCCTGGACGTGGACGTCGGATTCGGGGCACACCATGCGCGCCGGCGCCGGCGACTGGGCGGTGCACGAAGACGGGAAGGTGTGGTCGGTGCGCGACGACATCTTCCGCGAGACGTACGAGCCGGCCGGTGACGGGCGATGGCGGAGGAAGGGCAGGGTCCAAGCGCGACCGGCCCAGCCCGGCGAGACCGTCAATACCCTGGAGGGCCCCGCGACGGCGGCCGACGGCGACTGGATCGTGCGCGGACAGCAGGGTGAGCAATGGCCGGTTCCCGGAGACGAATTCGCGCGCCGCTACGCCGAATACGAGCCGCCCGCGGAAGCGGGCGTTCCCGGTGGCAGCGAATGAAATCCGCGAGCCGATGGGCCTGGACACTGATACGGTATCGGCGCATGTCCAATAGCCGCATGCAGGGTTTCGCCCCGTTCGTTCGCTCCCGCTCAACCTAGGAGACTGCGATGCCGCTGTTCATCAGCTACTCGAGCCAGGACAGGTCGACGGTCGACGCCCTGACGACCGCCCTTCGGCGCGCCCAACAGCAGGTGTGGTTCGACCAAGAGCTCGGCGGCGGCGAGTCCTGGTGGAACAAGATCCTCGAGCAGATCCGCTCGTGCGACGTGTTCCTCGTCGCGCTCTCGAACAACTGGCTGCAATCGAAGCCGAGCCAGGCCGAGCTGCGCTACGCCCGCGCGCTGAACCGGCCCATCCTGCCCGTGCAGATCGGCGACATCGACAGCATGCGGGTGAATCCCCTGGCCACGTTGCAGATCATCGACTACCGGAAACCGACCGTTGACGCGGGCATTCAACTGGTCACGGCGGTACACGCCCTGCAAAGCTCGCCCGTGCCCTTGCCGGATCCGCTGCCCGAAGAGCCCGCGGTGCCGTTCGGCTACATCACGCGGATGGGCAACACCCTGTCCGAAAAAGAACTCAGCCCCCAGCAGCAGACGCAACTGCTGATCGAGCTCCGCACCGGGTTCGACGAGGACGGGGACGACCCCAGCGCCCGGGGTGACATCGCCCAGCTGCTGCGCATGCTGCGCCTGCGGCACGACGTGACCTACCGGACCCGGACCGAAATCGACAACGTGCTCGCCGAGATCGAGGCAAGGGACAAGTCGGCGGGCGCCCCCGAGACCGCCCCCGAGGAGGCGCCGACTCAGCGGGCCGCGGCGCCATCGCCGGCCCCGCGGCCCGCTTCGGCCGCTTCGCCGGCCGCCGCCCCGGGTGCGTCCGGCGGCGCGGCGACGAAAGGCGGGTCGAACAAGCGCCTGGTCGTCATCGGCGGCGCCGCCGCGGCTGCGGTGGCAGCTATCGCGATAGTCGTCGTGTTGGCCACCCAGGGCGGCAACACCAAGCCAGCCCCGAAGGCCAGCCCGAGTCAGACGCCCAGCGCCGCCACTTCAGCGAATCCCACCAAGCTGGACTCCTACCTCCTCGATCCCGTCGAGGTCGGCACGATCGTCGGTGAGCAGAACATGGTCGTCTCGGACAGGGTCGACCAGCTGCGGACGTCCCGGGGCAAGCTGTCCAATCCCGACTGCATCGGCGCCTACGAACCCATCGAGGACGCGGCGTACACCGGCGCGGGCGGCTTCGTCGGGGCCCGCGGGCAGGCCGTGCACTCGGCCGGGGAGAACCCGGCCCGCCGGGCGTTCGAATCGGTGGCGACCTTCGCGTCGGCCGACAACGCCCGTGCCTTCGTCGACGCGTCGGCGGAGAAGTGGAAAGCCTGCGCCGGGCAGGCGGTCACGATGGCGGTCGGCGGCAAGACGTACGCGTACACCTTCGGCGAGGTCACCGGGGCGGCGCCCAAGATCGCGCAGGAGAGGGTTCCGACGGACGGTGGCGACCGGACGTGCCACCACGTGTTGCACGCGGCATCCGAGGTCGTCATCGACGTGTTGCTGTGTGGGGTGGACGTCGCGCCCGGTGAGGCGGGACGGATCGCCGAGCAGATATCCGGCCGGGTCGCGCAGCAATAGCCGGGTCTCTTCCCGGGTCGTGACATGGGACGGCCCCCGAGCAAAGCTCCAGGTTGGACAGACCGGAAGCTCGGGGGCCGGGTGACTGCGGGGAATTCGCCAGCGCAATTGGCCGGGTCTTCCGAGTCACTGCTGCTAGCGCGCAGCCACCTCACATGTCCATGAAGCTATCAATTCGCGGACCACCTCCTTCCTTGTGTACGGCCGACCGTACCCGTAATCGGGCAAGGCGACAACACAATTCAGCGGTCAGCGATCGCTGACGATCGCCGAGTCGACCAGCTCCGCGAAATCTGCGGCCATCGGCGAGAACGACAGTCGCCGCCCATCGAGCGTGTGCACGCGAGCGGCCAGGGTCATGCTCGATACCAGCCAGATCCCTTGAGCGGCATGGAGGTCCGGGATCCGCAGCGAGCGGTAGTCACAGTCATAGCCTTTGGCGCGCGCCACCTCGAATAGCGCCTGCTGGGTGGTACCCCGAAGGATCGGATACCACGGCGGCGGCGTCACCAGGCACCGACCGCCCCCTCCGGGCTCCGGCGCGGTCGCGATCACCACCGTCGATCGCGGGCCCTCCAGCACGTAGCCGTCCGAGCTGACGAAGATGACGTCGCCGGCGCCCTGCCGGTCGGCGTGCCGCAACGCGGCCATGTTGACCGCGTAAGAGAGGGTCTTGGCGCCGGAGAGCAACCACGGCATCGCGTCGGCACCGGTGGCGGACAACCCGCGGTCCAGCGTGATCGCCGCGATCCCGTCGCGCCGTACCGCCGCCACGCGCTCCGGGACGGGGGTGACCATCACGTAGGCCGTCGGCGCAGAGCCGCCCTCGCGCCCGCGGCTGTAGATGAGGCGCATTGCGCCTTCGCCCGTCGTGCGGTCGGCCCACTGCCCGGACGCCACACCGATCGCTTGTCGCCAACTGTCGCGGTCCGGGGCAGGCAGATCCATCGCTTTGGCCGACTGGGTCAACCGCTGCAGGTGCGATTCCACCAGGCAGGCCGCGCCGTCGCGGACCAACAGTGTCTCGAAGACGCCGTCCCCCCGAACCACCGCGAGGTCGTCTGCGTACAGCAACGGCACATCCGGCGGATGCAGTTTGCCGTCCAGGGTGACGATCACGCCCATCTCGCCTGCCATGAGATGGCAGCCTAGTGGCGACCACGACGTGACGGTCTCAGGGACGAATCACCGATTCATCATCCCCGGACCCATCATCCCGGGACCCATCGTGTCGCAGCCCATCATTCCCCGCATCGCCGCCGGCATGCCGTCACGCACGAACCCCGTCACCTCCTGTGCGTGCGCCCGGATGGCATCGGTCAGCGCGGGATCATCCGAGGTCTCCTCGGTGATCACGCCGTCGGGCGTGAGAGTCATGACGCGGCGGTAACCCCCGGCCCGTCGGAACAGCGTGGGCAGGCTGGCGCTCGCACACATCACCTCGGTGCCCTGGTCGAGTCGCGCGTACATACTCGAGACGTGCGCTTGCAGTTGCGCCACCAGGTCGGGTGCACTCGATCTGGTGGTGGTGCGCACCCCACCGGGAATCTCGTCGACGCTGCGGGCGATCTCGGTGTGCCGCCGGAACATCTCGGCGTAGCGCATCATGTCCGCGTGGCCGACGCCCATGCAACCGTCGTGATCCGCCAACCGCACCTCCGGGATCGGCCACTTCACGACCCCCCTCAGCAGGTAGCCGAAGACGGCCGCCCCACCTCCCGCACCGAGGGCGGCCAGGGCGGCCCGCCGCGTCAAAGCCCCCATGGCGAATCCCTTCCTTCTTGGCGCCGACGCGGATCGCCCCGGATCGCGCAGCGGTGTCCCGTCGGCAAGAGCCCTGCCAACCAACACGGTACCCCACCCAGGGAGGGGTAGGGCTAACTCGGCATTACACTGGAAAGGTGCTGTTCGCGGCTGTCAAGCGAGCACGGGAAGGGAGCGCGATGCCGCACGAGCTGACCGAAAAGAAGCGAGCGGCGCTCAACCGATTGAAGACGGTGCGGGGCCATCTGGACGGGATCATTCGCATGCTCGAGGCGGACGCCTACTGCGTCGACGTCATGAAGCAGATTTCCGCGGTGCAGTCGGCGCTGGAGCGCACGAACCGGGTGGTGCTGCACAATCACCTGGAAACCTGCTTCTCGGAGGCCGTCATCGGCGGCCGAGGGCAGTCCGCGATCGACGAACTCGTGACGGCCCTCAAGTTCAGCCCCGCCCTGACCGGTCCCGAGGCGCGCCTCAACGACGCCACGGCCAAGCATCCAGACTCCGTGCCCTGCACGCAGGGCTTCGCCGCAGATCCTGGCGAAGCGGCTGATCCGTAGAGTTGACCTGTGAACGCAGTACCAGCACCTGATCCGGGGCCCGACGCCGGCACCGTCTGGCATTACGGCGATCCGCTCGGCGAGCAGCGCGCGGCCGAAACCACTGCCGCGGTGGTGGATCGCTCGCACCGCGGGGTCATCACGCTGACCGGCAAGGATCGCCAGACCTGGCTGCACAGCATCTCCAGCCAACACGTCAGCGACTTGCCCGAGGGGGCCTGCACGCAGAATCTCAGCCTCGACGGGCAGGGCCGAGTGGAGGACCACTGGATCCAGACCGAATTGGGCGGCACCACCTACCTCGATACCGAGCCGTGGCGCGCCGGACAGCTGCTGGAGTATCTGCGCAAGATGGTGTTTTGGTCTGATGTGACGCCGTCCGCCGCCGAGATGGCGGTGCTGTCGCTACTGGGCCCCCGGCTCGCCGATGATGGGGTGCTCGAAACGCTCGGCCTCGAGGCACTGCCCGCGGAGCTGACCGCGGTTCCGTTGCCGGGCGGCGGCTTTGTGCGCCGGATGCCGGGTGCTCCCGCCGGCCAAATCGAATTGGACCTGGTGGTTCCGCGCAGCGAAGCGGCAGGTTGGTGGAGCCGGTTGACGGCGGCCGGACTGCGACCAGCCGGCGTGTGGGCCTACGAGGCCCACCGGGTGGCCGCGTTGCGCCCACGGCTCGGCGTCGACACCGACGAGCGCACGATCCCGCACGAGGTCGGCTGGATCGGCGGCCCAGGAGAGGGAGCCGTCCACCTCGACAAGGGCTGCTACCGCGGGCAGGAGACCGTCGCACGGGTGCACAACCTGGGTCGACCGCCGCGGATGCTGGTGATGCTGCATCTCGACGGCTCGGCGGAGCGACCGTCGGCGGGTGATGCCGTCCTTGCCGGCGGCCGGGTCGTCGGACGCATCGGCACCGTGGTGGACCACGTAGACCTCGGGCCGGTCGCCCTGGCGCTCGTCAAGCGCGGTCTGCCCGCGGACACGGCGCTGGCGACCGGCCCGGAGGGGTCCGTGGCTGCGGTGATCGACCCCGATTCCCTGCCGCCGGCGGAACAGGTCGGAGCCGGGCGGTTGGCCGTTGAACGGTTGCGGGGCGGTGCGAGATAATCGTTGATGACGTCCGCCACAGCGGGCAGGGGGCACGACGTCCGGCCGTGAGGCACGGTAAACTGTCGGCAGGACAATACGACACCAGGAGATCGGAGCCGCCTACTTGTTAGGCCGCTCCGTTATTGCGCGAGGGGGTTCCCCCATGGGCCGCGGCCGGGCTAAGGCGAAGCAGACCAAGGTTGCGAGAGAACTGAAATACAGTTCGCCGCAGACCGACTTTCAGCGGCTACAGCGCGAGCTGTCGGGAACGAGCGCCGACGACTCCAGCGAGCTGGAGGACGACGGCCTCGGCGAGTCCTGGGCTGAGCGGGACGACTGGCGCCGCTAAGACTGTTGCAACCGTGCCGATGACGTGGTCATCGGCACGATATTTGTGACTGCCGAGCCTCGTGACGGCCTATGCTTGTGACGGTCGGCTCCTCAGAACCGCGGGTGCTGCCCGACTAGTTTCGCCCGCGGGCCTTCCTTCCCGCCTTTGCAGACGGTTCCGAGCACCCAGCAATCCAGGTGCCGCGCGGTCAGTATGGCCAACGCGCGGTCGGTGTCCTCCGCCGCGACGACGGCGACCATACCGACGCCCATGTTGAACGTCTTCTCCATCTCCTCGCGCGTCACCCGGCCGCGCTGCGCGATCATCGCGAAGACCGGCGCGGGCGTCCACGTGCCGCGGTCGATCTCGGCGACCAGCCCCTGAGGAATGACGCGTTCCAGGTTGCCCGCCAGGCCGCCGCCGGTGACGTGACAGAAAGTGCGCACCTGGGTTTCGGCGGCGAGCGCCAAGCAGTCCTTGGCGTAGATCCGCGTGGGTTCCAGCAGCTCTTCGCCGAGCGTGCGCCCGAACTCCTCCACGTAGCCGGCCAGGTTCATCCGGTCGATCTCCAGCAGCACCGCGCGGGCCAGCGAATATCCGTTTGAATGCAGGCCCGAGGAACCAAGGCCGATGATGACGTCGCCGGGTTTGACCCGGTCGGGCCCCAGCACGTCGTCGGCCTCGACGACGCCGATGCCGGTGGCCGAGATGTCGTAGTGATCCGGCTCCATCAGGCCCGGGTGTTCGGCCGTCTCGCCGCCGAGCAGCGCACAGCCGGCGCGCACGCAGCCCTCGGCGATGCCGGAGACGATCGCGCTCAGGCGTTCCGGCACCGTCCGGCCGACGGCGATGTAGTCCTGAAGGAACAGCGGCTCGGCGCCGCACACGACCAGGTCGTCGACCACCATGGCCACGAGGTCCAAGCCGACGGTGTCGTGCTTGTCCATCGCCTGAGCCACCGCCAACTTGGTGCCGACACCATCGGTGGACGCCGCCAGCAACGGCTCGCGGTAGTCACCCCGCAGCGCGAAGAGGCCGGCGAATCCGCCCAGTCCTCCGCGCACCTCGGGGCGGGTCGCCTTGGTCGCCAGCGGCTTGAACAGTTCGACGGCGCGGTCACCGGCTTCGATGTCCACCCCGGCCGACGCGTAGGTAATGCCCTGGCTGCCCGGCTCACGTCCGGGGCTTTTTCCGGGATCCGTCATCGCGATAAAGGCTACCGGTCGGCGCTGACCGCCGGTATCGAACATCCTCGGCGGGTCGACGGTGACGTCCGGTCAGTGCACAACCGGCACTTCGTCTTGCGCGAGATCTTCGAGCCCGGCGCCCCGCGCGGCGTTGGCGAGCATCTGCTCGACGACGTTCTTGCCCAGCGCCGTCTCGCCGGGCAGTTCGATCGGATACTTGCCGTCGAAGCAGGCGGTGCAGAGCCGCGACGCGGGTTGCTCCGAGGCGGCGACCAGGCCACGCAGCGAGATGTAGCCCAGGGTGTCGGCACCGATGGCGTGCCGCACCGCCTCGAGCATCTCCTCTTTGTCTTCGACCGCGTTGGCGATCAGCTCCGCCGGCGACGGGAAGTCGATGCCGTAGAAGCAGGGCCATTTCACCGGCGGCGAGGCGATGCGGACATGCACTTCGACGGCGCCTGCCTCGCGCAGCATGCGCAGCAGCGCACGCTGGGTGTTGCCCCGCACGATCGAGTCGTCCACGACGATGAGCCGTTTGCCCCGGATCACCTCGCGCAACGGGTTGAGCTTGAGCCTGATGCCGAGCTGCCGGATGGTCTGCGACGGCTGGATGAAGGTACGCCCGACGTAGGCGTTCTTCATCAGGCCCTGCCCATACGGGATGCCGGACTCCTGGGCGTACCCGACCGCGGCCGGGGTGCCCGATTCAGGCACCCCGATGACCAGGTCGGCGTCGACGGGGCGCTCGCGGGCCAACCGGCGACCGATTTCGACCCGGGTGCCGTGCACGGACCGGCCGGCGATGGTGCTGTCGGGCCGCGCCAGGTAGACGTACTCGAAGACGCAGCCCTTGGGGGTGGGGTTGGCGAACCGCGTGGAGCGCACGCCGTCGGCGTCGATCGCGAGAAGTTCGCCCGGCTCGATGTCGCGGACGAATGAGGCTCCGACAATGTCGAGCGCGGCCGTCTCCGACGCGACCACCCAGCCCCGATCCAACCGACCGAGCGAAAGTGGCCGCACGCCATGCGGATCGCGGCACGCGTACAGCGTGTTCTCGTCCATGAAGGTTAAGCAGAAGGCCCCCCGCACGGTGGGCAGCAGCGCCAGCGCGGCCTGTTCCAGCGTCGAGTCGGCGGCGCCGTGCGCGAGGAGCGCACCGAGGATGTCGGAATCCGTCGTCGCCGGGGCGGGGCAGCGCCGGGCGATCAGCCCGGCGTCACGAGCGCGGGCGGCGAGTTCGGCGGTGTTGACGAGGTTTCCGTTGTGTCCCAGCGCCACCCCGGTACCCGCGGCGGTGTTGCGGAACACCGGCTGGGCGTTCTCCCAGGTGGTGTCGCCCGTGGTGGAATAGCGGCAGTGGCCGATGGCGACGTGGCCGTGCATCGCGGCCAGGGTCTGCTCGTCGAAGACCTGACTCACCAAGCCCAGGTCCTTGAAGACCAGCACCTGCGATCCGTCCGCGACGGCGATGCCCGCCGCCTCCTGCCCGCGATGTTGCAGCGCGTACAGGCCGTAGTAAGTGAGCTTGGCGACTTCCTCGCCCGGCGCCCACACCCCAAATACACCGCACTCTTCGCGGGGTGAGTTCAGGTCCTGCTCGGCTGCTTCTGGTCCTGAGACGGTCACGATTCGGCGGCTCCCTGGGGAACGGTTGGTGACGTAATGGAGTCTACGGGCACGGTGTGCGCCACGCCGAATTGGCAGCGCGTGTTGGGTGCCGAAAATTCCCCGTGCGGGGCTGAACGTGCACTTCAGGGTTACATTCAGCCGATATCGAACAAGGGCAGCCAGTGGTCAATCTCACCGGCCCGCGCGCCGGAAAGGGTGAGCGTACCGGCGTTTTTCGCCGCGGCGACCGACGACATCCCGGTGACCAGCAGCAGCCAAGTACGGGGATCGGTTTCGACGACATTGGGCGGTGTGCCGCGGGTGTGCCGGGGCCCGGCGATGCACTGCACCGCGACGAACGGCGGGACGCGGACTTCGACGCTGGCGCCGGGCGCCGCCGCGGCCAGCGTGCGCGCGGTCAGACGCACCGCGGTCGCCAGGGTTCCCCGGTCGGGCGCCGGGCGGGATTCGTCGCGCAGCCAGTCCGCGACGCTCAACACGGCCTGTCGCGTCTTTGCCGGATCGGCTCTGTCCCGGGCGGCCATACCCTAGGGTCTCAAAAGCATGGATCCGCGCCGCGGGCCACCGCACAAGACCATCGGCCTCGTGACGATCGTGATCACGGGGTTCGTCGGGGCGGTGCTCTACCTCCAGTTCCGGGGGGAGTTCACGCCGGGCACCAGGCTGACCATGGTCGCGAGCCGCGCCGGCCTGGTGATGGACCCCGGCTCGAAGGTCACCTTCAACGGGGTACAGATCGGCCGGGTGGCGACCATCTCGGAGATCACCCGCGATGGCAAGCCCGCCGCCCAGCTGCTCCTGGACGTCACCCCCAAGTACGTCCACCTGATTCCGGCCAACGTGGCGGCCGCCGTCAAGGCCACCACCGTGTTCGGGAACAAGTACGTCGCGTTGACTTCGCCGAGCGAACCGTCGCCTCAACCAGTCACGCCGTCCACGGTCGTCGACGCGACCTCGGTGACGACCGAGTTCAACACGTTGTTCGAGACGTTGACCGAGATCGCCGAAAAGGTCGACCCCGTCAAGCTGAACCTAACGCTCAGCGGGGCGGCTCAGGCGCTTGACGGGCTGGGCGACAGATTCGGCGCCTCGCTGGTCAACGGCGACGCCATCCTTGATGACGTGAACCCGCAACTGCCCCGCGCCCGCGGCGACGTTCGACTGCTCGCCGCCCTGGGCGACACCTACGCCGACGCGGCACCGGACCTCTGGGACGCCCTGGCAAACGCGGTGACCACCGCGCGCGCTTTCCACCGGCAGGAGCGTGACCTGGACGTGGCGTTGCTGGCCGCGGCCGGGTTGGGCAACACCGGCGCGGAGATCGCCGGCCGTGGCGGGCCCTACCTCACGCGCGGGGCCGCCGACCTGGTCAGCACCAGCCGACTGCTCGACGAGTACAGCCCCGAGGTCTATTGCACTATCCGCAATTTCCACGACGTGGCCCCCAAGATCTACGCCGACCTGGGCAACAACGGCTACTCGCTCGGAGCGCGCTCATCCGGCGCCATCGCCGGAGCGCCCAACCCCTACATCTACCCGGAGAACCTGCCGCGGATCAACGCACACGGCGGGCCCGGTGGGCGACCGGGCTGTTGGCAGACCATCACGCGGGAACTTTGGCCGGCGCCGCTCCTGGTGATGGACACCGGCTTCAGCATCGCCCCCTACAACCACTTCGAACTCGGCTCACCGCTGGCGGTCGACTACGTGTGGGGCCGGCAGCTGGGTGACTACACCATCAATCCCTAAGCGCCACAAGCCTCAAGTGGCGCACCGATAACGCCGCACAAGCAGCGTCGCGACGGCACCCGCCTCGTTGATGGCCAGGTGCGCCAGCATCGGCGCGGCGAGGCTGCCGGAACGCTCGGCCAGCCAAGCGAAGAACCAGCCCGCACCTCCGGTGACCAGCACGGTGGGCAGCACCGGCTCCCCCGTCGAACGCGCATCGGTAACATGAGAGAGACCGAAAGCTATGGCCTGCAACGCCTTTCCCCCATTGGGACCGAAAGCACGGGAGGCGACGCCGGCCAGCGCCGCGCGAAACGCGGCCTCCTCGGCCCACACCGTGCCCACCGGTATCCGCACCAGGAGCCACCCCGGCGCCGACGGCGGCGTCGCGCGGGCGGCCATCGACGCGCGGACTGGCGGCAGCCACGCCGTCGCAGCGACCGCACCCACCGCCGCCGCCCCCACGGCCGAGCCCGTCCGCAATCCCGCCCACAACCGTGGTGGCCGAAGGCCCAACCCCGCCCGGGTCGCCAGCACCAGCAGCCCGCCGACGCCCGCCTGTAGCCCCAGCCGCAACGCCGTCGGAAGCCGTGGCGTGACGAAGCTCCACCCGACCAGGGCGGCGGCCAGGAACAGCGCCCGCAGCCGTCCTATCCGAAGAATCGCGGGAGCACCGCCTCGGACGTTTCGCGCAGTTCGGACAGCGGCACGGTGAACAGCCCCTGGACCTCGAGCGCGTCCGAATCCTGGTCTGTGACACCGATTCGGACCGCGGGCAGCCCGCGAGCCTCGCACATGGAACGAAATCGGCTTTCCTCGGTCCGCGGCACGGCCACCAGCACGCGGCCGGCGGACTCGGAGAACAACGTCACGAACGGATCGGCCCCCTCGGGAAGCACGAGGCGGCAACCCGTTTCACCCGCCAGGGCCGATTCGACCACGGCCTGGGCCAGCCCGCCCTCCGACAGGTCGTGCGCGGCGGACACCAGGCCGTCGCGCGACGCCGCCGTCAGCACCTCGGCCAAGAGCTTTTCCCGCGCCAGGTCGACCCGCGGGGGCAGCCCGCCCAGATGGTCGGCGGTCACCTGGGCCCAGACGGAACCGTCGAACTCGTCGTAGGTGTCGCCCAGCAGGATCAGTGTTTCACCGGGCTCACCGCCCAGGGCCGTGGGAATCCGGCGGCCGACGTCGTCGATCACGCCGAGCACGCCTACAACCGGCGTCGGCATGATCGCCGCCGAGCCCGTTTGGTTGTAGAAGCTGACGTTGCCGCCGGTCACCGGAATGCCAAGAGCCGCACAGCCGTCCGCCAGACCCCGGACCGCTTGCTGGAACTGCCACATCACTCCGGGGTCTTCGGGCGAGCCAAAATTGAGGCAGTTGGTCACCGCGACCGGCGTGGCGCCGGTGACCGCCACGTTGCGGTACGCCTCGGCCAGGGCGAGTTGGGCGCCGGTGTAGGGATCGAGCAAGGTGTAGCGACCCGACGCGTCGGTCGACAAAGCGATTCCACGCCCGGTGGATTCGTCGATGCGCAGCACGCCGCCGTCGGCGTGCTCGGCCAGCACGGTGTTGCCACGGACGTATCGGTCGTACTGCTCGGTGATGAATTTGCTGCTGCACAGATGCGGGCTGCCCAGCAG
Organism: Mycobacterium saskatchewanense; assembly: GCF_010729105.1. Lineage (NCBI taxonomy): Bacteria > Bacillati > Actinomycetota > Actinomycetes > Mycobacteriales > Mycobacteriaceae > Mycobacterium > Mycobacterium saskatchewanense. The sequence goes on from NZ_AP022573.1 coordinate 2,904,835, forward strand.
CGCAAGCAAGGTCGCCCGCAGCTCCTCCCCGGTTTTTGGTCGCGGCAGGCTCGTCGACCGGGCCGCGTTCAGGGCGTCCTGCGACTCGGGTCGCGCAACCGGCCGTTGGTACACCGGCCCCTCGTGTGCGACGGTCCTCGGCGGCACGTCGACGACGGTCTCGCCGTGCCAGGTGATCTGGAGCCGGTCACCCTCGGCGACCTCGCCGATCACGGTGGCCAGCACGTCCCATTTGCGGCAGACCGCCATAAAAGCGTCGACGTTCTCGGGCGATACCACCGCGCACATCCGCTCCTGCGACTCGCTGCACAGGACCTCCGCGGGTGCCATCCCCTGCGTCCGCAACGGGACGGTGTCGAGCCGAATCGCCATCCCGCCGTCTCCGGCCGACGCGAGTTCTGATGTGGCGCAGGCCAATCCAGCGCCACCGAGGTCCTGGATGCCGATCACCAGGCCCCCCGCGTAGAGCTCGAGGCAGCACTCGATGAGCACCTTCTCCATGAACGGGTCGCCCACCTGGACCGAGGGCAGCTTCTTGCGCGACCCGGTGCTGTCGAAGGTGTCGGACGCCAGCACGGAGACCCCGCCGATCCCGTCCAGGCCCGTCCGCGCGCCGAACAGGATGATCTTGTTGCCCCGGCCCGAGGCGAACGCCAGGTGCAGATCCTCCTGTCGTAATACGCCGACGCACAAGGCATTCACCAAAGGATTACCGGCGTAGCAGGCGTCGAACACGGTCTCGCCGCCGATGTTGGGCAGCCCGAGCGAGTTCCCATAGCCGCCGATGCCGCGGACCACACCGTCGACCACGCGACGGGTGTCGGGGCCGTCGGCCGCGCCGAACCGCAGCTGGTCCATCACGGCGATGGGCCGCGCGCCCATGGCCATGATGTCGCGCACGATGCCGCCGACGCCGGTGGCGGCGCCCTGGTAGGGCTCGACATAGGAAGGGTGGTTGTGCGATTCCACCTTGAACGTGACGGCCCAGCCGTCCCCGATGTCGACGACGCCGGCGTTCTCGCCGATTCCCGCCAGCATGCCGGCGCGCATCTCGTCGGTGGTGGTCTCGCCGAAGTAGCGCAGGTGGACCTTGGAGGATTTGTAGGAGCAGTGCTCGCTCCACATCACCGAGTACATCGCCAGCTCGGTGTCTGTGGGCCTGCGGCCCAGGATCTCGCGGATCCGCTCGTACTCGTCCTCTTTGAGGCCCAGCTCGCCGTAGGGCTGCGGCTGTTCGGGGGTGGCGGCGGCGTGCTCGACGGTGTCGATCGCGTGGGTGCGCTCGCTCGTCCCGGAGACAGTCACGCAGACAGTCTAGGGGGCCACCCGGCGCTGAGCAGGCGGGCGCCGTCGGCGTCGCTGCCGGCCCGCCCGGGCGGGCAGTCGCGTTTCACCGCACGTCGAGCATCGACGCCGGAGATTCACGCCGGCGCGAGGAAAGCGCGCATCGCCGCCGAGTACGCTGCGACGTCGTGCGCACCCATCAATTCCCGGGCGGAGTGCATGGCGAGCTGGGCGGCGCCCACGTCAACGGTGGGTATGCCGGTGCGCGCCGAAGCCAGCGGACCGATCGTCGACCCGCACGGCAGGTCGGCGCGATGCTCGTAACGCTGCAACCCGACCCCGGCCTGCCGGCAGGCCAGCGCGAACGCCGCGGCCGTGGGTCCGTCGGTGGCGTACCGCAGGTTCGGGTGCACCTTGAGTACCGGCCCGGCATTGACCTCGATCAGGTGGCCCGGCTCGTGCCGCTCCGGGTAGTTGGGGTGGGTGGCGTGCGCCATGTCCGCCGAGGCCAGCAGCGAGGACGACAGGCGCCGCAGATAGTCCTCCCTGCTGCCGCCGGCGACGAGGACGATCCGTTCCAGCACCATGCTGAGCAGGTTGGACTGCGCACCGTGGTCGGAGGACGACCCCACTTCCTCGTGGTCGAAGAGCACCAACACCGGCAGGAATCCCCGCGGTTCGGCGGCCAACAATGCCTCCATGCCGGCGTAGCAGCTGGCCTGATTGTCCAGCCGGGGGGCGCTCACCAGGCTGGCGTCGCTTCCAACCAATGTCGACGGCGTCAGATCGTGCGTCATGAGGTCGGCCGCAAGCACGTCGGCCGGTGCCACGCCCGCACGTTCGGCGACATAGTCGACAAACGAAACCGCTTGGGCGCCAACGCCCCAGACCGCGTTGACGTGCCGTTGCGGGTCCAATGTGAGCGACTTGCGATCCTCCGCCAGGTGGATGGCCAGCTGAGGCACCCGCAGGATCGGCTCGTCTACCCGAACCAGCCGCTGGGCGAGGCCCGCACCGTCGAGGACGGACAGGCGGCCGCTGATCCCGAGGTCCCGGTCCAGCCAGGAGTTGAGCCACGCTCCCCCATACGGCTCGAGCGCCACCACCCGCCAGCCAGCGACCAGCCGATCCGGGTGCTGTTTGACCCGCAGGTTGGGGCTGTCGGTGTGCGCGCCGACGATCCGGAACGGTCGATCGGGCCCGTCGGAATTCCAGGCGATCAGGGAGCCGGAGCGGACGATGAAGTACCGGCCGGGTTTCTCCGGCCAACGGTCGGCTTCCCCGAGTTCGGCATATCCGGCGGCGCCCAACCGGGCGGCCACCGTCGCGCAAGCGTGGTACGGGGATGGGGACGCGTCGATGAATTCGCAGAGACCTGCGGCGCTGGCCGACATGCCCACCATCATCGCTCCCGACGCTCCCCGTCGCCGCGCAGGCCACATCGCGCGGCTCCTCACTCGCGCCGCTCCCGACGCTCCCCGTCGCCGCGCAGGCCATACCCACTAGGGTCAGCAGAGTGCCTCCGGTTCAGCCACAGCCCATCCTCGAGCCGTTGACGCCCGCCGCGATATTTCTCGTGGTCACGATCGACGACGGCGGGGAGGAGGCTGTCCACGACGCGCTGCCGGACATATCCGGACTGGTGCGCGCGATCGGATTCCGCGAACCGCCGAAGCGCCTGTCGGCCATCACCTCGATCGGATCCGACGCCTGGGACCGGCTGTTCTCGGGTCCACGCCCCAGGGAACTGCACCGGTTCGTCGAGCTCAACGGCCCGTGCCACCACGGGCCCGCCACGCCCGGAGACCTGTTGTTCCACATCCGCGCTGAGAGCCTGGACGTCTGTTTCGAGCTGGCCGACCGGATCCTCCGGTCGATGGAAGGCGCGGTCACTGTCGTCGACGAAGTGCACGGGTTCCGTTACTTCGACAACCGCGACCTATTGGGGTTCGTCGACGGCACCGAGAATCCCGACGGCGCACTGGCGCTCAGCGCCACCCAGATCGGTGACGACGACCCCGACTTCGCCGGCTCCTGCTACGTCCACGTGCAGAAGTACGTGCACAACCTGTCGTCCTGGAATTCGCTGTCGGTCACCGAACAGGAACTGGTCATCGGCCGGACCAAACTGGAAAACCTCGAACTCGATGACGACGACAAGCCTGCGAACTCCCATATCGCGCTGAACGTCATCACCGACGACGACGGCACCGAGCTCAAGATCGTGCGGCACAACATGCCGTTCGGCGAGCTCGGCAAGGGCGAGTACGGGACCTACTTCATCGGCTACTCGCGCACTCCGAAAGTGACCGAGCAAATGCTGGAGAACATGTTCTTCGGTGATCCGCCCGGCAACACCGACCGCATTCTGGACTTCTCGACGGCGGTCACCGGCGGCCTGTTCTTCTCCCCCACCCTCGACTTCCTCGATGATCCGCCTCCCCTGCCCGTCGCGGCGGAGGGGGCAACACCCACCCCCGCTTCTGTTGAAGGCTCACTGTCGATCGGCAGCCTGAAAGGAACCGCCCGATGAAAAACAACCTCTATCGCGACCTGGCCCCGATCACCGACGCCGCTTGGGAAGAAATCGAGTTGGAGGCGACTCGGACGTTCAAACGCCACATCGCCGGACGCCGGGTGGTCGACGTCAGTGGGCCCGGCGGCCCGGTCACCGCGGCGGTCAGCACGGGCCGCCTGCAAGACGTCGCCGCCCCCACCGACGGGGTGGTGGCCCACCTGCGGGAGAGCAAACCGCTTGTGCGGCTGCGTGTTCCGTTCACCCTGTCACGAACGGAAATCGACAACGTGGAGCGAGGCGCCAACGACTCCGACTGGGATCCGGTCAAGGCCGCGGCGAAGAAGCTCGCCTTCGTCGAGGACCGGACCATCTTCGAGGGCTACGGCGCCGCGTCCATCGACGGCATCCGAAGCTGCAGCTCCAATCCGGCGCTGACACTGCCGGAGGACCCACGGGACATGCCCGACGCCATCTCCCAGGCGCTGACGGGGTTGCGCCTGGCCGGTGTCGACGGCCCGTATTCGGTGCTGCTGGCCGCCGACGTCTACACGAAGGTGAGCGAAACCACCGCCCATGGTTATCCCATCCGCGAGCACTTGAACCGACTGGTCGACGGGGACATCATCTGGGCGCCGGCCATCGATGGCGCCTTCGTGCTGACCACTCGCGGCGGAGACTTCGACCTGCAGCTGGGCACCGACGTCGCCATCGGTTACCTCAACCACGACGCCGACACGGTGCAGCTATACCTGCAGGAGACCCTGACGTTCTTGTGCTACACGGCCGAGGCGTCGGTCTGCCTAGCCCCGTAGGCACAATCGCCCGCGCCCGCTGCTCATGGGGGAGCAAGCGAACTTCTCCCCTGAAAGCAGCATTCGATGGCAGCAACATTGTCCCGCCCCACGCCTCGGTGACCGGGGCGACGTCGGGAATCGGCCGCAAAACGGCGCCTTGCTTGGGCGGCTCCAGAAAGACCAACTTCCGGGCTGGGGCAGCGACAGCCCGGACGCTTAAACCAGCGGCTCTCCCCCGTCCACCTTCAAGGTGATGTCGACGACCTCGGTGGCGGTCCCGCTGCGTCCGTAGGCATCAGCGAGCGTGGGTTGATCCCGGCCGGCCGCGATGACCCGCGCACCCTCCCAAGGCGGTATCGCGACCGAGGACTGTTGCGCGCGGCCCAATTCGGTGCATACTGGGTCATACAACCCATAATCAGCAGACGCGGGGCAGGGTTGGAAAACACTCGTCGAACGCGGCATGGCGCTCGATTGTCCATTGCGCTTCGCCAGGAGGATCTCATGCCCGCTGTCCACCATCGCTACGCCGTCATCGACGGGTATCGGCTCTTCTACCGCGAAGCAGGCCGTCCCGACGCTCCCGCGTTGGTGCTGTTGCACGGGTTCCCCACCAGCTCGTACATGTTTCGGCACCTGATTCCCGCGCTCGCCGACCGCTACCACGTGATTGCGCCCGACCATCTCGGCTTCGGGCTTTCCGACGCGCCGCCCGTCACGGAGTTCGACTACAGCTTCGACGCGCTGACCGACCTGACCGCGAGCCTGCTCGCGGCCCTGGGAGTCGAACGCTACGCGATCTACGTGCAGGACTACGGCGCGCCGGTCGGATGGCGGCTGGCGCTGCGTCGACCGTCCGCGATCACGGCGATCATCACTCAAAACGGCAACGGCTACGACGCGGGATTCGTGGACAGCTTCTGGAAGATTGTCCGCGCTTACCAGAACGAGCCGACCGTCGACACCGAAACCGCGGTGCGGCAGTTCTTCACGCTGGAGGCCACCCGTTGGCAGTACCTCACGGGCGTCGATGACGAGACGCTGATCGACCCGGAGTGCTGGCATCACGACTACGCCCTGATTTCGCGGCCGGGCAACGACCTGATACAGCTGAAGCTGCTGCGGGACTATGCGACCAACGCCCCGCTGTATCCGCGCCTGCACGAGTATTTCCGCGCCACCCAAGTGCCGCTGCTGGCGGTGTGGGGTCGCGGTGACGAGATCTTCGGTCCGGCCGGTGCCGAGGCGTTTGCCGACGACCTTCCCTATGCCGAGATCCATCTGCTCGACGGCGGGCACTTCCTGCTCGAGTCCGCCTTGACGGAGGTGGCGCGGCGGATCCGCGACTTCCTCGCCAGGCGGCTCCCCGCCGGCTCCGGATAGGACGTCCGCGGCGCGGCCCCAATGGGCTGGATATCCCATAACCGGAGTCGCCCGCGGGTTAGCCTGGCGCGATGGCGCATCCTGAATGTCGTGACGGACAACGGTTGACCGCCAAAGGGCGCGCCACCCGCGACCGGATCGTGGAGGCCGCCGCCCAGCTGATCGTCAACGACGGCCTGTCGACGGCAAGCATGGAGAATGTGCGCCGGGCGGCCTCGGTCAGCGGGTCTCAGCTCGCCCACTATTTCGCGGACAAGGGCGCGTTGATCCGCGCGGTGATCAGGCGGCAAATCGGTGTGGTTCTCCACTTTCACCGGCAGCCCCGCCTCGGTGGCCTGGAGTCGTTCGACGACTTCGAGCGGTGGATCGATCTCAACATGCGCTATCTACGACGCATCGGATACAGCGGCACGCCGACGTACCACACCCTCGCCGCGCAGCTGGTCAAGTCCGACGACGCGACGCGCGCCACGCTGGGCGAGGGGTACCGGCAGTGGATCGACCTGCTCGAGCAGTCGATCGAGCGGATGAAGGATCGCGGCGTCCTGGTGAAGGGTGCCGACCCTCGCCGGCTGGCCTTGGTGATCGTCGGCGCCCACCAGGGTGGCGGCACCCTGGCCTTCACGTACCGGGCGGAGTGGCCCCATGCGGACGCCGTTCGGTTCGCCGTGAACTATCTGCGAATGTTCGCCGCCGATCCCGCCGAGCGGGCCCCGCGCCCCGCCCGGCGGCCCCGCGCTCGGCGCGTCACCGAGCAAGCCATGATCGGCCAACGGCGCCAACATGTCTGAGGATCTACCACTGACCCGGAAGGGATTGGCGACGCGGGCCCGCATCGTTGACGCCGCCGCTCGTCTGATGTTCGCCCGTGGGGTCGCCGACACCAGCATCGACCAGGTGCGGCGGGCGGCGCGGGTGAGCGGGTCGCAGATCTCGCATTACTTTCGCGATAAGCGCGAGTTGACCCGTCATGTCGTGGCCGCACGCCGGCAGGACGTCCGGGTGTTTCACACCCAGCCGAAATTGCGCGGCCTCGACAGCCTCGCCGACCTGCAGGCCTGGGCCGACGCCTGCGTGGCCGCCATCGACCCCGTCTACCGGGTGGGCGGCTGTGTTTACGGTTCGCTGGCCGGTGAGCTGATCGAGGCCGACGACGAATTCCACGAGGAACTGTCAGCCGGGTACGACGAGTGGATCGATCTGTTCCGTACCGGCCTGACCGCAATGCGCGACCGTGGCGACTTGCGTCCCGACGCAGACCCTCGGCACCTCGCTGTGTCACTGGTGGTGGCACACCAGGGCGGCGCCTTACTCACCCATGCCACCGACGACGCGGAACCCATGCGGGTGGCCGTTGATGCCGCCGTCGACTACGTGCGCTCCTTCGCCCGGCGAAAGCCGGTCAGGCGCCGCCCGAAGTCATGAAGGCAATGCCGAAGCTGGACAAGGATGGGTCTAGCAGCCCATAATAATGGGTTATATGGCCCAATAAAGGGCACGACGCGATAGGTACGCGTTGTTCGAACCGCATGCACAAAGCCGCGGATTCACGGGGCCCCGCCGACGAGCGGAGGGAAGAGGCACAAACACGATGTCGACCACGAGCGCATCCAGCCCGCCGCCCACCGCGCCAACCGTGGTCCGCGAGGAGCCCGGTGGGGAAACGATGCGGGCGATAGTCCTGAACGGGTTCGGCGGGCTCGACAACCTGGTCTACACCGAAATCCCCAAGCCGCTGCCCCGAGACGGCGAAGTCGTGATCGAGGTCAAGGGATTCGGAATCAACCACGCCGAGATGCACATGCGTCGGGGGGAATGGGCCGAGGCCGCCGAAGTCAGCGGAATCGAATGCGTCGGCATCGTCGAGTCGTGCCCGAGCCGCGAATTCCCTACCGGCGCCAAGGTGGCGGCGCTGATGGGCGGCCTGGGCCGAACGGTCAACGGCAGCTATGCCGCATACACACGCGTGCGCGCGGCCAACGTGGCGCTCATCGAATCCAATCTGCCATGGTCGGTCCTGGCGGCGTTGCCCGAAACATACGCCGTGGCCTGGACGTGCCTGTTCCGCAACCTGGACCTGCAGGCCGGACAGACGCTGCTGCTACGCGGCGCGACCTCCTCGTTCGGCCAGGCCGCGCTGAAGATGGCGGTCGCCGCCGGCGCCAACGTCATTGCGACCACCCGCAGCCCCAAGCGCATCGCGCAACTAGAGGGCCTCGGCGCGTCCCGCGTCGAGCTGGAGAGGCCGGACCTGGCTGCCCACATCGCCGAAGCCAAGCAACTCGACGCGGTGCTCGACCTGGTCGGGAACAGCACGATCCTCGATTCGCTCGACATGCTTCGCCGCGGTGGCACCGCCTGCCTGGCGGGATGGCTGGGCGGACTCGAGCCGATCGCCGACTTCAACCCGCTGCTGCGCATGGCCAGCGGGGTGAACCTCAACTTCTTCGGCAGCTTTGTGTTCGGGACTCCAGGCTTCCCGCTCTCCGATGTGCCCCTGCAAGACATTGCCCGGCAGGTTGCCGCCGGCCGGCTCGACGCAAAGCCGTCGCGCGTCTTCGGTTTTGACCAGATCCGGGAGGCGCACCGGGCCATGGAGTCGGGGGAGGCCGGCGGGAAAATGGTTGTCGTCATGCAGTGAGATAGCGATATATACCGGCCGGCCAATCGGATCCGCCACAGGGGGCGCGGCGTCTCTTTGCCGTGCGTCCGGATGTCTTTGAACGAAAGCTGAGCGCTGACCATGCCGACCCCTACTCGACTTCACACCGTGCCTTCCGTCCTCGTCTTCGACGTGAACGAAACCCTCCTCGACATCGAGTCGCTGGCACCGCTGTTCGGCGACTTGTTCGGCGATGAACGAATACTGCGCGAGTGGTTCGCTCAGCTCGTCATGTATTCGATGACCGTCACGCTGGCGGACAGTTACGTCACCTTCTCGACCCTCGCCCAGGGCGTGCTGCGCATGCTCGGTGACATCTACCGTGTCGACGTCACCGATGCCGACCTCCAACGCCTGAAGACCGGCCTACTCACCATGCCGGCACATCCCGACGTAGCGGATGGTCTTACTACGTTGCGCGACGATGGTTTTCGACTCGCCACCTTGACCAACTCGCCGCCCAATCCGGACGGTCCGACGGCACTGCAGCACTCGGGGCTGGGCGAATTCTTCGAGCTACAGCTGACCGTGGACTCCTGCCAGGCTTTCAAGCCCGCACCGGCGGTCTACCGGCACGCGTGTGAGCGGATCGGCGCCGAGCCGCGGGATTGCATGATGGTGGCCGCGCATGTGTGGGACACCCTCGGCGCGCAGAACGTCGGCTTCAGCGGCGCCCTGATCACCCGGCCCGGCAATCCCCCGCTGCCGGTGCGTGGCCTGCCGCAGCCAGACCTCGTCGTGAGTGACCTGCGGCAGCTGGCCGAACGGCTCATCAGTACCCGTCGCTAACAACACCGGAAAGATGAAAAATGGCCGCAGACAATGCCTTCGACGTGGTTATTCTCGGCGCCGGGCCCGTCGGTCAGAACGCCGCCGAACGCGCTTGTGCCGCACGGCTCACCGTTGCCGTGGTGGAGCGTGAGCTCGTGGGTGGTGAATGTTCGTACTGGGCCTGCGTGCCCAGCAAGGCGCTGTTGCGTCCGGTGATCGCGCTGTCGGACGCCCGCCGAATCGGCGGTGCCCGCGAGGCAGTGGCCGGGTCCCTCAGCCCGGCTGGGGTATTCACCCGCCGCAACCGCTACGTCACCGACTGGGACGACAGCGGCCAGGCCGACTGGGTGCGCGGAATCGGCGCGACGCCAGGCAACCGATAGGAGCGCTGTACCCGGGCGGCTCGCGGTCGTCGGCGGCGGCGGTGTCGGCGTCGAAATGGCCTTCGCATGGCAGGGACTGGGCTCACAGGTGACCCTGCTGGTCAGGAACCCGGGCCTCCTGCCACGCATGGAGCCGTTCGTGGGTGAGCTGATCGGCCGCGGCCTCGTCGAGGCGGGCGTGGACGTGCGCGTAGGGGCGGGGGTCCGCGCGCTGCGGCGGCCACCGGGCGAGTCGGTGACACTTGAACTGGACGGCGACGCCGAACTGCAAGTCGACGAGGTGCTCTTCGCCACGGGGCGGGCACCGCTCACCGATGACATCGGGCTGGACACCGTCGGCTTGGCCCCGGGCAGCTGGCTCGACGTTGACGACACCTGCCGGGTGCGGGCGGTTGACGGGGGTTGGCTCTATGCCGCGGGCGACGTCAACCACCGGGCCCTGCTCACGCATCAGGGCAAGTACCAGGGTCGCATCGCAGGCGCGGCCATCGGCGCACGGGCGGCGGGCGGCCCGCTGGACACCTCCCCCTGGGGAGCGCACGCGACGACCGCCGATCACTACGCGGTGCCGCAGGCCTTCTTCACCGATCCGGAAGCCGCCGCGGTGGGGATGACGGCGGAACAAGCCGAGCGGGCCGGCTTGCGTGTGCGGGTGGTGGACATCGAGATCGGCGACGCCGTCATGGGCGCAAAGCTCTATGCCGACGGGTACACGGGTAGGGCGCGGATGGTGGTCGACCCGGATCGGGGCTGCTTGGTCGGCATGACCATGGTCGGCCCAGGCGTCACCGAGTTGCTGCACTCGGCCACGATCGCCGTCGTGGGCCAGGTTCCCCTCGACCGGCTCTGGCACGCGGTGCCCTGCTTCCCGACGATCAGCGAGCTGTGGCTGAGGCTGCTCGAGGCATACCGGGATGCGCCGGGCGATAATTGATACATGCCAGCATCCGACGGATTCCACCCCCACTTCGACACCAACACAACGCAAATCGCACGCAACCAAGTTCACCACGTCAAGGCCTCGGAGATCAGTTCCGACACAGCCCAATCGGAAGGTCTTCGCCGCTTCGCCGCGTTGAGCGGCAAAACGGTCGGGGCGGAAAAGCTGTGGATGGGCGAGACACACGCGTCGCCGGGGACGGCGTCGTCGAACCACCATCACGGCGACTCGGAGACCGCGATCTATGTGCGCAGCGGCAACCCGGAGTTCGTCTTTCACGACGGCGACCGAGAAGTGCGAATCTCCACCGCTCCCGGTGACTACGTCTTCATCCCGCCGTACGTGCCGCACCGCGAGGAAAACCCCGCGGCCACCCCCGCGGAGGTGGTGATCGCGCGCAGCAGCCAGGAGGCGATCGTGGTCAACCTGCCCGAGTTGTACCCGCTGAGAGACGATTAATAGACTGCGATCTCGACGAGATTCCCGTCGACGTCCCGGCAGTAGTGCGAGGTCATCGCGCCCAGGGCCCCGGTCTTGGTGACCGGTCCGGCGACGATCTCGACGCCTTGTGCGACCAGGTGGGCATGGACCTCCTGCGCGCTGGCGCGGGTGATGAAGCACAGGTCTTCCGAGCCGGCCGCCTCGACCACGCCGGTGACCCAGTCGGGATCGTCAGCCAGGGCACCGACCGGTCGCAGGTTGATCTTCTGTTCCCCGAAACGCAGCGCGGTCCGGTCCGACGGCCCGAACGTCTCGCGCCTCATCCCGAGCACCCGCTCATACCACGCAGCCGTCTCCTCGACATCGTTGCAATTGATCACAATGTGGTCGAACCGTTCCACCGCGAACGCCACTGCGTCACCCTCCCGGAGCTACACCGCGACCGCCGGGGATCGGCGGCCTCGTCGTACAACCCCTACCGCACCGACCCCATTTCCCGCGGCGGCTGACAAGACGTTCTAATACGACTTATTGGCCGCTGCCGAACTCGACCTCGACTCCGTCGACTTGCGGGTACGCCGCGGCAGCGTTCCGGCGAGCACCCAGCTGACCGAAGCGCTCAAGGCGGCGATCGTCAAGCAACGGGCGCCCCGCGGCGGCCGCCTGCCCAGCGGACTGCGAATTGATCGATCGGTCGGGGCTGAGCCGAGTCACCGTTCGCGTTCGTGGCCAACCCCGTGAAACAAGGGCTCGGATCCGGGGTATGCACGATCACCGAGGAGCTCGCGAGCTCAGGCATCTCCTCGCGGGTTGACGTACTTTCGCATCGGGTCATCGACGCGCCGCCATGGGTGGCCGACATCCTCGGCCCTTCGAAGGTGCTGTGCATCAACCGGCGTTTCCGCGACGGGGACCTGCCCCTGGCATTGCTCACGGCGTACTTTCCGCCGGGATTGGGCGACGCCGCCGAGCCGTTGACATCGAAGGCACCCGGCGCCAAAACCACCCACGCGATGGAAAGCACGGCCATGATGTGGAACAGCGGCCATGATGTGGGAACGGCGGCTCGGCGTTCGGATCGCCGGTGCCAAGCACGAAAAACACGCGGCCGGTGCCTCCCTCGAGGTGGCGGGCGCCCTGGGGCTGCCGCTGGGGTCGCTCAGCAAATTCTCAACCGATTCTTTGCTCACGCATCGCCTGGCTCAAAGCGTGCGCAAAGTCACTGGCCCGAAGATGATTTCATGACGAGTGAGCCCTCGGGCGCCAACCTGATCGAACGCTATCTCCAGACCCGTGGCAGCCGGTATTTCCGGGGCCACCACGATGGCGATTTCTTTTACGTCGCCAATACCCGGCCCCGCCGGCTGCACGTCCACCTTGAAATCTCGCCCCCGCACGGTGACATGCTGATCGTCCGAGTCGCCCCGGCATCGTTCTTTCCGGCCGCGGAGCGGTCCTGGCTGACGCACTTCGCGGACACGTGGAACTGCGGGAACCGGGAGGTCACCGCGCTGGTGCACGACTCGACGGATCCGCAGCGAATCGGCTTGCTGGCGCGCAGGTCTCAGTGGATACGGGGAGGCGGCTCCTTCGAGGATTTCGCCTCCTTCGTCGACGCCGTGATCGCCGACGCGATCGACCTCTTCGGTCAGCTGACCCCGGTCGCCGAGTTACCGGCGCAGCCGTTGCTGCAAGACGCCAGCTGAGCGCTCCGGCCACTCAGGCCGCGAGCACCGCGTCCAGCGCCGAGTAGAACAGGCCCAGTCCGTCGTCGGACGGGCCGGTCAGCGCCTCGATGGCGTGCTCGGGATGGGGCATGAGCCCGACGACACGGCCGTTGGCGGAGCTGATACCGGCGATGTCCCGCAGCGAGCCGTTGATGTTCTCGTGGTAACGGAACACCACGCGGCCCTCCCCTTCGAGCCGGTCGAGCACCTCGACCGGGGCCACGTAACGACCCTCACCGGACTTCAACGGAACCAGCAGGTCGGCATCGGGCTCGAAGCGGGACGTCCACGCCGTCGAGGTCGAGGCGACCCGCAGCCACACATCCCGGCAGACGAAGTGCAGCCCCGCGTTCCGGGTGAGGGCCCCGGGCAGCAGGCCCGCCTCGCACAGCACCTGAAAACCGTTGCAGATTCCCAGTACCGGCATGCCTCCTCGCGCGGCGTCGACGACCTCGGCCATCACGGGGGCGAACTTGGCGATCGCTCCGGCGCGCAGGTAGTCGCCGTAGGAGAAACCGCCGGGTACCACCACGGCGTCGACGCCCCGGAGGTCGGCGTCAGCGTGCCACAGGCTGACCGGCTCGGCCCCGACCCGCCGCGCCGCACGCGCCGCGTCGACGTCATCGAGCGTCCCCGGGAAAGTGATGACGCCGATACGGGCAGTCACTCGGATTCCCGGCTGATCGTCCAGTCCTCGATCACAGTGTTCGCCAGGAGCGACTCCGCGATCTCGGCGAGCGCCGAGTCGTCGACCGTGTCGTCCACCTCGAGTTCAAACCTCTTGCCCTGCCGCACTTCCGAGATTCCCGGGTGACCCAGCCGGCCGAGCGCGCCGACGATCGCCTGACCCTGCGGGTCGAGAATCTCCGCCTTGGGCATCACGTTAACGACCACCCGGGTCACCGGCGTTCCTCCTCTGCTCTGTCCCGCAGCCACTCTACCGGCCCCCACCTGCGAGAGGGGCTCACGGGCACGAGGCGATGTAGGCGTCACACAGCGGCGCGGTCATGGCATCCAGGACCGGGTCGTCGGCCAGCGCCGGCCACGCGACCTGCGGCGGACCCGTCGACCACAGGGTGAGCTCGCTGACCGTGCTGCTCGCCACGTGGGCGAGCAGATAAGTGTGCACGACGATGGGGCCGCTGATCACCGCGGCCGCGCGGTTGGGTGCGTCGCTGGTGATCGAGGGGGACTGCTGCGGCACCCGCTCCTGGCAGGCGCGCAACGCGGCGAGGGCGCTGCTGAACACCGAAGCCGCGATCGCACCGCCGCTCGCCGTATCGCCGCGCCAGTGCAGAATCTGGGCCTGCAACTGCCACTGGCCGTCGGGGTGGGCCACCGTCGCGCGCGCCGCGACCGCGAAGTCGCGGGGGTCCTGCGGCCGTGGCGGGGTGGCGCACAGATCCTCGAACCGGAATCGCGGCGCGGCCGCGGCCCCCGTCAGCGGCACCGCGATGCCGGGGAGCGTAGGCCAGTTGTAGGCCGAGTCCAGCGGCACCGCATGCGGGTGGATCCATGCGGTATCCGGGATCTGGTCGCAGATGGGCGGGCAGGTCTGGGGTTCCGCGTGGGTGGGCACCGCGACGACGAGGGCCACCGTGAGGCCGCCGGCGACCAGAATCGCCAGGATCACCCGCATCGGCATCAACCTCCGTCGAGGCACAATCGTAGACATGCAGCTGACGCATTTCGGCCATTCCTGCCTACTCGCCGAGTTCGACAACACCCGCTTGCTTTTTGATCCCGGTATGTTCTCGCACGGTTTCGAGGGCATCACCGGCCTGACCGCCATCATCATCACCCACCAGCACCCGGACCACGTCGACGGCACGCGGTTGCCGTCGTTGCTCGAAGGGAACCCCGACGCCGCCCTATACGCGGATCCGCAGACCACTGCGCAGCTCGGCGAGCCGTGTCGGGAGGTGCGCGTCGGCGACCAACTGCGGATCGGCGGGCTGACCGTTCGGGCCCTCGGCGGCAAGCACGCGGTCATTCACCCCGAAATCCCTGTGATCGAGAACATTTCGTACCTGGTGGGCGACGGGGAACATCCCGCGAGGTTCATGCATCCGGGTGACGCGTTCTTCGTTCCCGACGAGCCGGTGGACGTGTTGGCGACGCCGGCGGCGGCCCCGTGGATGAAGATCTCCGAGGCCGTCGACTACCTGCGCGCGGTGGCGCCGCAGCACGCGGTGCCGATCCACCAGGGGATCATCGCCCCCGAGGGCCGCGGCCTGTACTACGGTCGGCTCAGTGAGATGACGAGCACCGACTTCCAGGTGCTTCCGGAGGAGGACGCGGTCACCTTCTGACCGCGAGCGACAGGCACGCCCACCGGCCTTTAGGTGATGTCGTCGGCGGCGCCGCGGCCCGCCGCGCGCCCGGAAAAGATGCAACCCCCGAGGAAGGTGCCTTCGAGGGCGCGGTAGCCGTGCACGCCGCCCCCGCCAAATCCGGCGACCTCGCCGGCCGCGTACAGACCGCTCAGCGGGGTGCCGTCACCGGTCAGCACCCGACCGCTGAGATCGGTCTCGATGCCGCCCAGGGTTTTCCGCGTCAGGATGTGCAGTTTAACCGCGATCAGCGGGCCAGCCTTGGGATCGGTCAGCCGGTGCGGTGCGACCACCCGGCCGAGCCGATCGCCGAGATAGCCGCGGGCGGCGCGGATCGCGGTGATCTGCCCGTCCTTGCTGAACTTGTTGGCCACCTCCCGGTCGCGGGCGGTGACCTCGGCCTCCACCGTGGCGTAGTCAAGGGGCTCCACGTCCGGCAGCTTGTTCATCCCGGTCACCAACTCGCGCAACGAATTTGCGCTCACGAAGTCGACGCCGCGGTCGATGAAGGCCTGCACCGGCGCGGGAGGCCCCGAGCTCACCCGGTTCCGCACCAGCTCGCGGACGCTCTGCCCGGTCAGGTCCGGGTTCTGCTCCTGGCCGGAGAGCGCGAATTCCTTCTCGATGATCTTCGCATTCAAGAGGAACCAGGTGTAGTCGTACCCCGATTTGGTGATGTATTCCAAGGTGCCGAGGGTGTCGAAACCGGGATACAGCGGGACGGGCAGCCGCCTGCCGGCCGCATCGAGCCACAGCGACGACGGGCCCGGGATGATCCGGATGCCGTGCAACGGCCAGATCGGGTCGTAGTTCGTGATGCCCTCGGTGTAATGCCACATCCGGTCGGGGTTGATCACCCGCGCACCGGCCTGCTGCGAGATCGCGATCATCCGACCGTCGACGTGCGCCGGCACCCCGCTCAGCAGCTGCTGCGGGACGCGACCCATCCGTTCGGGCCAGTTCTTTCGCACCAGGTCGTGGTTGCCGCCGATGCCACCGCTGGTGACGATCACAGCGGAGGCACGGAACTCGAACTGCCCCACGGCGTTTCGCGATGACGGCACCCCGCGGGGCGCGGCCGAGGGCTCGAGCACCGTCCCCCGCACCCCCGTGACCGCGCCGCCCGCACTACCCTCCAGGATCAGCTCATCGACCTGGTGGCGGTGCGCGAAGCGCACGGTCGAGCGGTCAAGCAACTGCCGGGCGAAGATGTCCACCAGCGCAGGCCCGGTGCCCCAGGTGATGTGGAAGCGCGGCACCGAGTTGCCGTGCCCCTGAGCGTCGTAGCCGCCCCGCTCGGCCCAGCCGACCAGCGGGAAGATCTTGAGGCCCCGGTCGCGGAGCCAACTGCGCTTCTCTCCGGCCGCGAAATCGACATATGCGTGCGCCCATTGGCGTGGCCAGAAGTCCTCGGGGCGGTCGAAGGCCGCGGTGCCCAGCCAGTCCTGCAGCGCGAGCTCGTGGCTGTCCCGGATGCCCAGGCGGCGCTGCTCCGGACTGTCCACGAAGAACAGGCCACCGAATGACCAGAACGCCTGGCCGCCCAGGTTCGCGCTGCTCTCCTGGTCGACGATCAACACGCGCAGCCCGCGGTCGACCAGCTCGCACGCGGCCACCAAGCCCGACAAGCCGGCCCCGACGATGATCACGTCAGCGGCGAAGCTCGCGGCCGAAGAATCGCTCATGTCGCACAGGGTAGTGCCCGGTCCTGGCTGCCCAGCCGGACGTCGGGTCAGGCGGCGTCGAGGATCGCTTTGTCGGACCGCCAGCTGTACACCGCGGGTGTGCACCCATGCATCAGCGCCAGGTCAACCGAGTCCAGCATGGCCTGCAGCGGCCCCGGCTTGCGCAATTGCCGGGCGGCCACAGCGACCCGCACCACGCCGCCGCGCCGCGCGATCCGCTCGGCGGACAGGACCACCATGCGGCACCACCACGGCTCGGTCAGGAAGCCCTCCCCGATACCCAGCACGCGGGTGCGCACGGTGTCGTGCCGGACCAGGTCGGTGATCCCATGCAGATCGGCGAGCAGACGAAACCCATTCTGCGGCAATGCTTTCACCACGCCAGGTGACACCACCCAACCCGGGGCCGCGAACAGGCGGGTGCGAAGTCCCAGGTGCTCGAGCACGCGGTCGGCGCCCATCAGCCGCAGGTTGGCCTCGTGTGCGCGCAGGACGGCGAACTCGCCACGCCGCTTCTTGGTCGCGGGGTCGTCGAAGCCGTGCAGCACGATGGCGTCGCCGCCGGCGCGCCGGGCGGTCAGCCACTCGACGGTCCTCGGGTCGCGGTCGAGCCGGTAGTCAGCTTTGAGTCGGGGAGCAACCAGCAACGACACGGGGACGTTGCGGGCGTCCATTTGTGCGCAGAACGCCTCGACGTCGCCCAGGGTGCGTTCGCCAATCCCGGAGACCGAGACGATCAATTTTCCAGACACACCGGCAGTTTGCCGATCGCAGGTTTCGGAACGGTGAAGGACACGCAGACGGCAGGCGTACATACCACAAGGTCAGCGGCGGGCAAACGACCGCGCTCACGGGCGGCGCTTCATTGCTCCGACTAACCGGCGAACACCCCACCCAGCAAACGCCGACCGGCGCAGGATCGGGCGATCGGTTCGATATGCTAACCAACACAATGGAGAAGGCCCCCGCCGCAGCGGCCGATACCACGCCGTCCGCCGCCCACACCGAGCAGCAGGGCGATTCGGCGTACCCCGACCGGCTCGACGCCGGACTGCTGCGGATCTCCGGCGTCTGCATTTTGGCCACCGTGATGGCGATCCTGGACGTCACCGTCGTCAGCGTCGCGCAACGCACGTTCATCCAGCAGTTCGACTCGTCGCAGGCCGTGGTCGGCTGGACGATGACGGGCTACACCCTGGCTCTGGCCACCGTCATTCCCATCACCGGCTGGGCGGCCGACCGGTTCGGCACCAAACGGCTCTTCATCGGCTCGGTGGTGGCCTTCACGCTGGGTTCCTTGCTGTGCGCGTTGGCGTGGGACATCCTGTCACTCATCGTGTTCCGGGTAGTCCAGGGCATCGGTGGCGGGATGCTGTGGCCGCTCGGCTTCATGATCTTGACGCGCGAGGCCGGCCCCCGGCGGCTGGGCCGGCTGATGTCGATCCTCAGCATCCCGATGCTGCTCGCCCCGATCGGCGGCCCCATCCTCGGCGGGTGGCTCATCGATACCTCCAGTTGGAGATGGATCTTCCTGATCAACCTGCCGTTCGGGGTCCTCACGCTGATCCTTGCGGCGGTGGTGTTCCCTAGGGACCACCCGGCCCGCTCGGAGACGTTCGACGTTGTCGGCGTGCTGCTGCTGTCGCCCGGCCTGGCGACCTTTCTGTTCGCGATGTCCTCGATCCCGGGCCGCGGGACCGTGGCCGATCGATACGTGCTGATCCCGGCGGTAGTCGGCCTGGCGCTGATCGCGGCGTTCGTCGCACACGCCTGGCATCGCACCGATCACCCCCTCATCGACCTGCGGTTGTTCAGGAACCCCGTGCTCACCCAGGCCAACGTGACCATGCTGATCTTCGCCATCGCGTTTTTCGGCGCCTGCCTGCTGCTGCCGAGCTACTTCCAGCAGGTGCGCCATAACACGCCGATGCAGGCCGGCGTGCACATGATCCCCCAGGGGCTCGGCGCCATGCTCACCATGCGGTTGGCCGGGCCCTTCGTGGATCGGCGCGGCCCGGGCAAGATCGTGCTCGTCGGCATCGCACTGATCACGGCCGGCCTGGGCGCCTTCGCCTTCGGCGTCGCCAAGCAGGCCGATTACCTGCCCACCCTGTTGGTGGCCTTGACGATCACGGGTCTGGGGATGGGCTGCACGATGATGCCGCTCTCCGTGGCGTCGGTGCAGGCGCTGGCGCCGCACCAGATCGCCCGGGGCACCACGCTGATAACCGTCGGCCAGCAGGTGGGCGGCTCGATGGGGACCGCCTTGATGTCGATGATCCTGACCAACCAGTTCAACCGCAGCGAAAGCATCACGGCGGCCAACAAAGTTGCCGCCCTGCAGCAGAAGGCCGCCGCGAGCGGGACGCCGGTCGACCAGGCCGCGCTGCCCCGGCAGTCGCTGGCGCCCGGATTCTCCGCCGAGGTGCTGCACGACCTTTCCCACGCCTACACGGCGGTATTCGTGGTCGCCGTTGCGCTGGTGGTGTTCACCATCATCCCGGCATCGTTCTTGCCGAAGAAGCCGACCAGCCCGGCGGAGATGGAATAGTTATCCGCGCGGATCGCCGTCTCGCGGGGCGCCGTAGCGGTCCGGATCGGCAACGGCCAGCAGCCAGGCGTACTGGAACGCGGTTTCCTGCCAGGCTTTGTAGCGGCCGCTGACCCCACCATGGCCCGCGTTCATCTGGGTCTTCAACAGGATCGGTTTACCATCCGCGTTGGCGTGCCGCAGGGCCGCCACCCACTTGGCGGGTTCCACGTAGTAGACCCGGGTGTCGTTCAGAGACGTCATGGCCAGGATTTCCGGATACGGCCTTGCGGCGACGTTCTCGTACGGCGAATACGACTTCATGTAGCCGTAGACGTCTTTGTCGCTCAGCGGGTTTCCCCACTCGTCCCATTCTGTGACGGTCAACGGCAGCGACGGGTCCAGGATCGTGGTCAGCGGGTCGACGAACGGCACCTGCGCGAGGATGCCGGCGAACAGGTCCGGCGCCAGGTTGGCCACCGCACCGACCAGCAGTCCGCCCGCACTGCCGCCCAGCGCCACGAGCCGGTGCGGGCGGGTGACCCCTGAGTCGACCAAATGCCTTGCCGCAGCAACGAAGTCGGTGAACGTGTTCTTCTTCGCGAGCAGCTTGCCGTTCTCGTACCACAACCGGCCCATCTCACCACCACCCCGGATGTGAGCGATGACGAACACCATGCCCCGGTCCAGCAGCGACAGCCGGGCGATCGAGAAGCTCGGGTCGGTGCAGATCTCGTATGCGCCGTAACCGTAAAGGAGTGTCGGAGCCGGGAATTCGATTCCGGCGCGATGCACGATCGACAACGGAATCCGGGTCCCGTCGTCGGCGAGCGCCCAGTCCCGCCGTTCGACATAGTCTTCGGGCCGGTATCCCCCGAGGACGGGCTGCTCACGCAGCAGCGTGCGCTCGCCGGTCGCGAAGTCGACGTCGTAGATCCGTGCGGGCGTGGCGAGCGACCCCGCGGCGATCCGGAGTTTGGGGGCATCCCACACCGGATTCCAGCCGACGCCGGCCGACATCAGTTCGGAGTCGAACGAGATCTCTCGCGGCTCGCCGTAGCCGCCGGACTCGATGGGCCACAGTTGGATTCGCGGCAACGCCGCGCGGCGATAACTGACGACCAGGTGGCCGGCGAAAGCGTCCACCCCGTCGAGGCGAACATCGTCACGATGCGGGATCAGCGTGCGCTGCCGCGTCGGATCGCTGACCGGCGCCTCGGTGAGCGTGAAGTTCACCGCACCGTCGTTGTGCAAGATCAGGAAGCGGTCCTCGCCGCCGACCACCGCGTGTTCCACGGCGTACTCCACACCGTCGCGCCTGGGTAGGACGACGGTGAACTGTGCGTCAGCATCGGCCGCCTCCGCGTAACGGTACTCGGAGGTGATGGAGGATCCCGACGCGATGAGGACGTAGGAGTCGCTCCGGGTGAGCCCGACGCCGAGCCAAAACCGTTCGTCCTCCTCGTGGTACACCAGCTCCGACGGCTCGCCGGACCCCAGCCGGTACCGCCACACCTTGTCGGGGCGGTGGGCCGCGTCCAGGGTCAGGTAGTACACGGTGCGGTTGTCGGCCGCCCACGTCGCGCCCGCGGCAATGTCGGCGATCTCGTCGGGGAACAGCTCGCCGGTGCGCAGGTCCTTGAACCGAAGCGTGTAGCGTTCGTCGCCGACCGTGTCGACAGAATAGGCCAGCAGGTTGCCGTCCAGGCTGAGCCGGGCAGCACCGAGCGCGAAGAATTCGTGGCCCTCGGCCTCGGCGTTGGAGTCGAGCATCACTTGCTCGCCGGGGATCTCGGTGTCCTCCTCCAGGACCGGAGGGCTCCAGTCGTCGGGATCGGCGACCGGACAACGACACTGGACGCGGTACTGCTTCCCCTCGAAGGTGCGGGCGTAATACCACCAGTCGCCCTGACGGGTCGGTACCGACAGATCGGTTTCCTTGGTGCGCGCCTTGATCTCGTCGAAGATCTTCTGCCGCAAGGGTTCGAGATGGGCGGTCATCTTGTCGACGTAGTCGTTCTCGGCCTCGAGATGGGCGATGACCTCCGGGTCGCCCTTCGCGCGCAGCCACTCATAGGGGTCGACGAAGACGTCACCGTGGTGCTCGCGCCGCGTTTCCACCCGCTTGGCGACGGGCGGGGCGGGGGTACCGGACGGCGCCTGGCTCATGCGCCGGGTCCGATCCAGTCGCCGAAGCTCAGGCCGGAGATTCGTTCGTAGGCCTCGATGTAACGATTCCGAGTGGCCTCGATGATGTCGGCGGGCAGGGGCGGCGGGGGTAGCGAGCCGTGCCGGTCCCAGCCGGATTCGGGGCCGGTCAGCCAGTTGCGGACGAACTGCTTGTCGAAGCTGGCCTGCACGACGCCGGGCCGGTAGTCCTCGGCCGGCCAGTACCGGGACGAATCCGGTGTGAAGATCTCGTCGGCCAGCAGCAAATTGCCGTCGGGATCGGTGCCGAACTCGAACTTGGTGTCCGCGATGATGATTCCTTTCGTCAGCGCGTGGCCGGCGGCGTGAACGTAGATCGTGAGCGTCTGGTCGCGCAGTTCGTCGGCGCGTGCCGCGCCCACCAGTTCGACGACCCGGTCGAACGAGATGTTCTCGTCGTGGTCGCCCAGCGCCGCCTTCGTCGCCGGGGTGAACAACGGCTCGGCGAACCGGCTGGCCTCGACCAGCCCCGGCGGCAACGCGATGCCGCAGACTTTCCCGGTGGCCTGATAGTCCAGCAGCCCCGAGCCGGTGAGGTAGCCGCGGGCAACGCATTCCACCGGCAGCATCTCCAGTCGGCGCACCACCAGCGCGCGGCCGAGCACCTCGTCGGGGATGCGGGGATCGTCCGCCGGCCCGGCCAGGTGATTCGGGGTCTCCGTAAGACCTGAGATGAGGCCGAAGAAGAAGACGCTCATCGCGGTCAGGATGCGCCCCTTGTCCGGGATGGTGCTGTCCAGCACGTAGTCGTAGGCAGAGATCCGGTCGGAAGCGACCAGCAGCAGGTGCTCGTCGTCGACGCGGTAGATCTCACGGACCTTGCCGCTGGCCAGGTGCTCGTAGTCGGACAGTGCGGGACGCATCGGGCCAGCCTATCCGGCGCCGCACCCCCGGCCCTGTGCTGGTATGAGGGCTATGACATCGCGGATATCGCGCTATTTGCCCTACTCCACCCGACCCGGCCGGTTGTTGGTCCAGCTGTTGAGCGATTTCATCGTCGTGGTGTGGACGGCGCTGTGGTTGGTCGTCGGCGCGGCCGTGCACGACGCGATCGCCACCATCGCCGAGGCCGGTAGGCAGGTCGAGAGCGGCGCGCACGGCATCGCGGGCAACCTGGAATCGGCGGGTCACGGCGCGCAGCACATCCCGCTCCTCGGGGACGCGGTGAGCAAGCCGCTCACCTCGGCGAGCCAGAGCGCCCTGGACATCGCGGGCGCCGGGCACAGCCTCGATACGACCGCGAGCTGGCTGGCGGTACTGCTCGCCATGGCGGTCGCCTCGCCGCCCATCCTCGTGGTCACCGCCCCGTGGCTTTTCCTGCGGCTGCGGTTTTTTCGGCGCAAATGGACGGTGTCCGCCCTGGCCGCCACCGCGGCCGGCGAGCAGCTGCTGGCGCTGCGCGCACTGACGAACCGGTCGCCGCGCAAGCTGACTGCCGCCATTGCGGACCCGGTCGGCGGGTGGCGCCGTGACGATCCCCTCACCATCCGCGCGCTCGCCCTGCTGGAGCTGCGCGCCGCCGGGATCAGGCTGCGCGCCGGGTAGGCGGCCGACGCCGCGCCGCGGGAACCTCAGCCTTCGCGGGCGAGCCGGTCGGCTCGCCAACACCACGCACGCATCGGCACGTCGATCGCGTCGGCGCCGGGGAAGCGCGCCGCCAGGGTGGCGCGCGCGTGGGCCAGCCCCTCCGCGCGGTCGGCTTCCGAAGCGACGATCGCCCTGCTGTAGGTCCCGAGCATCGCGACGACGTCGTCGGCGCTCATGGTGCGCACGAATCGGAACATCTCGCGTGCGACGTTGTCGAAGATCCGCGGTTCCGGAAGGTCGAAATGCAGGCGCTGCCGGAAACGCTCGGCCGAGCCCGCCTCGCAAGGTTCCTGGCCGGGCAGGCGCTCGAGGTCACGGACCCAGTCCACATCGCGGTCCCGGCTGGTCCAGATCAGGCCGAACCGGCCCCCGTCGCGCAGCACCCGGCCGATCTCCGGGACCGCGCGGTCCGCGTCCATCCAGTGCCACGCCGACGAGACGAACACGGCGTCGGCCGAGGCGTCGGGCAGCGGGATGGATTCGCCGCGACCCTCAACGACACGCACGCCGTTGGTGCGGTCGGTGAGCACCTTGCGCATCCGTGCGTCGGGCTCGACCGCGACCACCCGGGCGACCCGGCTCACCAGCCTGCGGGTGAACAGCCCGGTGCCCGCACCCACGTCGACGGCCACCTCACAACCGTCAGGAATCAGCCAGTCCACCGCCTCCCGCGGGGCCTCCGGCCGCAGTTCGTCGTAGTCCTCGGCGACCGACCCGAAGGACATTGCGCGTTCTTGGCGATCCGTCACACCGCCAAAGGTAGTCCCGCCCGGGCGCGGCGGCGGCTCGACATGGGCGAGCCGGGGGGTCACGCTTCCTCGCGCAGTTCCACGACGAGGTGCCGGATGCCGGTGTGCCGGTTGCTGCGCGTCCACTCGACGGGCCGCACCACCCGCACGGCGGAAAACCGCGACAGCAGTTCCTCGAACAACACCCGCAGCTCCAGGCGGGCCAGGTTGGCGCCCAGGCAGTAGTGCACGCCCTGACCAAACCCCAGGTGCGGGTTGGGCTTTCGGGCGACATCGAACTCGTCGGGCCGGTCGAACGCGTGGGCGTCGCGGTTCGCCGAGCCCTCCCAGATCTGCACCTTCTGGCCGGCTTCGATGCGCTGCCCACCGAGCGTGACGTCACGGGTGGCGGTGCGTCGCTTCGACGGCGAGGGCGACGTCCACCGCACCATCTCCTCGACGGCCGTGGGCAGCGCCCCGAGATCCGCACGCAGCGTCCGCATCTGCCGCGGGTGCTCGGCCAGGGCGAGCAGCCCGCCCGCGACCGCGTTGCGCGTCGTCTCCGCGCCCGCGCTGAACAGCAGGCTGAAGAACAGGTACAACTCGAGGTCGGACAGCGCCGGCCCATCCGCCGCATCGACATCGGCGTTCGCCACGACGGACAGCATGTCGTCGGTCGGCTTCTCCCGCTTGGACGCGATGAGTTCCTGACCGTAGGCGTACATCCGCGACCCGGCCTCAGCGGTTTTTTCCGAGACCGACAACTGCGACAGGGAGGCCTTGCGCGAGCCGCCGAAGTCGAACTGCGGCTCGATGGCCTCGAACAGCCAATGCCGTTCGGACTCCGGCACTCCCAGCAGGATGCAGATCATCTGCATCGGCAGCTCGGCGGCGATGTCGACCAGAAAGTCGAACGGCTCACCCGGGGCCACCGCGTCCAGCAGGCGGCGCGCCCGGGCGCGCAGGTCGTCCTCGACGCGGCGGATCATCCGCGGCGTCAGTCCGGAGCTGACGAGCCGCCGGATCTGCGAATGCCGCGGGTCGTCCATCATGTTGAGCACCTGGCCCGCGATGGCCAGGTCCTGCAACAGCGTGCCCCCGAAGGGCCGCCGGCCGCCCGTCACCGAGGAGAAGGTCGCCGGATCCTTCAACACCGCAAGCGTTTCCGCGTACGCGGCGACGGACCAGAAGCCCTCCCCGTCGGGGGTGTTGTCGGTCGCCTCGTGCCAGTACACCGGCGCTTCGCGCCGATGGACGGCGAACAGGTCGTGCGGAAACCCGTTGGCGAAGTTGTCCAGATCGGTGAAGTCGATGCCCGAGAGCGCACCGGCGAGGGTCACAGGATCGCCCCGGGCGCGTACTTGGCCGCATCGGGGTAGCGGCCCACCAATTCCTCCACCGCCGCGGCGACCGCGTCCACCTGGTCCCCGGCGGCGCCCGTGAACGCCTTCTTGTCGGCCAACGCGGCGTCCAGCGCGGCCCGGTCCAGCGGCAGCCGCTCGTCGGCGGCCAACCGGTCGAGCAGATCAGGTTCGGCGCCGCGCTCCCGCATCGCCAGTGCCGTCGCCACCGCGTGTTCGCGGATCACGTGATGGGCGGCCTCACGGCCCATGCCGGCCCGCACGGCAGCGATCAGCACCTTGGTGGTGGCCAGGAACGGCAGGTAGCGATCCAGTTCGCGCTGGATCACCGCGGGGTAGGCGCCGAATTCGTCGAGCACCGTCAGGAAGGTCTCGATCTGCCCGTCGACGGCAAAGAAGCTGTCGGGCAACGCGACTCGGCGGACCACCGAACAGAACACGTCGCCCTCGTTCCACTGCGCACCGGCCAGTTCGGCGGCCATGGAGCCGTAACCACGCAGCACCACCTGCAGTCCGTTGACCCGTTCACAACTCCGGGTGTTCATCTTGTGCGGCATCGCCGACGAGCCGACCTGCCCCGGCGCGAAGCCCTCGGTGACGAGTTCGTGCCCGGCCATCAGTCGGATGGTGTGGGCCAAGGACGACGGCCCGGCACCCAGCTGGACGAGCGCCGAGATCACATCATGGTCCAGCGAACGCGGATAGACCTGACCGACACTCGTCAAAACCGTTGCGAATCCGAGAAATTCGGCGATGCGGCGTTCCAGCTCGGACAGCTTGGCCGCGTCGCCGCCCAGCAGATCCAGCATGTCCTGCGCGGTGCCCATCGGTCCTTTGATGCCGCGCAGTGGGTAGCGGTCGATCAGTTCCCGCAGCCGCGCCAGCGCGATCAACGTCTCCTGCGCCGCCGAGGCGAACCGCTTGCCCAGCGTGGTGGCCTGCGCGGCCACGTTGTGGCTGCGCCCGGCCATCACCAGGTCGCGGTAGCCCACCGCCCGCTCGGCCAGGCGCGCCACCACAGCCACCCCGTGGGCGAAGACCAGCTCCAGCGACCGCCGGACCTGGAGCTGCTCCACGTTCTCGGTCAGGTCGCGGCTCGTCATGCCCTTGTGCACATGCTCGTGTCCGGCCAGCGCGTTGAACTCCTCGATGCGGGCCTTGACGTCATGGCGCAGCACCCGTTCGCGGTCCGCGATCGACGCCAGGTCGACGTCCTCGAGCACCCGCTCGTAGTCGGCGACCGCCTCGGGCGGCACCTCCACACCGAGTTCCGCCTGCGCCCGCAGCACGGCCAGCCACAAGCGCCGCTCGGCGACGATTTTCGCCTCCGGCGACCAGATGGCGACCATCTCGGCGCTGGCGTACCTAGCAGCCAGCACGTTCGGAATGCTCACAAACGCACAGCTTACGGTCGGGCGCGTGCGGCCCGGAGCGCCGTGCGCCGCTGGGACCGAAGTGGTGCGTGTGAGACCCCACGCGGGCTCGGGCGCCGCGAGACATAAACGTCTGCGACCGACATCGGCGTGGCGGCGCAGACGTTTATGTGTCGCGGGCAGACGGCGGGCGGCCGAGCACCAAAGCCGGCGCGGGCGCCGCGAGCCGTCCTACCCTGTGCGGATGTATTTCGCCGGCGTCGACCTCGCCTGGGCGGGCCGCAACCCCACCGGGGTCGCGGTGCTCGACGCGGGCGGCGGACTGGTCGACCTCACCGCCGTGCGCGATGACGAACAGGTGCTGGCCGCCCTCGCCCCGTACATTCGGGGCGACTGCGTGGTCGCCTTCGACGCGCCGCTGGTGGTGAACAACCCCACCGGGCAGCGGCCCGCCGAGGCGGCGCTCAACCGCGACTTTCGCAGGTTCGAGGCCGGGGCGCACCCCGCAAACACCGGTAAGCCCGAGTTCGCCGACGGGCCCCGCGCGGCGCGGTTGGCCCGCGCGCTCGACCTCGACATCGACCCGCGGTCGACGGCGGCGCGGCGCGCCATCGAGGTCTACCCGCATCCGGCCACCGTGGTGCTCTTCCGGCTGGAACGAACCCTGAAATACAAGGCGAAGCCGGGCCGCGACCTCGACCGGCTCCGGTCCGAGCTGCTGCTGCTGATGGACGGCATCGAAAGGCTGGCGCACGCCGCGGTGCCGCTGCGCGTCGACGGCCACGACGGCTGGGCCGAGCTGCGCCGACGGGTGGTCGCGGCGCAACGAAAAAGCGACCTTCGCCGCGCCGAGGATCCCGTCGACGCGGTCGTCTGCGCCTATGTCGCGTTGTACGCCCAGCGCCGACCCGACCGCACCACGATCTACGGCGACTCCGCCACCGGGCACATCGTGACGCCGGCCCTGCCCGCCGACCCGGCCGACCTCTAGATCTGCACGGGTCGCGTGTCGATCGGCGCGAGCACGTCGACGAGGTCGACCACCGTCGTCAGCGCCGCGGTGCGGGGATCTCGGCCCTCCACCAGGGCCGATACCACCGAGCCGTCGACCGCGCAGATCAGCGTGCACACCAGTTCGATGTGCACCGATCGGCCCGATCGCTCCATGGCCTCCCCCACCGCCTCGGCGCGCTGCCGCAGGCTGCGGCGCATCGTCTCCCGCAGCGCCGGCAAACGGGTGCAGGCGATGTGACGCTCGTACCGCGAAATCAGCTGCTCGGCCAGACCGGGACCCGCCACGTCGCCCACCAGCAAATCCACCAGCACCTCGGCGGTGGTCTCCGGGCCGCGTCGCCGCCGGGACAAGGCGGTGACCCGTGCCCGCAGCTGAGCGACTTCGATCATGGCGATGTGTTCGACCGCGCGGGCGATCAAATCGTCGAGCGACGAGAAGTAATACGTGGTGGAGGCCAGCGGCAGGCCGGCCCGCCGGGCGACCGCCCGGTGCCGCACCGCCTCGAAACCGCCTTCCGCGAGCAGCTCGGCGGCCGCGCTCACGAGCGCGTACCGCCGACGTTCTCCTTTCGGAGTAACCGCTGCAGTCACGAGTAGCCATGGTGCCAGCCAAAGTGGTACTGCATTGCCATTTTGGCCAAACGGCCCGTCAAACCAACATGGCATGATGTCCCGCATGCCCGAGTTGAGCCGACGCGCCGTGCTACGCCTCGGCGTCGGCGCCGCGGCCGGCGCGGCGGGCGTATCCGCGCTCGACATGGTGCTACAACCTCGTTCGTCACGCGCCGCGCCCGTCGTTTCGGCCAGCACCCAGATGCCACTGGCGCCCCCGCCCCGGCCGCTCGAGCCCGCGCCCCCGGCCCAGCCGGCGCCGACCATGGTGACCGGATCCTTCGTGTCGACGGCGCGCGGTGGCATCGACACCAACTGGGCGATCGCGCGCCCGCCAGGCCAGACCAAGGCGCTGCGACCGGTGATCGCGCTGCACGGCAAAGGCAGCGACGCTTCCACCGTGATGGCTGGCGGTGTGGAGCAGGGCCTGGCGCAGGCCGTGGACGCGGGGCTGCCGCCGTTCGCGGTGGTGGCCGTCGACGGTGGCGGCAGCTACTGGCACAAGAGGGCGTCCGGCGAGGACAGCGGGGCCATGGTGCTGAACGAGCTGATCCCGATGCTGGGCGGGCAAAATCTGGACACTTCGCGAGTGGCGTTCCTGGGCTGGTCGATGGGCGGGTACGGCGCGCTGCTCCTCGGCGGCCGGCTTGGACCCGCACGCACGGCGGCGATCTGTGCGGTGAGCCCGGCGCTGTGGCTGTCGGCGGGGGCGGCCGCACCCGGCGCCTTCGACAACCCCGACGATTTCGCGGCGAACTCCGTGTTCGGCATGCCGGCGCTGGCGTCCATCCCGATTCGGGTGGACTGCGGCGACAGCGACCCGTTCTACGCCGCGACGAAGCAGTTCGTCGCGCAACTGCCCAACCCACCTGCCGGCGGCTTTTCCCCCGGCGGGCACAACCCGGCGTACTGGAGCGCGCAGTTGCCCGCCGAACTGACGTGGATCGCGCCGCTGCTCGCGGCGTAGCGTTTCCAGGCGCGCGTTACCCTCGCGGGCGTGACGACACCCTTCGATTGGAACCTCCCCTACGCCTGGCCGCGCAAGCCGATGCTCGCGGCGAACGCGGTCTGCACCTCGCAGCCGCTCGCCGCCCAGGCGGGGCTTCGGATGCTGGCGGAGGGCGGCAACGCGGTGGACGCGGCCATCGCCACCGCCATCACGCTGACCATCGTGGAACCGGTATCCAACGGGATCGGCTCGGACGCCTTTGCCATCGTGTGGGATGGCAACCGATTGCACGGCCTGAACGCCTCGGGCCGCTCACCCGCGGCCTGGACGCCGGAGTACTTCGGCGGCGATGCCGTTCCCATGTTCGGGTGGAATTCGGTGACCGTGCCCGGGGCGGTGTCGGCGTGGGCCGAGCTGCACGCCAAGTTTGGCAAGCTGCCGTTCGAGAGGCTCTTCGAGCCGGCGATCTCCTATGGGCGGGACGGCTTCCTGGTTTCCCCGACGGTCGCCGGGCAGTGGGCGGCCCAGGTACCGTTGTTCCGCGACCAACCGGGCTTCGCCGAGGCCTTCATGCCCGGCGGTCGGGCGCCGGAACCCGGTGAGCTGTTCAGGTTTCCGGACCACGCGGCCACCCTGGAGAAGATCGCCGCGTCGGGCGGCGAGGAGTTCTACCGCGGCGAGTTGGCCGCCCGGCTCGAGGAGCACTCGCTCGCCAACGGCGGGGCCATGCGGGCCGGTGATCTTGCCGCCCATCGGGCCGACTGGGTCGACCCGATCAAGGCCTCGTATCGCGGTTACACGGTCCACGAGATACCGCCGAACGGCCAGGGGATCGTGGCGCTCATCGCCCTGGGGATCCTGGAGCAGTTCGACCTGGCGTCACTGCCGGCCGACTCCGCCGACAGCGTGCACCTGCAGATCGAGGCCGTGAAGCTGGCCTTCGCAGACGCGCAGGCCTATGTCGCCGACATCGACCACATGTCGTTGCCTCCGGAACGGCTGCTGGACAAGGACTATCTGAAGCTGCGGGCGGCGCTCATCGACCCGAAGCGAGCGAAGCCCGCTTCGGCCGGCTCCCCGGTCGGCGGAACCGTCTACCTGACGGCGGCGGACGCCGCCGGAATGATGGTGTCGATGATCCAGTCGAACTACATGGGATTCGGCTCCGGCGTGGTGGTGCCGGGAACCGGGATCTCGCTGCAGAACAGGGGCTCCCATTTCGGCTGCGAGGACGGGCATCCGAACCGCGTCGGCCCGAACAAGCGGCCCTACCACACCATCATCCCGGGCTTCGTCACCAAGGACGGCGCCCCGGTGATGAGCTTCGGGGTGATGGGCGGGACCATGCAGCCGCAGGGCCACGTACAGGTGATGGTTCGCATCGCCGACCACGGGCAGAATCCGCAGGCGGCGTGTGACGGCCCGCGGTTCCGGTGGGTACAGGGCACGCACGTCAGTTGCGAGAGCGGGTTCCCGGCCGCCACGCTCGACGAGCTCGCGCGGCGCGGGCACGACCTGGTCACCGTCGACGATTACAACGAGTTCGGCAGCTGCCAAGCGATCTGGCGCCTCGACGGCGGATACCTGGCCGTGAGCGACCCGCGCCGGGACGGACAGGCCGCGGGCTTCTAGACGCGGATCCTGCCCTCGGCCGCAGCGAGGCCGATGTCGCTCCGAAAGTGGCTGCCGGGCAAGCGGATCGAATCCAGGATGTGGTATGCCGCGGCCCGCGCGGCGGCCAGGTCGGCACCGGTGCCCACCACCGACAGCACCCGACCACCCGACGAGACGATCTCGCCGTCCTGGCGCCGCGCCGTGCCGGCGTGGAGCACGCCCTCGGCTTCCGACCCGACGATGACATCGCCGACCCGCGGGCGCCCCGGGTAGTTCTCGGCCGCCAGGACCACGGCGACGGCCGCGCCGTCACTCCAGCGCAGCTCGCCGAAGTCCGCCAGCACGCCGGTCGCCGCGGCATGCAGGAGCTGGCCGAGCGGGGACTCGAGCAGGGCGAGCACGGCCTGCGTCTCGGGATCCCCGAACCGGCAATTGAATTCGACCACGGCGGGCCCCTTGGCGGTGATCGCGAGCCCGACGTAGAGCAATCCGGAAAACGGGCAGCCGCGCCGAGCCAGCTCGGCGGCAACGGGTTCGACGATGTCGGCAACGATGCTCCGGTGCACGTCTTCGGGGAGCCACGGCAACGGAGCGTAGGCGCCCATTCCGCCGGTGTTGGGCCCGGTGTCGCCGTCACCGACCCGCTTGAAGTCCTGTGCGGGCAGGAGCGGCACCACGGTGTGGTCGTCCACAACGCAGAACAGCGACACCTCGGGCCCGTCCAGGTAGGACTCCAACAGCACCGGGTGGCCGGCCTCGAGCAGCCCGGCGGCGTGGGCGCGCGCGACCTCACGGTCCGGGGTCACCACCACACCCTTGCCGGCGGCCAGGCGGTCGTCCTTGACGACCCACGCGGGGTCACCGTTGGGAGGACCAAACCTGTCGAGCGCGGCATCGAGAAGTGCCGGGTTGTCGACGATTTCACTGACGGCAGTGCTTACGCCGGCCGCGCTCATGACATCTTTGGCGAACGCCTTGGAGCCCTCGATGCGGGCCGCGGCCGCGCTCGGCCCGAAGCAGGCGATGCCGGCGGCGCGCACGGCGTCGGCAACGCCGAGCACCAGCGGCACCTCGGGTCCGATCACCACCAGGTCGGCACGCACGTCGCGCGCCAGGGCGACCACCTCGTCACCGGAGGCGATGTCGACGTCGCGTTGCTCGGCGACCCTGGCGGTGCCGGCATTTCCCGGGGCGATCGCCAGGCCCGTGACCTGCGGATCTCTGCGGAGCGCCAGCAGCAGCGCATGTTCACGGGCACCGGAGCCGATCACGAGGACTCGCACGACACGTCAGACTAGCCGGGCGAACGCGTCACGCCCACCGGAGTCGCCCTCAGACGATCTTCTCGAGCAGGTGGGTGAGTTCCTTTTGCTGGGCGGCGGTGAGGCGGGCGAGACGCCTGTTGAATTCGTCGGACAGCACGGCGAGACCGTCTTTGGCGGCCCGCCGGCCGGCCGCACTGAGTCGGAGCCGATGGCGCCGCAGATCGGCGGGGTCGATCTCGCGGCGCACGAATCCCGCCGCCTCAAGCCGTTTCAAGTACGCCGTCACCGTGGGCTTGGGCATGCTGAGGGTCGCCGCCAGCTCGGCGGGGTAAGGGTGGTCGTCGATCTCGGCGAGCACGAACAGCTCCTTCGACTCGATCCCCAACGCACAGATCCTGGGCTCCGCGCAGGCGATGACGGACAACAGCACCCGGTAGTTCAGGGACCAGATCCTGGCCGCGTCAGACGTCACGAGTTGCCAATTCGTTCAGAGTCGAACTAGTTTAGATCCGAACAAGAACATAGCCGAACATCGTAGCAGGAAGCGGCCATCATGCCCCTTGATCAATACGTCACGCTCGGACGCTCCGGCCTTCGCGTCAGCCCCCTGTGCCTGGGGGCCATGACATTCGGGGAGGACCTCGGGTGGGGAACCAGCGTCGAGGAATCACAACAGATCATCGACCGGTACATCGCCCTCGGCGGCAATTTCATCGACACCGCCAACTTCTACACCCGAAGCCATTCCGAGAAGATCATCGGCGACCACATCGGTCGCCACCCCGCCCGGCGGGATCGCCTGGTCATCGCGACCAAGTTCAGCGGCAACCTCTATCCGGGGGATCCCAACGGGGGCGGGTCGGGACGCAAGTCGGTGATCAAGGCGTGCGAGAACTCACTGCGGCGGCTGCAGACGGACTACATCGACTTGTACTGGCTGCACATGTGGGACCCGAACACGCCCATCGACGAGACCATGGCCGCCCTCGACGACCTGGTTCGGGCGGGCAAGGTGCGTTACCTCGGCGTCTCGGACACGCCGGCGTGGAAGATCGTCGAAGCGAACCTGATCGCGCGGTTCCGCGGCTGGTCGTCATTCGTCGGGCTGCAGATCGAGTATTCGCTACTCGAGCGGACGGTCGAACAGGATCTCGTTCCCATGGCGTTGGAGTTCGGTCTGGGCATCACGCCCTGGTCTCCGCTGAAGAGCGGCGTGCTCAGCGGCAAGTACACCCGCGGCAACCACGGCGAGCACAGCGCCGACCGCGGCGCGCTCGTCGAAAGCTTCCTCAACGAGGGGACGTACGCGGTCATCGATGAGCTGGAGGTCATCGCGAAGGCGCACGAGACCAACGTCGCCGCCGTGGCGCTGGCGTGGGTTCACGCGCAGCGCGCCGTCTCGTCGATCATCATTGGGGCACGACGGCTCTCGCAGCTCGACGACAACGTCCGCGCCGTCGACGTGACCCTCAGTGCCGACGAGCTCGGCCGCCTCGACGCGCTGACCACGCCGACGTTCGGGTTCCCCAGCAACATGCTGGAGATGGCCACCGGCATGATCAACGGCGGAACGACGGTGAACGGCGTCTTTGCGCCGACGTCGGAATACGTGATGCCCGAAGGGGGTCAGCCGTACTGAGCCGCGTCTACTCGAAGCTCCGGCTGAGCTCGAGTGCAACTGGCGCAGGAAGCCTCGCGGCACGGCTAACGTCAATCAGGGTCCTCGTCGTCGGCGTCGTCGTGCAGGAATCGTTCGGGGTGGTGGAACGTATTGGTTCTGGGTCGTCCGTGGTCCAGGTGTGGTGGCGCGAGCCATTCGGTTTGGCCGCGGGTGTTGGTGCGGGTGGTCCAGCCTTGTTCGGCGAGGCGGTTGTCGGGGCCGCAGGCCAGGGTGAGGTCGTCGATGTCGGTGCGGCCGGTGGTGGTCCAGCCGCGGACGTGGTGGACTTGGCTGTGGTAGGCCGGGGCGTCGCGGCCCGGCTGACAACCCGCACAGGCGGTCTACGTCGCCATCGAACGCGTCGAAAACCTCGACGATCTCCTCGCGACTACTCGCACCCATGTCCCACACCCTAGGCACGGCCACCGACAAAACCGCCCGAGCTGTGACCACAGAAACAGCTGTGGCACAAGGGATTAGCCGAGGTATCAAGACGGGCCAGCCGGGCCGGGGCCAGCCGGGCCGGGGATAGCCGCCCTAGTCGCCCGAGTGCATCTTCAATGCGGCATCCACGTTGGCCTTCTTGTCCTCGCCGGCGCCCTTCGCCGCGGCCTTTTTGCGCTTGGCGACCACGGCGCTGACCGCACCGTTGAGGGTCGAGCCCAGCGGGAATCCGAGGTAGTGGGTGAGGAAGACGGCCATCTCCTTGAGCTCGTCCTCGGTGAGTTCGCCGTTGAGTAAGGCGGCGTTGATCTGGATCTCGGCCAGGTCGCGGTTCCCGACGGCGGTCACGGCCGTCAGCGTCATGATGCGCTTGTCGCGCATCGACAATCCCGGCCGGGTCCAGATCGAGCCGAACAGGTGGTCCACGGTCAGGTCGAAGTAGGCGTCGCCCTCGACGTTGGGCATCTCCCAGCCGTAGACCTCGTTCATCTTCTCGAGGCCCTTGCGGCGCAATTCGTCCATTACCACCCTCCCTGTGTGTGCGGTATGCCCAGCCCGGCAGCCAGTCGCTCAAAGGCCAACTGCGCGAGCGGCAAATCAACCGACAACCCCTCACCCAGGGCCAACGCCAGGCTCAGGTCCTTCTCGCCAAGGCCACGCGTGTGCAGGAACGGCTGATACAGGAAGTTGTCCGGGGCAAGCGGTTTCATGTCATCGCGGA
This sequence comes from Mycobacterium saskatchewanense, assembly GCF_010729105.1. NCBI lineage: Bacteria > Bacillati > Actinomycetota > Actinomycetes > Mycobacteriales > Mycobacteriaceae > Mycobacterium > Mycobacterium saskatchewanense. The sequence goes on from NZ_AP022573.1 coordinate 2,939,822, forward strand.
CCATGATCGCGCCCGGCCCGCCGGTGAGTGCATCGGTGTGCCGCACCACTCGTCCCAGCGCCTGCAGGTCCAGGCCGGCGGCCTCCGCCAGCCTCATCGCCTCGCACGCCGCGGCGTATGAGGTGAAGGTCAACATGTTGCGCGCCAGCTTCATTCGCGTGCCCGCACCCGGGCCGCCGGCGTGGATGACAAGCGACGCCCACTGCTTGAAAGCCGGCTTGATCCGCTCGTAGACCTCGCGCTCGGCGCCCACCATGGTGGCGAGCTCGCCCTTCTCGGCAGCGCCGCCGCCGCCGCTGACCGGCGCGTCGACGACGTGGATGCCTCGCGGTCTGAGCGCGTCGGCCAGTTCGACGGCGGTGGTGTCGCTGATCGTCGAATGGATCGCGATGATCGTCCCGGGCTTCGCATTATCCGCCAGGTCGCCGACGACCTCGCGTACCTGCGCGTCGTCCAGGACGGTCACGCTGATGATGTCCGCGGCGGCGACGGCGGTCACGCTGTCGGCTACGGTCGCCCCCGCCTCGGCGAACGGCGTCATCGCTTCGGCCCGCACGTCGAAGACCGTCAGTCCGCCGGGCCAGCCGACCAGCCGCTTGGCCATCGGCGCGCCCATGTTGCCCAGCCCGATGTAGCCCAGGTGCACCTCAGTCATGACCGGATGATCTGTCCGCCGTCGACGTTGAAGATCTGACCGGTGATCCACGACGCCTCGTCGGACAGCAGAAACAGGCACATACCCACGAGATCGCCGGGTGTGCCCATGCGCGACAACGGAAGTCCCTTGACGATGTCCTGAACGATTTCTTGCGGCGTGGTGGTCCGGTTGGCCTCGGTGTCGATGGGTCCGGGCGCAATGGCGTTGATACGGATGTTCTGCCCGCCGAGCTCGCGCGAGAGCTGCTGGGTCAGGCCGTTGACGCCCACCTTGGCCAGCCCGTAGAAATTCGAGTAAAGCCAAGCGGCAGTCGACGACTGGTTGACGATCGCACCACCGCCGCGCTTGGCCATCTTCTTGTACACCGCGCGGGTGCACCACAGCGACCCGTCAAGGTTCACGCTCATGAACTTCTTGTAGTACTCGGGGTCGACCGTGAGCAGGAAATCCAGTTTCATGCCCCCGAAGATGGCGGCGTTGTTCACCAGGTAGTCGATGCCGCCGAACTCGGCCAGCGTGCGGTCGGCCATCGCCTTGGCCGACGCCGGGTCGGAGACATCGACCGGAACGCCGAGGGCCGTGCCGCCGTCCGCGACGATCTGCTTGGCGACCCCCTCGGCCGCCTCGGCCTTGATGTCGGCGACGACGACGGCCGCGCCCTCGCGCGCCAGCGCCTCGGCATAGGCCTGTCCGATGCCGCCGCCCGATCCGGTGACGATCGCGACTTTGTTCTCGAATCGCATGCTCTCAAGCTCCTCTAGTTCACCGCTGTAGCAATGGTCTTGGTCTCCAGGTACTCCTCGAAACCGGCCAGGCCCATCTCCCGGCCGTTCCCGGACTGCTTGTAGCCGCCGAAGGGTGCGTCGGCCGAATACCAGACGCCGCCGTTGACGTTGATCGTTCCCGCGCGGACCCGCGCCGCGACCCGCGCGGCCCTGTCTGGGTCGGCCCCGAATACAGTGCCCGACAACCCATATGGCGAGTCGTTGGCGATGCGGACGGCGTCGCCGTCGCCGTCGTGCGGAATCACCGTCAGCACCGGGCCGAAGATCTCCTCACGCGCGCAGCGGGCGTCGTTACCCAGGCCCGCAATCACGGTGGGCTCGACGAAGAAGCCGACGTCACGGTCGGCCGGCCGGCCGCCCCCGCATGCGAACGTCCCGCCCTCGGCGATCGCCGAGTCGAGATAGCCCTGGATCCGGTCGCGCTGGCGCGCGGAAATCACCGGCCCGCAAATGGTTCCGGGGTCGGTGGGGTCGCCGGCCTTGATGCCGCCCACCGTCGCGGCCGCGATGGCGACGGCTTCGTCGTACTTCGCGCGCGGCACCACCAGCCGGGTGGTGATCGCGCAGCCCTGCCCGGCATGCATGCAGACCGAGAACCCGGCCACGCCCACCGCACCACCCAAGTCCGCGTCGTCCAGAACGATGAACGCCGACTTGCCACCCAGCTCGAGAAAGACCCTCTTAATGGTGGCGGCGCCGTCGGCCATCACGCTGCGACCGGTCGCTGTCGAACCCGTGAACGAAATCATGTCCACGCGGGGATCTTTGGCCAGCAGCGCGCCCACGCCGTGGTCGCTGGACGTGACGATGTTGACCACACCGGCCGGGAATTCGGTGTGATCGGCGATGAGTTCGCCGAGTACCGCGGCGCACCAAGGCGTGTCAGGCGCCGGCTTGAGGACGACCGTGTTCCCGGCGGCCAACGCGGGCCCGATCTTGGCAAGATTGATCTGATGGGGGAAGTTCCACGGCGTGATGGCGCCGACGACGCCGACGGCCTCGCGGGCGATGGTGCGCCGGGTGCGGATACCCATCGGGGATGCCTCGCCGAGGTCTTGGTTGTATTCGTATGATTCGGCGGTCTTTGCGGCGAACTCCAGGTCGTTGACCGGGATTTCAAGCTGGGCGATGCTGGTGAGCATCCTCGGCGCGCCGACCTCGGCGATGGTCAGGTCGCGCAGCTCTTCGAGGTGCTGCTGCATCGCCTCGCGCAGCTGCCGCACGCACCGCACCCGCAGCTCGGTGTTGCGCGACCAGTCGGTCTCGTCGAAGGCGCGCCGCGCCGCGTCGATGGCGCGGTCCATGTCGTCGGCGCCGGCGTCGGCGGCCACGCCGAGCACTTCCTCGGTTGCCGGATTGATCGTCTGGAACGTCCCCGCACTGCCGGGCGACAACTTGCCGTCGATGAACAATTCGCTTACGCCGTCGGCCAACAGGGCCTTCTGGGCCATTTCCGCTCCCGCCTATGGACTCGCAGGTTGGGCACGCTTGAAGTGGACACGCCTGGAATAGACAACTGTCCGATATCACCCCCTGGCACCATAGCCTTCGGCGCGTCCCGGGTGCAAGGGTCCATCCAGCAGCGCCGGATGATCCGCGCCAAATTGCCTTTTATTGGGCCTCTTTACCACTCGAGCTTGCCCCGCACCGAGGCCGTCGGATAGCTTTGGACATGTGTCCAGCGATGCTTTGGTAGCGGTCGCGTCCGCGGCCGACCACCAAACCGGTCACGCGCCGCGCAACCGACGCCAGGAGGAGACGTTCCGGAAGGTGTTGGCCGCCGGCATCGAAACGCTGCGCGAGAAGTCGTACGCCGAGCTGACCGTGCGCGCGGTCGCGGCCCGCGCCAAGGTGGCACCCGCGACCGCGTACACCTACTTCTCGTCGAAAAACCATCTGATCGCCGAGGTCTACCTCGACCTGGTGCGACAGGTTCCCTTCTTCACCGATGTCAACGACCCGATGCCCACCCGGGTGGAACAGGTGTTGCGCCATCTGACGCTGGTGGTCGCCGACGAGCCCGAGGTCGGCGCGGCGTGCACGGCCGCGTTGCTCGGCGGCGGCGCCGACCCGGCGGTCCGGGCCGCGCGCGACCGGATCGGCGCCGAGATCCACCGGCGCATCGCCTCGGCCATCGGGCCGGGCGCCAATCCGGCCACCGTTTCCGCCCTGGAGATGGCCTTCTTCGGCGCGCTGGTTCAGGCCGGCAGCGGCCAATTCACCTACCGAGAGATAGCGGACCAGCTGACCTTCGTGGTGCGGTTGATCCTGGCGGGCGCCGGCGAGACGGGCGAGCGAGGAGACGGGGCGCAACGATGACCGTGCATGTCGACGACCACGAAGTGGTCCTGGATCCCTACGACTACGACTTCCACGAAGACCCCTACCCCTACTACAAACGGTTGCGCGACGAGGCCCCGCTGTATCGCAACGAAAGCCTCAAATTCTGGGCGCTGTCGCGGCACCGCGACGTGCTGCAAGGGTTCCGGAACAGCACCACGCTGTCCAACAAGTACGGCGTCTCGTTGGACCCCGCGTCGCGGGGCCCGCATGCGAGCAAGACGATGTCGTTTCTGGCGATGGACGATCCCGCGCATCTGCGGCTGCGGACGTTGGTCTCAAGGGGGTTCACCCCGCGCCGGATTCGGGAACTCGAGCCCCGCGTCACCGAGATCGCGGTGCGGCACCTCAACACCATGCTGGCGAAGGCGAAGGACGGCGCCGACCACTGCGTCGACTATGTCGACGAGTTCGCCGGGAAGCTGCCCATGGACGTCATCTCCGAATTGATGGGTGTGCCCGAGCCGGATCGGGTGCAGGTGCGGGCCTGGGCCGATGGCGTCATGCACCGCGAGGAGGGTGTCACCGACGTGCCGCCCGAGGCGATCGAGGCCTCCCTCAACCTGATCGTCTACTACCAGGAGATGGTGGCCGAGCGCCGCAAGAAGCCCGCCGACGATCTGACCACCGCGCTGCTCGAGGCGGAGATCGACGGAGACCGGCTCACCGACGACGAAGTGCTCGGGTTCATGTTCCTGATGGTGATCGCCGGCAACGAGACGACGACCAAACTCCTTGCCAATGCGGCATTCTGGGGTCACAAGAACCCCAACCAACTGACGTCGGTTTATGCCGACCTGTCCCGGGTGCCGCTGTGGGTCGAGGAGACGCTGCGTTACGACACCTCCAGCCAAATCCTGGCGCGGACGGTGTCCGGCGAACTCACGTTGTACGACATCACGATCCCCGAGGGTGACGTCCTGCTGCTGTTGCCCGGTTCGGCGCACCGCGACGAGCGGGTGTTCGCGAGGCCCGACGAGTACCAGATCGGCCGTGAGATAGGCCCCAACCTGCTGAGTTTCGGCAGCGGCGCGCACTTCTGCCTGGGCGCACACCTCGCCCGGATGGAAGCGCGAGTGGCGCTGACCGAATTGTTCAGGCGAATCCGCGGATACGAGGTGGACGAGGCCAACGCCGTCCGCGTCCACTCCAGCAATGTCCGCGGATTCGCCCACCTACCCATGAGCGTGGAGGTCCGCTGAATGCCCCGCTTCGATCCCCTGCCCGAACGCCGCCCGGTGATCGTGGCTGGCGCTTCTTCCGGCATCGGAGAAGCCACCGCCATCGAACTCGCGGCGCACGGCTTTCCGGTCGCCCTGGGCGCCCGCCGGGTCGAGAAGCTCAACGACATCGTCGGCAAGATCAACGCGAACGGCGGCGAGGCGGTCGGGTTCCACCTCGATGTGACCGATCCCAACTCGGTGAAAGCGTTTGTGGCGCAGTCGGTCGAAGCGCTCGGCGAGGTCGAGGTGATGGTGGCCGGCGCCGGTGACACCTACTTTGGGAAGCTCGCCGAGATCACCACCGACGAGTTCGAGTCGCAGCTGCAGATCCACCTCGTCGGCGCCAATCGGCTGGCCGCCGCGGTGCTCCCGGGAATGCTCGACCGGCAACGCGGCGACCTGATCTTCGTCGGCTCCGACGTAGCCCTGCGCCAGCGCCCGCACATGGGGGCTTACGGCGCGGCGAAGGCGGCGCTGGTCGCGATGGTCACCAATTTCCAGATGGAGCTGGAGGGCACCGGCGTGCGCGCCTCGATCGTGCACCCCGGACCGACGAAGACGTCGATGGGCTGGAGCCTGCCGGCCGAGAAGATCGGTCCCGCGCTGGAAGACTGGGCCAAGTGGGGTCAGGCGCGCCACGACTACTTCCTGCGGGCGGCCGACCTGGCACGAGCGATCACGTTCGTCGCCGAGACACCGCGCGGCGGTTTCATCGCGAACATGGAACTACAGCCCGAAGCCCCGTTGGCCGACAAGAAAGATCGACAGAAGCTCGCACTCGGCGAAGAGGGGATGCAGTCATGACAACCACCGCCATCGTGCCGCGGGTTTCCGGCGGCGAGGAAGAGCACGGCCACCTCGAGGAATTCCGCACCAACCCAATCGGTTTGATGCAGCGGGTGCGCGACGAATGCGGCGACGTCGGCTGGTTCCAACTGGTCGACAAGCACGTGATCCTGTTGTCCGGCGCGCGTGCCAACGAGTTCTTCTTCCGGTCTGCCGACGAGGATCTGGATCAGGCCGAGGCGTATCCGTTCATGACGCCCATCTTCGGCAAGGGCGTGGTGTTCGACGCCAGCCCGGAGCGGCGCAAGGAGATGCTGCACAACTCGGCGCTGCGCGGCGAGCAGATGAAGGGCCATGCGGCCACCATCGAGGGCGAGGTCAAGAAGATGATCGCCGACTGGGGCGACGAGGGCGAGATCGAACTACTCGACTTCTTCGCCGAGCTGACCATCTACACGTCGACGGCCTGCCTGATCGGGCTGAAATTCCGCGAGCAACTCGACCACCGATTCGCCGAGTACTACCACATGCTCGAGCGCGGCACCGACCCGCTGTGTTACGTCGACCCGTACCTGCCGATCGAGAGCTTCCGCCTCCGCGACGAGGCGCGGGTGAAGCTGGTGGCATTGGTTCAGGAGATCATGGATCAGCGAATCGCCAACCCGCCCAAGGACAAGAGCGACCGCGACATGCTCGACGTGCTGGTGTCGATCAAGGACGAGGAAGGCAAACCGCGGTTCTCGGCCGACGAGGTCACCGGCATGTTCATCTCGCTGATGTTCGCCGGGCATCACACGAGTTCGGGAACGTCGGCGTGGACGCTGATCGAACTGATCCGCCACCCCGAGGTGTACGCCGAGGTGCTGGCCGAGCTGGACGAGTTGTACGCCGACGGCCAAGAGGTGAGCTTCCACGCGCTGCGCTCGATTCCCAAGCTGGACAACGTGGTCAAGGAGACGCTCCGCCTGCACCCGCCGCTGATCATCCTGATGCGCGTGGCCCAGGACGAGTTCGAGATCGAGGGCTTGCCGATCCACAAGGGCGACTACGTCGCCGCCTCCCCGGCGATCAGCAACCGGATTCCCGAGGACTTCCCCGACCCGGACGCCTTCAGGCCCGATCGGTACAACAAGCCCGAACAGGCCGACATCGTCAACCGGTGGACCTGGATTCCGTTCGGCGCCGGCCGGCACCGCTGCGTCGGCGCCGCTTTCGCTCAGATGCAGATCAAGGCGATCTTCTCGGTGTTGTTGCGCGAGTACGAGTTCGAGATGGCCCAGCCCGCCGACAGCTACCACAACGACCACTCAAAGATGGTGGTGCAACTGGCCCGGCCCGCCAAAGCCCGCTACCGCAAGCGCACCGCCTAGGAGCCCGGCATGCCGATTCGCATCGAAGTCGACCTGGATTTGTGTCAGGGCCACGCCATGTGCGAACTCGAGGCGCCCGACTACTTCCGGGTGCCCAAGAGGGGCAAAGTCGAGATCGTCGACCCCGAACCGCCGGAAGATGCCCGCGACGAAGTTGAGCGTGCGGTCGAGATGTGCCCCACGCAAGCGCTGTCCATCAGAGAGGCACCGTCCATCGAAGAGAAGGAGGGCTGACATGGCGTCACGCGAGGAACTGGAGGCGTGGGTCGACCGCTGGCTGCGGGCCAACAAGGAGTGCGAAAAGGCCGGCGACTGGCGGCCGTTGGGGGACTTCTACGCCCGGGACGCCACATACGGCTGGAACATCGGCCCCAAGGAAGACGTGATGTGCGTCGGGGTCGACGAGATCCGCGACATCGCTCTCGGCTTGGAGATGGAGGGCCTGGAGAACTGGGTGTACGAGTACCAGAAGGTACTCATCGACGAGAAGCAAGGCGAGATCGTCGGCTTCTGGAAGCAGATCGTCAACAAATCCGACGGCACCCAGGACGAGATCTACGGCATCGGGGGGAGCTGGTTCCGCCTCAACGCCGACAACCTCATCGAATGGCAGCGGGACTTCTTCGACTTCGGTCACGTCGCGAAGATGTTCGCGACGCTGATCGAATCGGGTGACCTGAGCCCCGGCATGCAGAAGCGGATCGAGCGCAGCGTCGCCGGCGAGAAGCTGCCCGGCTACTACCCGCTGGGGCAGACCCCGGTGCCGATCTGGTGAGCCGGCATCCCATGGCCGCGACCGCGCTCTGGCAACCAACCAAGCATTTGATTTGTCGCACGCGCTATGCTGACGCGACAAGGGTGCCTGTGGCACTCGTCACCACACCTGCCGGGCGGGACGAGCCCCGGCAGTCTCAATTCAAAGGCGAAATGGGGTCAGGTCCAACGTGAAGACAAAAGGCGCACTGATCTGGGAGTTCAACCAGCCGTGGTCCATCGAGGAAATCGAGATCGGCGACCCGCAAGCGCATGAGGTCAAGATCCAGATGGAGGCGGCGGGCATGTGCCACTCCGACCACCACCTGGTGACCGGCGGCATCCCGATGGCGGGTTTCCCCGTGCTCGGCGGGCATGAGGGTGCCGGCATCGTCACCGAGGTCGGCCCCGGTGTGGAAGACATCGCCCCCGGTGACCACGTCGTCCTGTCCTTCATTCCGTCCTGTGGGCAATGCGCGACCTGCCAGGCCGGCATGCGCAACCTGTGCGACCTCGGGGCCGGGCTGCTCGGCGGCGCCGCGGTATCCGACGGCACGTTCCGGATCCAGGCCCGCGGCCAGAACGTCTTCCCCATGACGCTGCTGGGCACGTTCTCGCCGTACATGGTCGTGCACCGCGCCTCGGTGGTGAAGATCGACCCTGCGGTCCCGTTCGAGGTGGCCGCGCTCGTCGGCTGCGGCGTGACCACCGGATACGGTTCGGCGGTCCGCACCGCCGACATCCGGCCCGGCCAGGACGTCGCGATCGTCGGTGTCGGCGGCGTCGGTATGGCGGCGCTGCAGGGCGCGGTGAACGCCGGCGCGCGGTACATCTTCGCGATCGATCCGGTCGAGTGGAAGCGCGACCAGGCCCTGAAGTTCGGCGCCACCCATGTTTACCCCGACATCAATGCGGCGCTGATGGGCATCGCCGAGGTCACCTACGGCCTGATGGCCCACAAGGTGGTGGTCACGGTCGGCGAGCTGCACGGCGCCGACGTCGACAACTACCTCAACATCACCCAGAAGGGCGGCACCTGCGTGCTGACCGCCATCGGGAGCCTGCTCGACACCAACGTGAACCTGAACCTGGCCATGCTCACCCTCATGCAGAAGAACCTGCAGGGCACCATCTTCGGCGGCGGCAACCCGCAGTACGACATCCCGCAGCTGCTGTCGATGTACACGGCCGGCAAGCTGAACCTGGACGACATGGTCACCACCCAGTACCGCCTCGAGCAGATCAACGAGGGGTACCAGGACATGCTGAACGGCAAGAACATTCGCGGGGTCATCCGCTATACGGACGCCGATCGGTAGGCGCACCCGCGCGAAGGCCCGGCTCTCGAGTGGCCGGCTTCCCGCACCTGATGACGCCGGGACGGATCGGCGCCATGACGCTGCACAATCGGGTAGTCATGTCTCCGATGGAGACCATGTACGGCACCCCGGACGCGCTGCCGTCGCGGCGCACGCGTGACTACTTCGCAGCCCGCGCCAGGAGCGGCGTCCGCGTGATCACGCTGGGCGCCACCGGGGTCGACAACCGGCACCCCGAGACGTCCGCCGAGCCGCACCTGGCCACCGACGACGCCGTCGCCGCGGCCATGCCCGGCGCTGAGGTCCACGCCGCCGGCGACTGCACCGGACTTGGGCTCATCCGTGACGCCACCGAGGACGGCGCACGCGCCGCGTGCGCAATCTAGAGACAGGAGAAGATATGACCCAGATCGAGCAGTCCCAGGCCTCCCCGGCGCTGACCGCGTCGCAGAACTCGTGGCGCTGCGTGCAAGCGCACGACCGCGAGGGCTGGTTGGCATTGATGGCCGACGACGTCGTCGTCGAGGACCCGATCGGCAAGTCCGTCACCAACCCCGACGGCACCGGCGTCCGCGGCAAGGAGGCCGTCGGCGCGTTCTTCGACACCAACATCGCGGCCAACCAGCTCACCATCACCTGCGAGGAGACGTTCCCGTCCAGCTCCCCCGACGAGATCGCCCATATCCTGGTGTTGGACAGCAAGTTTGAAGGCGGGGTCACCAGCTCGGTGCGTGGGGTGTTCACCTACAAGGTCAACGAGGCCGGGCTCATCACGAACATGCGCGGCTACTGGAACCTCGACATGATGAAGTTCGGCCAGGAATAGCGTTCCGCCCGAGGCTTGCCGGCGAGATTGCGGTCCCGGTCGCCGCGGGACGGCAACCGCGACCGTCGGGGCAATTTCGGCGTACCTATGCTGGGCCCATGGCTTCGATCTTCACCAAGATCATCAACCGTGAACTTCCCGGCCGCTTCGTCTACGAGGACGACGACATCGTCGCCTTCCTGACGATCGAGCCGATGACCCAGGGCCACACGCTGGTGGTGCCCCGGGCCGAGGTCGATCAGTGGCAGGACGTCGACGGGGCGACGTTCGCCCGCGTCATGGGCGTGAGCCAGCTGATCGGCAAGGCAGTGTGCAAGGCGTTCCGTACCGAGCGGGCCGGCATGATCATCGCCGGGCTGGAGGTTCCGCACCTGCACGTGCACGTGTTTCCCACCCGAAGCCTGAGCGACTTCGGTTTCGCAACCGTCGACCGCAATCCGTCGCCGGAGTCCCTCGACGAGGCGCAGGCCAAGATCAAGGCGGCCCTGGCTCAGCTGGCGTGAGCCGGCTCGGGCGTGGACGCCTCGCTCACGCGCGGCAGCGTGACGCGGAAGCAGCAGCCCTCGCCGGGTGACGTCGTCAGGGTGACCCTGCCGCCGTGCGCGCGCACCAACGAGTCGACGATGGACAGACCGAGGCCGGTGCCGCCGCTGGCGCGCGCCCGTGACGAGTCGGTGCGGTAGAACCGCTCGAACACTCGGGAGGCGTCCTGCTCGCTCATGCCCGGGCCCTGGTCGGCCACCTCGAGCACCGCGTCGTCGCCCGCGGTGCCGACCCGGACGGTGACGTCGGCCGTCGGCGGCGTGTGTTGCAGGGCGTTCGCGATGAGGTTGCTCAGCACCTGACGGATTCGTGGCTCGTCCCCGACCACTTCCGGGGTGCCGGGGCCGTCGAGGACCTTCAGCGTGATGCGGCGCTTCGGGTCGACGGCCTGCGCGTCGTGCACGGCGTCGCTGGCCAGGGCCAGCAGGTCGACGCGATGGTGCTCGAGCGGTCGCTGCACGTCCAGGCGGGCCAGCAGCAGCAGATCGTCCACCAGCAGCCCCATCCGGCTGGCTTCGCTTTCGATCCGCGACAGCAGCATCGCCACGTCGCGGGCGGCGCCCTGTCGATAGAGTTCGGCGAAGCCGCGGATGGACGTCAGCGGGGTGCGCAGCTCGTGGCTGGCGTCGGTGATGAACCGCCGCATCCGTTCCTCGGAGCCGCGGGCCTTTTCGGCCGACGACTCCGAGGAGGCAAGCGCCTGCTGGATCTGGGTCAGCATCCCATTGATAGCCAGGGACAGCCGGCCGACCTCGGTGCGGGGGTCACGCTCGGGAACGCGGCGATCCCGCTGGCCCGCCGCGATCGCGGCGGCGGTCTGTTCCACCTCGGCAAGCGGCCGCAGGCTGCGGTGCACCACTGCAAAGCTGGCGATCCCGACCACGGCCAGCACCGCCACCCCGATGCCGATCTGCAGCCAGACCAGGGAGCCGACGGTGTGCTGCACGTCAGACAGGTCGATCGCGACGGTCGTCAGACCGTTCGCCCCACGCACCGAAACGGCCCGCCACTGGATGTCGGAGCCGTTGACCGACGGCAGTGTCGTCGGGTTGGAGCCCACGTCGTTGTCGGGCGGTAGGGCCGGCTCGGCGTTGCGGTCGTTGATGGCGGTGAAGGGGGTGCCGCCGGGGCCGATGCCCCGGACGTAGAACTTGGACGGCGGGCGGCCCGGGTCTGGCCCCTCGTACGGGGGCGGAGATTGCCGCCGGGGGGCCTGGGCCCAGCCGCGGGACGCGTCGAGCAGCGTCTGGTCGATCCGGCTGATGAGGCTGTGCCGCAGGATGGACGTGACCGCGAGGCCCGAGACGGCGAGGCCGCACGCCACCAACACCAGGGTGGCCGCGACCAGCCCGACCCGTAGTGGCACTCCGCGCCGATACCTTCTTGCCATTTCCGTATTCTTCGTCACCAGTCGTCACCTCGCCGCATGACCCGAGCGTGCGCTCAGCGCGGCTCCCGCAGCACATAACCCACACCGCGCAGGGTGTGCAGGAGCCGCTTCTCGCCGGTGTCGATCTTGCGGCGCAGGTAGGAAACATAGGACTCGACGACGTTGACGTCACCGCCGAAGTCGTAGCGCCACACGTGGTCGAGGATCTTCGGTTTGCTCAGCACCGTGCCCGCGTTGATCACGAAGTAGCGCAGCAGGGTGAACTCGGTCGGCGACAGCGAGACCGGCTCCCCGGCTTTCCACACCTCGTGGGTCTCCTCGTCCAGCTCAATGTCGGCAAAGCTCAGGCGGGCATTGCGCGGTTCGGCCCCGCCCTTGCCGGCGCGGCGCAGGATGACCCGCAGCCGGGCGACCACTTCCTCCAGGCTGAATGGTTTGGTGACGTAGTCGTCGCCGCCGAGCGTCAGGCCGGCGATCTTGTCCTGCAGCGAGTCGCGGGCGGTCAGGAAGAGCGCCGGCGCGTCGATACCGTCGGCGCGCAACCGCCGCAACACCCCGAAACCGTCCATTCCGGGCATCATCACGTCGAGGATCACGGCGTCGGGTCGGGCCTCGCGGGCACGGTCCAGAGCCTGTGCCCCGTTGGTCGCGGTATAGACCTCGAACCCCTGGAACTTCAGGCTCACGGAGAGCAGTTCGACAATGTTGGCCTCGTCGTCGACCACCAAAACGCGGGCCTCCGGTTTCGATTCGCTTGATGCAGCCGCTGTCATGAGGGTTACTTCTGTCCTTGCTTGTGAGTTGCCTTGTCAAACATTGTGTAATTCCTGTGAGCGTGGTACCAGTCGTCTGCTAACAGTCTGCCAGGAATCATTGCATTGGCTTTAGCACAGACGCGTTTGTGGAGCTCGCGTCGTGGATAAACTCGGCAGGGTGAATCTCGCCAAGAGCATCGTGTCCGCGGCGACCGCCCCCGCACGAGTGGGCTTGGCGGCGGCGGACGCGAGTCTGGCGGTGGCGACCGCGGCGGTCGGCGTGGCGAAGCGGGCGCTGGGGGACGGCGGGGCCGGCGGGGCCAGCGCGATGACCTCCATGCTGGGGATCGACGACGCGATCGTTCGCGCCAACCGCCTGGCCAGGCTGCTCGATGACGACGCGCCGCTGGGACGGGCCGTGGCGCCCGACGGGCCGGTCGACCGGCTGCTGCGCCCGGGCGGCGTGGTCGACCTCCTTACGTCGGAGGACGGCTTGCTCGACCGGCTGACCGCCGAAGGCGGCGGGCTGCACCGCGCGCTGCAGCCCGGCGGACTGGCCGATCAGCTCCTCGCCGAAGAGGGATTGATCGAGCGGCTGCTGGGCGAGAACGGGCTGGCGGACCGGCTGCTCAGCGACGGCGGCCTGGTCGACAGACTGACGGCCAAGAACGGCCCACTGGACCAGCTCACCGACGTTGCGGACACGCTGGCCCGGCTGACGCCCGGGATGGAGGCGCTGGAGCCGGCCATCGGGACGCTGCAGGACGCCGTCATCGGCCTGACGATGGTGGTCAACCCGCTCAGCAACATCGCCGACCGAATTCCGCTCCCGGGCCGCCGCCCCGGACGGCGACCGGCGTCACGGACGGTGCGCTCGCAGCGCGTCATCGACAGCGACGAGTGAGCCATTAGGCTTGGACGCGATTTACCCGCCTCCTTAGCTCAGTGGTAGAGCACTCGCCTTGTAAGCGAGCGGTCGTCAGTTCAATCCTGACAGGGGGCTCAACGAAAGAGCAGCTAAAGCTGAAATCTAGCGATCCGATCGCAATTTGGATGACACTTTTCCCGCCATTTGCCGTCAACTCCATTTTTTGCCGTCACGCCGAGATGCGGAAGTCGGGGACTTCGACCCCATATAGGGACGAAGAAACCGGCCCGAGAACCGCTTTCGATGCCAGAATCGGCCAGAAGGGCGAAACCGCAGGTCAGACGCCCTATTGTGCGGACTTCTTACCCCTCGTCCACGACGAGATGCTCTCGGCCGCAAGGGCGAGTTTCTCCGGTTGGTTGTGCACGTACGTGCGCATCGTGAACGCTGTGTCAGCGTGCCCAAGCCAGGCCGAGATGATCGCAACCGGCACATTGTGCTCCAGGTGCATGAGCGTGCCGCAGGTGTCCGGGCGCCGTGCAACCGGATGCGCTTTACGCCCCCGCCTTCGCACACGCTGCCGCCCAGTAATCGGACACCGTGTCGGGGTGGTAGCGCGGTGGGTCGACGACGACGTGGCCGCTGCGGCCATAAGTGGCCCGGCGGCGAGTTGCTCGACAGCCTGCATGCGCGTGGCAGCCCTGAGCACCGCCAGCAGCCCCGGGGTGAGCGGCAGCACACGGGCCCCACTCCCACAACTAAGTGAAACGCGAAAATCGCGTTGTGCGACTGTTATTCGATTGCATCCAATGCGATCGGTGGCTCCCCAGTCAACTAGTGCCCGATTACGCGGGGGTACTGCACTCATTTCCGGTGTTGGTGATACTCGCCGCCATTTCATCAGTCCTGGGCGCGGTCATGATCCGTCGCCGGGTGACCCACGACATATCGGCAGGTATGCGGCTGTCACACCACGGAGCCTGCTAGTCCATTTTACTCATCCTATGTGAGCGTTTCATCGTCAAACCGATTGACCACTGCACTCGACTGCCAGATGCTAGTCACGAGATAGGTTGCGGCGAAGGCAACTAGAGGCTCATATTGGCGAGCAACCGTGTCCATCGAAACCTCCCGTCCAGATAGCCACGGATTGTGCTCGTCGATGACTGGCACCGCGCGGAGCAAAAACGAGCGCCCTAATTTCCGACTAGTTCAGTCGACCCGGTTGATCGGCAGTCCACCCGGGAGTGGCGGGCAGGCCGCGAGATCGGATTCAGACCCTAACTCCTCCCTTCGGGGAGCTTTCTCGATTGCGATCGAGCCATTCCGCCTTCCGGCGGGCTGCGGGCTGCGGGCTGCGGGCTGCGGGCAAAATTGGTCCTGAATCCATTGCATTCGGTCAAGTCCAGGGGCGTGGTGTACGCGTCGTCGTGTGATTCTTCGTCGTGATGGTTCAGGCGGTCAGCGCTGCGGGGGTGTTCTCCTGTTCTGTTGGGGTTTTGTTGATGCTGCGTGATTTGCTCAGGACATCGAGGCCGAGGTAGCGCCGGGACTCGGCCCATTCGTCGTGTTGTTCGGCCAGCACGGCGCCGACGAGGCGGATCAGGGCGTCGCGGTCGGGGAAGATACCCACGACGTCGGTGCGACGGCGGATCTCTTTGTCGCGGCGCTTCTGGAGGTTGAACCAGATCTAGCGCCAGATCTGCTTGGGAAACGCGGTGAATGCCAGTAGATCCGACCGGCCCGCTTCCAGGTGGTCGGCGGTTTTCGGGAGCTTGTCGGTGAGCGCGTCGATGATCCGTTCATATTGGGCGGCAACGGATTCAGCATCGGGCTGGTCGACCACCGAGTGCAGCAGGGTCTTGACCCATGGCCACGACGCCTTCGGAGTGACGGCCATCAAGTTGGTCGTGTAATGCGTTCTACACCGCTGCCAGGCCGCACCAGGCAGGGTGGCCCCGAGCGCGGCGACCATCCCGGCGTGCGCGTCGGAGGTGACCAGTTTGACCCCGGACAGGCCGCGGGCGCTCAGCGACCGCCAGAATGTCAGCCAGCCGGCTCCGTCCTCGGCCGTGGTGACGTCGACGCCGAGGATCTCGCGGTAGCCCAAAGTCTCCACGAGTTTGTCCATCCGCCGCGTCGAGACGCCGAGTAGGTAGCAGATGGCCACCACCGTGGCCAGTGCCCGCTCCGCCCGTTTGCGGCGTTCCAGCAGCTAGTCCGGGAAATACGAGCCGTGCCGCCGCCCGGGGGCGCTGCCCGTGTTTGCTGTCGAAACCGATCGGCGAATTGGACCTGCCGGGCTGTCGATGCCGCGCGGACCGAACTGCGCCGAGTCCGCGCGCTAAGTGGCATCGCACACACTTCGGCCGACGGTGAACCGTAACGCCTCCCCGTTGCGTTGTCGGTTCTATGGGCAAGCAGGGAACAGCCGGTCTTCAAGGTGAGGGTTTCGAAGGTTTCAGGACACAGGTGTCGGAGCGATTCGTTCCATTTAGGATGTCGACGCCCGACGTTCAATCATTCGATGGGCGGATGCGTGCCCGCACTGTCGGCGCTATTCAGCTAACGGAAGTGGTGGCATCTCACAGCATGGTTGCAAACCGCACGCCGCGCTTGATCCAGCGCCATGCGCCGGAACTGCTCAAAGTCAACATCGTTCGCCGAGGAGCTTGCGTCTTCTCACAGGACGGCCGCCAGGCAACATTGGCCATGGGGGACTACGTCCTCAACGACGCGGCCAGGCCCTATGAGTTCTATAGTGCCGAGGGATTCCAACTCTACGGAGTCATCATCCCGCGCGAGAAGCTGCGATTACCTCACCAACGGCTAATGCACTTGACCGCTCAGCGATTCGGCGGTCGCGACGGCCTGGGTTCGTTGGTCTCAGCGTTCCTGCTGCAACTTGGGAGCAGCCAATTGTCCGTCAGCCGTAGCGCAGGCAGCGTTCACCTCGGTGACACGGTGATCGATATGTTAACTGCGTCCTTTGCTGAGAGGCTTTCTGCGCTGCCTGAACTTGGTCCCTCAACCCGCAAGGCCTTGCTACTGCGCCAAAGCCAAATGTTCATCGAGGCAAGACTGCATGATCCCACCCTCGACGTGGCCACCGTGGCTCGGAGAAGTCATGTTTCGGTCCGTTATCTTCAGAAGATCTTCGAGGAGCAGGGACATACTGTCAGCGGCTGGATCCGTTCACGACGACTCGAGGGCTGTCGAAAAGATCTGGCAAGCGTGGAGTTCTCCGACAAATCGGTCGGGTCGCTTGCCGCCGGGTGGGCATTTACCAACACGGCGTATTTCTCGCGCGTGTTCAAGGCGGTTTACGGCGTCGCGCCCAGTGCTTACCGCGCGCGATTGCTGGCCGACGCCGGCGACCAGCGGATCGATGGTTGCCAAACAGGGAGCAACCAGCGATTCACTTGACGGCCAGCGCCGTGGCCGCGCGACGGTGGCGCTGTAGACATGGCAGGCCTTACGACGGACGCTCCGTCAACCGGCTACAGCTCGGTCTAGACTAGTAGGGAACGTAGCGCTTGGACCGACCGGCCCTACAGCGAGGTGGGCCGCACTACGTGCGCTTCGACAACGGCCCCGAGTTCGTGGCCCACGCCGTAAGCGATTGGTGCAGAATTCAACGGCGCCGGTTCACTTTTCATCGATCCCGACTCGCCGTGGCAGAACGCCTGGATCGAGTCGTTCAATGGCCGCCTGCGCGACGAACTGCTCAACTCGTGGCGCTTCGACTCGCTGCGGGAAGCCCGCGTCATCATCGAAGACTGGCGCTGCGACTACAACGCCAACCGACCCACACCGCCCAAGACGAACTCAGCCCAACCGAGTTCGCCCCTACAGTGGACTACGAGCCACCAACCCCAAGCCGCATAGCGACTGGACCGCCAAACGGGTCCCCCTCATCTACGCGCCGTCGCCGTGTGTCCGCAGTGGCTGTGCCAAGTGCAGCCGCATGTGCGACATTCGGGCCGATCAAGGAATCGGGCCGCGAGGCCACCGCCGCCCCGGCCAGCGGCACCACACCAGGCCCGCGCCTTTTCAAGCGCTCTCTGCCAACGTCACGTCTGCTGCACCCAGTGACCCGTCTTCATCGCCCTGGTCTAGGCGAACCCTCAGTCGCCCAGGCCGTTGCGAGGCAAAGTTAAAAATCCCGCCAGCAGCTGTGCGATTAACAATGAGCATCTTTAGAGCGTGTCCTGAATGACCGTCATCCGGCTAACAGCGCAATTGGACACCACCTGTGCGTCCGAGTGCAAGTGCGTTGCCGTCCTGACGTAAACACTGGGCGGTGACCTGAATGATCATCGACTGGAAGGAGGCAGCGGCGTGTTTAAGATAGATGCCGCCTTTGCCGAACGCGTACGAATTAACCAGGCGCAGTTGCGAATTGCACAGGAGCAATCGGCAAGTGCGTCAACACCGCGCTATGACTTCATCGTGTGCGGCGCCGGATCGTCGGGCTCGGTTGTTGCGCGTCGGCTGGCTGAGAACCCGGACGTAGCGGTCCTATTGGTTGAAGCCGGCGGCGACGATGACGATCCCTACGTAGTCGAACCGGGACGAGCGATCGAGAATGTGGGATCGGTACGCGATTGGGGCTTCGCTGGGATACCAGAAGCGGACGTCAACTTCCGTTCGATTCCCTATTCGATGGGCAAAGTCCTGGGTGGTGGTTCAAGCATCAACCTGATGGTATGGGCCCGCGGACACCGAGATGATTGGGATTTTTTCGCCACGGAAGCCGGCGACGCAGCATGGAACTACAATTCGGTCCTCGACATTTACCGGAAGATTGAAGATTGGCGGGGTATCGCCGAGACAACGTATCGGGGGACGGGTGGTTTAGTGATCGTCCAGCCGCCCAACGATCCCAACCCGCTTGCCCCGGCTACGCTAGATGCCGCCCAGAGCGTGGGCGTTCCGAAATTCCCCAGTGCCAACGGCAGCTTAATGGAAAAGGAAGCTGGCTGTTCGCTTACTGAGGTGCGTATCGTTAACGGACAGCGACAATCAGTCTTTCGCTCGTACACGTACCCCTATATGGATCGGCCCAACCTGACAGTGCTGACGGAGGCTGAGGTTCGTCGCCTTATTATCGATGGTCGCAAAGTCCTGGGCATCGAGATATGCCACCGCGGGCAAATTAAGCGAATCGATGCGGCCGTCGAGGTGGTGTTGTCCCTCGGTGCGATCAACACACCGAAAGTTCTGATGCAATCAGGCATTGGAGATGAAGGAGAACTGCATCGGGTCGGCATCCCCGTTCGACACAAATTACCAGGAGTGGGCCGTAATCTTCAGGACCATGTGGCGTTCGATTGCGTGTGGGAATATGCGCAACCACAAAGTCCCAAAAACAATCTCTCGGAATCCACAATGTTCGGCAATGTGGTGTCGGGCCTGACGGCTCCAGACGTGTTCGCATGCCAATTCGAAATACCGTTCGCGTCTTCTGAGAATATCGCCGAATTCGGAGTGCCGGAGGCTGGTTGGACACTGCACGGTGCGATCACTCAACCGCAGAGTCGGGGCAGAGTGCGGCTGACGGGACCAACGCCAGACCACGACCTAGCGATTCAGGCCAATACTCTCTCTGATCCGCACGATCTCAAAACAGCAATCGCTTGCGTCGAATGGTGTCGTGAGATCGGCAACGCTGGCCCGCTGCGCCCCTACGTTAAACGCGAAGTCATGCCTGGAAATTTGACAGGCGCGGAACTCGAGCGCTTCGTCCGCAATGCGGCTACCACTTTTTTCCATCAAAGCGGTACGGCGAAGATGGGCCGGGACGAGATGTCTGTGGTCAATGCTCAGCTTTTAGTTTACGGACTGGACAATTTGAGGATTGCAGACGGCTCCATTATGCCGCGGATTACCACAGCCAACACGATGGCACCTTGCGTGATAATCGGTGAACGTGCGGCGGCCGTACTCAAAGCCGCATATCAACTATGACCGCGCGCGAACTGCTTTCCGTTGCCAGCAGGTCGCTCAATCAGTCTGCAAGTGTCAACGCCGACAATCGCTTCGGCGGGGGTCTTCCAGCCGAGTGTCTTGCGGGGCCTGGTGTTGAGTGCGTGAGCGGCTGCCTCGATTTCTTCTGCGGACCAACGCGAGAGATCGGTGCCTTTCGGAAAGTACTGATGCAACAGGCCATTCGTGTTCTCGTTGGTGCCGCGTTGCCATGGCGACTGAGGGTCGGCGAAAAAAACCGGGATCCCGGTGTCGACCTTGAACTGGGCGTGGGCGGACATCTCTTTGCCGCGGTCCCAGGTCAGCGACCGGGCGAGTTGCTCGGGCAGGGTCGACATGGTGTTGGCCAGAGCGTTTTTCATCGTGATCGCGCCGTGGCCGGCCAGGGCCGGACCGTTCTTCAGGGTTTCCTTATGCCGGTAGCCCTCCTCGCGGGGGAGGTGGATCGGCATCGTGTACCTGGTCTTGCGCTCGACGACAGTGCCGATCGCCGAGCGCTGCAAACCGATCAGGAGATCGCCCCTTAAGTTGTTGCCCTCGTGGCTAATGCGCATGGAATCGTCCTCGGGGAAATCGACTTTGAGCCGGTTGGCGATTTGCTCTGGGCTCCACGCTAGTGACCACGGTCGGTCCTTGCGGTGGGGCTTGTTGCGCCCGGTGAACTTTGGCGGCTGCGGGCCGGGCGATGACGGTGCCATCGGGTCGGCTGATCTGCCCGGACAACCGCTCCTGCACATAGCCGTGCAGTCGCGGGTTGGCAACCAATTTCGCAGTCTTCGGCCGACGTGCGGCCATGTCGGCTTTCCACTGCGCGACCGATGCCCTGTACTGCAGTTCCCTGCTACGGGTGCAGCCTTGCGCCGCAGCTCCCGTGAGATTGTCCCGGGATCGCGACCGATCGCCCGGGCGATCTCCCGAACACCCTTGTCCTGAGCCTTGAGCAACGCGATCTCCTCACGCTCAGCGAAGGACAGGTAGCGGCCCGAGGGCGCGAACTTAAGGTCGAACGGTGACATGCCGCCAGCGTTTTCGAACCAGCGCGCCCCGACCGCCTGCGCCACGCCGACAACGCCCGCGGCTTCCTCGGCGAGAAGCCCTTTGGCGATCTGCTCCCAGAACGCCCCCTCGACATGACGCTGATACTTCTGGTGCCCTGGCGATCTGAGCTTCGGGCGGATTGCCCGGTCCGCTGCTTGCTGTCGACGAACCACCTGACACCTCCACGATCGCGAGGTGTTGCGACGACCAGTTGAATCCGCCCTGCGAGCCGTGATCGGCGTGCAATATGGTTGCTCCGTAGCGCTTTCGGTTCGCAACAGCCATGTTGACCGCGTTGTTGACTAGCGCGGTGTCAGGTGTGGTGGCGAACGTGCGGGCCACAATCATGCGCGAAAAGCAGCCCAGGATCGCGCAGCAGTACACTTTGCCGTCGCGGGCCGGATGCTCGGTGACGTCGGTGCACCACAGCTGGTTGGGCTGGGTCGCGCTGAAGTGCCGGTTGATCAGGTCCGCCGGGGCGGGCACTCAGATGAGTTTGGGGATGCGCCGTGGCGGATGGGGCAGCCCATGCAGGCCGTGCTCAGCCATGATGGAGCGGACCAGTTTGAGATTGACGTTCATGTCGTAGTCGGCCAGCAGCGCTGCCCGGATCCGGCGGCCTCCGTACGTGGTGCCGCAGCGCTGGCGGAGTTCGGTGATGGTGTCGGCCACGATCAACCGACCAATCTCACGGTCCTCTACAGGGAGTCGGCGGTAGTACTGCAGCAGCGAACGCGTGAATCCGGTTATACGGCAGGCGGATCAGGCTGAATGTCCTCGCGCGATCAGTCCGTCAACGATCGCGCGCCGGCGTTTTGGGGCACCACCGCCTGGTCATTGAATAGCCCGCATGCCTCGCGGGTCAGCGTCAGCTCGGCCTCGAGTCGGGCGATGCGTCTGTGGGCCGCGGCCAGCTCATCGGCCTCGACGCTCGGGATGCCCTCGATGATGCCGGCGTCGATCAGTGCCTGGCGCTTCCACCGGAACAGGGTGGCCTCAGCGATCCCTGTCTCGGTCGCGATAGCTGCGACCACCTCGCCCGATCGCGGCCGGTGAATGATTTGCCGGCGCACCGTAGCCGGATACTTGCGGGGCACGTGACCTCCTGCTGATCACTCTGCCCTCAACTCTCATAACGGTGGCCCGACAACACGGGTACAGATCTACTGGACCAGTTCACAGGGAACTCGCCATGCTCCCGCAGCCACACTGGTGCCTGCCCGGGGCTCACAGCATCGACACGTCGGTGGGCAAGTGCAGCAGCAGGCGGCCGGGAACTTCCCGAGATGCGGCATTGACCTGAAAGTGGGCCGTCGCGGTTAGCGCATCACGTAAGTGCCGCTGCATTGGCGATCGGTCGTAAATGGCGTCGCCGCCGGCAAGATCATAGAGACGATGCACTATTGCCGCGGACGTACGCACACCATGTGTCGCGGCTAGACGCAACCGGGCCCGGGCTTCCGACGACACTGGATCCTTGGACTGACTGGTTTGCCAGGCAGCTTCGATGGCCTGGTAGTACAGTGCCCGCGCGCCCTCCAGCTCCGCTTCGACTGCGCCGACTGCGGCCTGAATGGCAGGCCGCTCTGCGAGAGTTCGCGTCGAACCTGAACTCTTTTTCTTAGTTGCCAATTCCACGAAATCGCTGATTGCACCACGCGCGTTTCCCATCGCGGCGGCCGCGATGCATAGAGCGAAGAACCCGAATACGGGAAAGCGATAAAGTGGCCGATCAACCACAGGGCCATCAGCCAGCGAGAAGAGATGCCCGTGTGGGACGAAGACGGCATCGGCTACGGTGTCGTGGCTGCCCGTTCCGCGCAGACCTAGGGTATGCCAGGTGTCAAGGATGCTGAGCTTACGCGTCGGCAGGGCTGCTATTGACGTTGAGCCGTCCTCGAGCAGCACCCCGCCAAACAGTATGTCCGCATGGTTTATGCCGCTGCAAAACGGCCAGCGGCCAGTGACCTCAAACCCATCGCGAACCGGGCGCGCCGTGCCACGTGGCGCCCACACCCCTGCCGCCACGCTTCGCCCACCGCCAAACAAATCGTCACGAATCGCCGGCGGCAGGTATCCGACGAGCAGGCTGCTGGTGATTGCTATCGAGACGCACCAGCCCGCCGAGGCATTACCGCGTGCAACCTCTTCAGCGCAGCGCAGCGCTGCGCCTGGCGGCAGTTCGAGACCATCGACTTCGCGGGGTGCACCAGCCTGCAACAGTCCCGAGTCGCGCATTGGCGCTACCAAGTCGCCGGGGAGATGCCGCGCGGTATCGATGTCTTCGGCCATGGAACGGGCCAGGTCAGCAATGCTGGTTGCGACCTCAATCAAGCCGCCGGTTGCGGTCCAAGGCTCCACAGTAGTGTCGGAACTTGTCATGGTGATACCTCCAAAGGGCTCGGAAACCGGTTCAATTCTGTTACCACTAGACCATAACGGAATCGGTTCAACGTGTGAACCGGTAAACTGCTGAAACCATGGATGAAGCGAGTGATTTGTCTCACCGGTTTCAGGCGGAGTCCGTCGCCCGGACCCTGGAAATCATCGGCGACCGGTGGTCGCTACTTGTCTTGCGGGAAGCGTTTTTTGGCGTGCGCCGCTACGGCCAGTTGGCACGCAACTTGGCAATTCCACGGCCCACGCTATCCGCACGGCTCAAACGACTCGTCGATGACTGTTTGCTTGAACGTGTCCTCTATGCCGTGGACCCAGACCGCTATGAATACCGGCTCACTGAAGCCGGCCGCGACCTGTTTGCTGCAATATTGACCTTGATGCAGTGGGGTGATCGACACATTCCCTATCCCGAGGGGCCCCCGATTGTCTTCCGCCATCAGCAGTGCGGCGAGTTAGCAACACCTCACCTGGTCTGCGATCACTGCGCGGGCGAAATCACTGCGCGGAATGTCACCCCTGAGCGTGGGCCCGGATTTTGGCGTACAAAACCTGACTCTTCCGGGAAGCGAGCTAGGTGCACCGCTCAGACAGGTTGGTTGAAGGCGTGTGATGATACGCCGTAGCGGTGACCAGCGGTCGTTGAGGGACGAAGGTATCCGCTCCCGGAGCGGAGCTGTTACCCCGTCCGCATGGTGACCGACATTTCCACATCTGAGGTATACGGATGCGGAGGTGGCCCCTATCAGCGCACACCGCCCACCGGCTTCAAACTCGTCTGGGCTGCGACGACTCGTTCCCGAATTTCGGGCGGGTAAAGCGTCGCGAACGTCGCCGGCCGCGGCCTCCCGTCGCCCTCCGCGGGCAGCAGACCGTCGTGGACGACGATCGGCCCTCGTCCGCTGTGCCGTTCTTCGTCGCTGTAACACTGGTACCAAGGCAGGATAGTGACAGGCCACACTTCTTGGCGACGATGCGGGTGTATGCGGGTACCGAGCGCCCACAGCACATCTGATGTGTTTGATGGATCTATGTCGTCATCTAATACATAGGTTACCGGGCACATCTGACCGACTCGGCTGGTACTCATCACCAGCCCGATTTGGTGGACGAATTCGGCGATGCTGGTGTGCGGAAGTTTGTCGCGCCAGTCCTGTGTGACGGTGATGATCATCCAGTGGCACGCGGTGTCAACCAATAACCAAGCTGTGCTAATCGGCAGGCCGGCGTTGCGCAGGAGGGCGACCAGCTCGGCCGACACGCCCAGCGCCGGGCCGATCTGCGAATCATCGGGCGGGCGGCCGGTCGCGCTCACCGGCCAAATCGGATTGTCCCGGTAGGTAATCGCTTCAATGGTATAGACCGGTTCAGGTGAAGTCTCGGGAAGAGCGTACCCGTGGAATTCAGCGTAGGGCCCCTCGATGACGTCGCGGGTGATGGAGACGTGCCCTTCGATGACGACTTCTGCCGCAGCGGGCACATCAAGATCGACGGTCTCACACTTGACGAGTTCGACGGGTTCGCCGCAAAGCGTGCCCAGAAAGGTTGCTTCGTCCATCTCTGCAGGAATGGGCATCCCGCCGATCATCGGTACGCCTGGGTTGCCGCCTTGCACGACGGCGAAGGGCATCGGTTTGCCGATCTTCTCCCATTCTGCCCAAATCATTCCGATGTGTTGTTGCGGTAAGAACAAGCCGGTCATGCGACGGTTGTCGAGCAGCATGATCCGCGAGATCGACCAGTTGGTCCACCGTCTATCAGGAGTTTGAGCCACGATGATCCCCCAGGTATTGACGTAGGGACCGCCATCGTCTTCGTGCACGAGTGGAATCGGAAACCGGTCCAGTGTCGCGTCGATGCCGCGAAGGATATTCTGCTTGCACGCAGCCGTATCTGCGGAGACCAGCTTGGGCGGGATGGCGGTTTCTCCGTGCACCTTTACCAGATGCTCGACTAGTTGCCGGGCAGTCACGTCGTACGGCAAACCCAGTGATAGCGCCACGCGCGCCAAGGGGTGATCAGCATTGCTCGACAGCGCACCGGCAGCACCCAGCATCCGAAACCCGCGTTCGGCGCCATCGAGGTTGACGAATATCGGCGCGGGTCCTCGCTGCTCGGTCGACCACCGGGTGATCGCAGCTGCTTCTAGCACCGGGCTGACGGGCCGGTCCACCACCTGAATATCGCCCAGCGATTCCAGCGCCCGCAGATACTCGCGAAGGTCCTTCAGCGGGGCCATCAGCTGCCTACCGTCCTGAGGACGGCCGCTTTACCGGCCGACATGCCGTTCCACCGTTTGGCGGTGGGCGATTCGATATCAAATTGGTCCAAAATTCGAGTCACCACATGGCCGACCATGTCGTCTAGGGACGCAGGCTGGTTGTAGAACGCCAGCACAGGCGGCACAATGCTCGCACCCATCCGAGCCAGCGCAAGCATGTTGTCCAAGTGAATCTCACTAAGCGGAGTCTCACGTGCCGCAAGGACAAGGCGTCGACGCTCCTTCAAAGTGACATCGGCTGCCCGGGCAATCAACCCGTCGGCGTAGCCCGTGCGGATCGCGGCTAGCGTCTTCATGCTGCAGGGCACAATCACCATGCCGTCGGCCTTGAACGATCCCGACGAGATCGCCGCCGTTTGGTCGTCCCACGAATAGACGCAGTCAGCCAGGCTGGCAACATCACCTGCAGACAACCCGGTCTCCAAATGGATGGTCACCCTAGCCCATCGGGATAGCACCAGGTGCGTCTGCACATCGCTGCACTGCTGCAATCGCCGAAGAAGCTCGATTCCCAAGATCGCGCCGGTAGCGCCGGTCATGCCTACTACGATTTGCCTCATCGAGGGTCACTCCTTCGTTGTTGATCCACGGGCACTATCGGAACCGAGCTTCGGACCACCGATCGGTCGAGTGCCGGGCAGGCGCCCGTTGTGCCACAAGAGTTGAGATTCTTTGTGCCTGCGGAAGACACCGACACCGTCAATGACGTCAATCCTGGGTCGGGCGCAGCCGCTTGCGGGTGCGCGGCAGCAGTAGTGCCAGATGTGACCACGGCGCCATCCTCTTTGTGGATCGGCCTGTGCAGTCCATCCAATCACGCGGTATCGGCGGTGGCGAGGGCCGAAAGAGTGGTTTTCATGCCCCGAAAGGGGGACCGAGCCACACAGCGCCACTGCGGCGCTGGGGCTCAAGACTGCCCTAGACGAGTCTGGGTCATTTTCTCACCCTATGTAGGCATTTCATCGGCGACCGGTTGATCCCTGCCCACAACTGTCACAGGCTGGGGGTCGCCAGAGGCGTTACGGCAGAAGCCCTCTGCCGGCCCGGGACCAAGTGGTGCGAGATGAGTCGCATGAGAAAAAACCGCAAGGAGGCGTTATGCCGATCTACCAGTGCTACTGCCCACGCGGGTTGCTGACCATAACTGCCAAGGCCGAAGTCGCCGGCGAAATCACCACCATCCACTGCCAGGCGACTGGGGCGCCGGAGGCATTCGTCAATGTTCTGTTCCACGAGATCTCAGCGGGCAACTGTTTCGTTGCCCGTGAACCGTCAGACCACTCTTACCTTTTCGGTCACATCCGCCACGGACGTGACCTTCAAATGAGCCGTCCCGGCGTTTCCGGAGACTCCCGATCTTGGGAGGATCTGGGTTATGGGACGTGTCAGCAAGTACCCCGACGAGCTTCGTGAACGTGCGGTGCGCATGGTCGCTGAGGTGCGCCCGCAGTACCCGTCGCAGTGGGCGGCGATCACGGCGGTCACGGGCATGTTGGGGATCGGCACACCGGAGACGTTGCGGACCTGGATCCGCCGCTCGGAGGTCGATACCGGCCAGCGGCCGGGTGTGACCTCCGCGATGGCCGAGGAGAACAAGGCGCTGCGCAAGGAGATTGCCGAGCTGCGCCGGGCCAACGAGATCTTGAAAGCAGCGGCGATTTTCTTCGGGGCCGAGCTCGACCGGCCCGGGAGACGGTGATCCGGTTCATCGCCGAACACAAGGACCACCAGGTGGCCGGCCCCAACGGCGGGGCCGGGCTGCGCTGGGGTGTCGAGCCCATGTGTGCGGTGCTGTCTGAGCATGGCGTGCCGATCAGCCCGTCGACCTACTACGAGTGGATCAACAAGACCCCGACACGACGGCAGATCCATGACGCCGAGCTGGTCGAGATCATCACCGCGGCGCGGGAAGACAAGAAAAGGGCAAGTTCGTCCAGACGCTGGGGTCACGCAAGTTGTGGATCTGGCTACGCAGCCAGGGTCACGATGTCGCCCGGTGCACGGTGGAGCGGATCATGCGCGAGAACGGTTGGGAGGGCGCGCGGTACGGATCCAAGCACAAGACCACCATCGCCGACGACACTCATCGGCGATACCCGGATCTGGTGGACCGCCGCTTTTATGCCGCGGCGCCAAATCGGTTGTGGGTGGCCGACTTTACGTATGTGTCGACCTGGATGGGATTCGTCTACGTCGCATTCGTCATCGACGCCTACAGCCGCCGGATCCTAGGCTGGCGGGCCGCCAGATCCATGACCACCGATCTGGTCCTCGACGCTATCGAGCATGCGTTCTTCACTCGCGCCCAGGACGGCACCACCAGTCTGCACGGGCTGATTGCGCACAGCGACGCGGGCAGTCAATACACCTCGGTGGCCTTCACCCAGCGGCTCATCGATGAGGGCGTGGATCCCTCCGTCGGCTCGGTTGGCGATGCGCTGGACAATGCGCTGGCCGAGACCACCGTCGGCTCGTTCAAGAACGAACTTATCCGCCGGCAAGGCCCGTGGCGCGACGTCAACCAGGTCGAGCTGGCGACCGCTGAATGGGTGGTCTGGTTCAACACCGAACGCCCCCACGAGTACCTCG
Organism: Mycobacterium saskatchewanense; assembly: GCF_010729105.1. Classification (NCBI taxonomy): domain Bacteria; kingdom Bacillati; phylum Actinomycetota; class Actinomycetes; order Mycobacteriales; family Mycobacteriaceae; genus Mycobacterium; species Mycobacterium saskatchewanense. The sequence continues at coordinate 2,967,731 of NZ_AP022573.1, forward strand.
ACGACTTCACTCCCGAGGCCGTCGAGACGCTCTACTACGATCACAAACGCACCCCACCAAAGGCAGGGTGATTCAACGAATGCAGTCTCCGGACTCACCGGGACGGCTCAAAACGCGGCAGGGGATGCTGTATGAGTTCACTCAGATGTGGACGCGGATCACCGGCCAGTCCGAGGCCGATCTTCTCGTCTCACTGATCGAAGCCAACCCTGCCAACGCCATGGAGTTTGGCCTGATCTTGCCTGAACCCGGGCAGGAGGTGGGCTGGTTCGACAACAATCGCGCCAGACTAGCCTCCTTGGGAGTTACGGTCTGACTTCGGATGGCATCGGGCCCCCGATGACAGTTGCAGCTGCGCCGACGGGCCCAGTGGCAGACGCGAGCGCTGCGTTCGCCTTCCTGTGGCCAACTCTTTGACCCCACGACGTTAAGACCTCGCGTCCGAGGAGGGGCCCGCGGTGATGATCATTTGTTCAAAAGGCCGCTCATAATGAGTTCAATCAAGCGTGCCGCCTGCGGGGCATCCATGGCGCCAAGGGATATCCCGTGCATCGCAACTATTAGGTCCGCGGCGTCCACGTCTTGACGCAGACCTTCGGCCGCAGCGGCGGCCAAGAGGTGCTGTGCCCCGTCATAGACGGCGGTGCGAAGATCGACAAAGGGGTTGCCTCCGTCTGCCATCACCGAAAGCAACAGCTGCGCCTTACCTTTCTTGGCATCGAGTAACTCGACAAACTCGATCAGCCACTGACGCAACGCTTCCAATGGCGGCTTCAACGCCAGCAGTTCGTCGGCGCGTTGGGCTACGTGCATTAACTCGGAGCGGTGCACCGCGATATAGAGCGCCTCGCGGGTCGGAAAGTGTCGATAGAGCGTGCCCACAGCCACGCCCGCATTGCGGGCGATCTCTTCGAGTGACGCCTCTGGCCCGTCGCTGGCGAAGGCCGCGGTCGCGCAACGGATCAAACGCGCACGATTCTGTCGCGCGTCGGCGCGCACCGATGTCTCCTCGCACTTGTATTCGTACAACTTTGACCAGCGCCGACGAGCCCGTTAATGGGCGGTTCGGCCCGCTGGCGCCACGCCTTAGGCCTGCTTCAGTGTTCTTCATCTTCACTGCCCACAATCTTTACCGCCAACACTGGCCAACCACGCTTGCTAAGCGGAGATATCTCCGATTAACCTATAGGAGGCACCTCCGCTTACCTACTATCGACATGATGAGGGACAGGCAGATGGACACAGCATCGTTGGACGCGAGCACCACGGCAGCGGAAGCGATATCCGGCATTGACCTTCATGGCCACCGCGCGCTGGTCACCGGCGCTTCGTCAGGCATCGGAGCGGAAACGGTGCGTGCTCTTGCCTCGGCCGGTGCGGAAGTGACCCTGGCGGTCCGTAATGTCGAGGCTGGGAAAACAGTTGCTGCGGGCATCGCCGCCCGCTATGGGGACGAGAGGGTTCGCGTCACTCACCTAGATCTGGCCGACCTCGGATCAGTACGCGCGTTCGCCGACCAGTGGTCAGGGCCTTTGCACCTACTCATCAACAATGCGGGGGTGATGGCCCTGCCCGAGCGAACGCTCAACAACGCGGGTCACGAACTACACTTTGCGACTAATCATCTGGGCCACTTCGCACTTGCCACGTGGATGCACGATGCGTTGGCTGCGGGCGGACACGACAAGCTGGCGGTCGAAGGCCCACTCAGCTGTGCGCGCATCGTGTCGCTGAGTTCGCGAGGGCACCTTCGAGCATCCGTCGACTTCGACGACATCGACTTCGTCCGGCGTACTTACGAATCATTCATCGCCTATGGCCAATCCAAGACTGCTAACGTCTTGTTCGCCGTGGAAGCCGCGCGTCGCTGGAGCGACGATGGGATCACAGCAAATGCGGTACACCCAGGTGCGATACTGGAAACGAACCTCTCGCGACACATGACCGCGGAGGTGCTGCGTGCCGCGACAACTAATGCGAACGGGTTCAAGACAACTGCGCAAGGCGCGGCAACTACCATCGTGGTGGCGACCTCTCCTGCGCTTGCCGGGGTCAGCGCCCGATACTTCGAAGATTGCCACGAAGCTCAAGTTCTTCCGCCCAACACACCAGATATCGCCCAACACGCCAATGGTGTTGCTTGGTACGCCCTCGACGCCAACATCGCCGAAAAGCTCTGGGATATTTCAATGCAACTCATTGAGTGAGCGAAGTTGCCTCGGACTACGGCCACGGTGGTGGCCGGACGCCGTGAACTGGTCCACGGCTAACGAGAGTCGTTGATCTGTCCCCGCCGTTTCGAGCCGTGGTTATGCGAGTTGAGGGATCGAATAGGTGGACGTCCAGAGCGTCTCGAACTCTGTGGGGCTGATGTTACCGAGGTAGCTGTGACGGCGTTCGGCGTTGTAGAAGTTGTCGATGTAATCGGCCATGGCGGCGGCCAACTCGATGGTGGTGGCCCATCTGCGGGTGTTGAGTAGCTCAACCTGCATCCGCGCCCAAAATGATTCCATCGCGGCGTTATCGAAGCAGTCGCCCGCGGTGCCGAACGAGCCGAGCAGGCCCCATCGCCGCATGTTCTCCCCAAAGCTCCAAGACGTAAACTGGGTGCCGTGGTCAGCATGCAGAATCGTTGAGCCACTTAGTGTTCGGTTGGCCACGGCCATGTTGACCGCGTTGTTGACCAATGCGGTGTCAGCGGTCGTGGAGAAGGTGCGGGCTACGATCATGCGCGAGAAGCAGTCCAGGATCGCGCAGCAGTACACCTTGCCGTCGCGGGCCGGGTGCTCGGTGATGTCGGTGCACCACAATTCGTTGGGCTCTGTGGCGGTGAACCGCCGATTAACCAGGTCAACGGGGGTGTCGACACCGATTAGATTGGGCTTACGCCGTCCCGGCCGCGGTAGCCCACACAGGCCGTACTCGGACATTATCGAGTTGACCAGCTTGAGGTTGACGTTCATCTCGTAGTCGGCAAGTAGCGCGGCACGGACTCGCCGGCGCCCGTAGGTGCCGCGAGATCGCTGGTGGATCTCGGTGATCGTGTCGGCCACGATGAGCCGCCTCACCTCGCGGTCTGGGACAGGGCGACGCCGGTGGTATTGCAAGAAGGAGCGCGCTAATCCCGTTATCCGGCAGGCGGATCGGGCTGAATGTCCTCGCGCGATCAGCCCTTCAGCGATCGCGCGTCGGCGTTTTGGGGGCACCACCGCCTGGTCATCGAACAGCTCGCAGGCATCGCGGGTCAACGCCAGTTCGGCTTCCAGCGCAGCGATGCGCTTGTGAGCGGCCGCCAGCTCATCGGCCTCCACACTGGGGGTGCCCTCGATGACTCCGGCATCGATGAGTGCCTGACGTTTCCACCGGAACAGTGTGGCCTGACAAATCCCGGTATCGACCGCCACGGCGGCCACCGGTTCACCCGATCGCAGCCGAGCAACGATTTGCCGGCGCACCGACGACGAATACATACGGGGCATGTGACCTCCTGATGATCACTCTGCCCTCAACTCTCACAACGGTGGACCTACAACACGGGTACAGATCTCATGGATCAACGGATCGGGGTCAAGCCAGTGGCACTATTCAACGCATCGCCCAATCGGCGTAATATAGGTCACAATGTGTGCGGAGTCGTTAGAGCAAGCCCCGATTGGTGTGGTGCGTCAGCATCGCCTCGATGAGCATTTGTGGGGTGCTGCGGCGTTGATCTATACCGCTGTCAACGGGTTTGCATCCGTGCCGATAACGTCGTCCCATCAGCGGCATGCGGAACGTGCTGCTGCAATGCCGGCGGCAAGGAGAACCGATGCCTGTTGATCTTTGGTTGGCACCGCTCACCAATCCTGTGCGAGAAACCTGGGAGTCCAGGGCCGCGGCATTGACACGCGGCTACCAACGCATCTTCGCAGAGGCCGCCGTCGTCGTACCCGTTCGTCAACTTGAGCAAGTCGATTTCCAAGGAGATCGATTTTTAGCTCAGCTGGGCGCCCGCGCTGACGAGCTGCACGATCAATTGCTTCGTGCAATGCGTGACCACACGATCGCCTTGGACTCATCACAGCTGAGCCAGCTATTAGAACTGGCCATAAAGCTTCAAGATATTCGATTCAGCCATCGTCAAATGGTCACTGAAGAGCGTCTCCATATGCTCACCAGTGGCCAAGAGGTTGGCGGGCGACTGTCCGCCACGCAAGGTGTCAAGAAACTGTTCGAACACGCGGCCGCGGCAATTTGCGACCTCCCCGGCCTCGAACGTGGGATGGTGTTCCAGCGGGAGGGCGGCGTTTTGCACGCTGCGGCAACCGTTTTCGCGGGCAACGATGAGTGGGCACGAGACTGCCATGCCCTCTCGGCCAGCACTAGGTATGAACTGGTGCCACAACGTCCGGAGACGCTGATCATTCGCAGCCGCTCTCCCGCAATCATCACCGATGCTTTAAATGACCCCAACGCCTTTCAGCCGATCGTACAAAAGATGCACGCGGCTAACTACGTCGGTGCGCCCGTGACCGCCTTTGGCGAGGTGGTCGCGACGATCCATGGAGATGCGTATTTCAGTGGCCGCCCGGTTGATGGAGCCGACCGCGATGTCCTTGCTGCGTTTGCGAAATCGCTGGGACAGATCGTGGAACGAGCGATGCTGATTGAACAATTACAGTTCCAGCAGACGGCCAGTCAGCAACTCGCTCGGTCCGCACGCAGCATCCTGGACAGCGTTGGTGGTGCCGTCACGCCACCGGACTCCCACCAGCAGATCCCGACACTACCGTGGCAGAGTCGCAGCGAGGTCGTCTCCGAACTGACCAGGCGTGAATACGAAGTTCTGCAGTTGATGGCCAAGGGCGCGACGAACCGGCAGATCGCGTCAACAATTTTCCTTTCGGAAGAAACCGTAAAATCGCACGTTAAACACATCTTGCAGAAATTCGGTGTGGCCAATCGCGGACAGGCAGTAGCGATGTACCTGGAAAGCATAGATCGCGGTCCAGGCGAATGATGTTCGGGGCCAACGTATTTTAGCCATGAGCTGAACAAGCGCGCACAGGAGCGCCGGATAAGACTTGCGGGCCCCTTCACGCCGGATATCCGAATATCAAGCGTCAGGTTCAGCAGCGCCGCACCACAACCCGCGTGATGCGGTCGACCGCTGCTACGGTGAGATCCACAGTCAGCTCGCCGCACCGCTTGACGATCGACCTAATGATCGACACGGCCATGATCGTCGGGGTTAGGCCGACGAGGCCCACAGCTTCAGACCGGCAGTGTGGGGGTACGCCATCGCGGCTGCCGGATTTGCGCGGAGCAACGTATCGGCGACAAATGGAATCTTGTTGATCTCCAGATACCAGAGCAGGTTGTGGCGCCGCCATGGCCGCAACGCGCGGCGGATAGCGTTGTCTGGGTTAACGCCACGTATCACGGCTTCAGCCCCGACCACCCCTCCCACGAGACTCATCACCATTCCGTCGGCGTAAATGACGGGTGCGCCGCAAGAGTAGTGACGTTTGAGTTCCAAAGTGCCCGGCGCCGAGGGCGCGACGGAGCCCCATGGAGACGCCGGCACCAGCGCCTGCCCCAGTGTCTCCTCAGGATCATCCGGCACGAGATTCATCGCGCGTCCAACACCGAACAGCTGCTCGGTCATGATCCTGTGCTCGGCCTCCTTGTTGTACGGGCCATCGCGGTCCACGACGCGGACGTAAATGCCGTACCACGAGGACCGTGGCGACAACGGATCACGGAACGGGGTGAAGTAGCCGACGTCGATCGCGCCTGAGCGCCGCACCGCGGGCGCAAACGCGGTCTCCGCTTCCAGCGGGTAGCTCACGCCTCCCCCGGGCGCGATGAATGGGACTTGCACCCCCAAGACCATTCGTTCGGGTGGGTCTGCCACAGCGCCCAGCAACGTGGGTATGGTGGTGGCGTTGACCAGGAGTGGATGCCGTCCCGAACCTAAGCTACGCAGGTGCGATGCGGATTCGACTCGCTCGTCGACGAATTCGATCGGAAGTTTGGCGGCCAGCTCACGCATGCCGGCCACCACCCTACTGTTTCGCAGACCGTACGCGATCGGGCGTTGAGCCTCCAACGAGTTCTGCCAGTACCCGCGCTTGGTGAATCGCCAGGAGGACCCCTCTTGGACCGCAATAGCGGCCGCTTGACGGTAGGCCACTGGTGGCGCGTCGGCTGATCCCGACGTGACGTCGATGATGTTATCAAGCGTCGTGTCCAACGCCGCAGCCATAAAGTCGATTCCGCGCCCGCGCAGGGTGACACCGTTGATCAGTCTCCTGGATTCGACCACCGGGGGCGCGACGACGGTGACTTTACCTTCGAACAACGGACTTTGGGCCAGCCATCCCGCAAACGCCAGAGCGCCGATCCCGTTGCCGGCAATGACCGCCGAGTCATAGGCGCACATGCCGCGACCGCTGATGTTCTTGTCGAGGAACTCACGGACGTTGCGCCGTCGGGCCAAATCGGGTCCACGCAAAGTGCCTATTGACGATTGCATGTGTTGCCCTCTCGATCGTCGTCGTCGCTCCGGACTACCCTCAGCGACAACGTATTTGCAGAATCCAGCCTGTTGCGGTCGAGTGCCCCGAGTCAACCGGCTCAGCGGCAAAGTGACCACGATGGGTGAAGAAATTCCCCCGATAGCGCAGTGCCGCGGGGCAGCGCCTCCGTTGTCGATTTTTTGGTGGCGGCGAGTGAGTTTTCTCCTCCTGAAGGGGCATTTAGACGGTCGGCGGGTATCGGCCGCGTGATCGGACGGGCATCCTGGCCGGTGGAGACGTTGCGTAATCAGTTGATCCGGTCCACGACCGGACACATAGCCAGGTCTGTTCTCAAAAATGTCTGAAGGAGTGGTCATTTCCGATCATCAGGTTTCGTTGGTGGGGACTTCACCGCGCGCCCAGAGTTATCGGGCGAAGCTGCTGGACTTCATGCAGTCACACGTTTATCCTGCCGAGGCCGACTACTCAGGTCAGATGCGCGCCGCCGGCAACCCTCACCATCATCCGCAGGCGATCGAGGATCTCAAATGCGAAGCGCGCCGGCGCGGGCTATGGAATTTGTTTCATCCCCACCCGCAGTGGGGTGCGGGTCTTTCTAATCTCGAATACGCTCCTCTCGCTGAAATCATGGGGAGAAGTCCATGGCTGGCGCCAGAAGCATGCAATTGCAACGCTCCCGACACCGGGAACATGGAAGTGCTCACCCTTTTTGGTACCGATGAGCACAAGCGCCGATGGCTCAAGCCGCTGCTGGAGGGCACGATCCGTTCAGCGTTCGCGATGACCGAACCGGCGGTAGCGAGTTCGGACGCGACCAACATCGAGATGCGGATGGAGCGGTGCGGTGACGGATATCTTCTCAACGGACGCAAGTGGTTTGCATCAAACGCTCTGCACGTGAACTGCCAGGTCCTGATCGTCATGGGCAAGACCGATCCCGAGGCTGCTCCGCACCGACAACAATCGATGGCGGTCGTCCCGATCGATGCTGCGGGCGTCCGAATCTTGCGGAACCTATCGGTGTTCGGATATCAGGATCGGGAGGGTCACGCCGAAATCGAATTCACCAATGTGCGAGTGCCCGCAGGTGATCTGCTCAAAGGTGAGGGCGAGGGTTTCGCGATCAGCCAGGCTCGACTGGGACCCGGGCGCATCCACCACTGCATGCGCGCAATCGGAATGGCCGAGCGCGCACTCCAATTGTTATGCCAGCGTGCCGATTCGCGTGTCGTCTTTGGGTCTGCGCTCAGCGAGCGGGCGAACATCGCCGACTGGATCGCCGAAGCCCGCATTGAGATCGAGAAGTCGCGGCTCCTGATTCTCAAGGCTGCCTGGCTGATGGACACAGTCGGCAATAGGGAAGCCAGGACGGAGATTGCGGCGATTAAGGTGGACGCCCCAACCATCGCGCTCAATGTCGTGGACCGCGCGATCCAAGTCCACGGCGCTTTAGGAGTGACCGAAGACGTGCCCCTAGCCGGATTCTGGGCCCACTTGCGAGCAATGAGAATCGCCGACGGGCCCGATGAAGTACACAAGCGGACGATCGCCCGCCAGGAGTTGAATAGACACCGTCAGCGCGCCGCTGACTCACCCGGGCTGGTCTAATATGGACAGCCTGCATCTCACCGGCAAGACCGCGGTGGTGACCGGCGCCTCTCGCGGAATCGGCCATGCCGCAGCCTGGTACCTGTCGCGGCTGGGCGCCGACGTGGTCCTAACGGCTCGCACTCAGCAAGCAGCAGACGCCGCCGCCGCCGAAACAGTCCCGGGTGCAGTCGGTTTCGCGGCGCACGCGACTGACGCGGATGCCGCCGGGCAGTGCATTGACTTCACTTTGGAACGCTTTGGCCGCCTCGACATCCTGGTCAATAACGCCGCCACCAATGCCGCCTACGGCCCGCTCGTCGATCAGCACTATGACGGCTTTCGCAAGACGATCGACCTCAATCTGTGGGCCCCGATCCTGTGGTCGTCGCTGGCTGCTCGCGCATGGATGAGTGCGCACGGCGGGACCATAGTCAACACTGCGTCGCTGGGCGGGCTGACCACCGAACCGAATTTGGGGATTTACAACGTGAGCAAGGCCGCGCTGATCCACTTCACCAAGCAATGCGCGGTGGAACTCGCCCCCTCGGTGCGGGTGAACGCGGTCGCGCCCGGTGTAGTCCGCACTAAACTCTCCGAGGTGCTGTGGCGCGACCGCGAGCACGCCGTTGCCGATTCGCTGCCCTTGGGGCGTATCGGTGAACCCGAGGACATCGGTCAGGCGATCGCGTTCCTGGCTTCCGACGCCGCCGCGTGGATCACAGGTCAAGTCCTGGTGATCGACGGTGGTGCGATCCTATGAGCACCACCGAGGCGAGGCCCTCCGCCACCGTGCCCGGGGTCGAGCCAGCCAAGCTGAGCCGCTGGTTGTCGACCCGTGTGCCGGACTTCAGTCCACCCCTGAATGTCGGACGCCTTGGCGCCGGGCAGTCCAACCTCACCTACGCACTTTCCGATGCCGAAGGTCACCGGTGGGTCCTTCGCCGCCCGCCCGCGGGTCCGGTGCCGCACTCGGCGCACGATGTGGTGCGGGAGGCTCGGATTCTGGCCGCCCTGGCGAACACCGACGTACCAGTACCGCGAATCTTCGGAGTCGCGCAGGCCAGCGAAGTCGGTGACAGTCCGCTGGTGCTCATGGAATTCGTGGATGGACTGGTCATCAGTGACGCCGAGGCATCGCGCGCATTGGCGGTCCACGCCCGCCACCGGGTGGGTACCACCCTCGTCGAGACGCTCGGCCGGATCCACGCTGTGCATCTCGGCGCGGCCGGCCTAGCCGACCTGGCGAGCCACTCACCGTATGCGCAGCGTCAACTCGAGCGATGGGCGGGTCAGTGGGAGCAAGCGAAAACCCGTGACTTGCCCGAGCTGGGCGCGCTGACCGATCGGCTGAGCGTAGCCACCCCGCCGGCGCGCGAATTATCACTGGTCCACGGCGATCTCCATCTCCGCAACATCGTGGTCGGCGCCGCTGATGGGGAGGTCCTGGCGGCATGGACTGGGAGTTGTCGACGCTGGGCGACCCGATCGCCGATCTGGGCACCGCTCTGGCGTATTGGCCGGAGCAGGATGAACCGGTCTTGCCCGAGTTCCGCGCCCTGCTGTTGCCCGGCTATCCGCGCCGCGCCGAATTGATCGAGTACTACTGCGTGACGACCGGCCGCGACGTGACAGATGCCGAGTTGGGGTTCTGGCATGCCTTGGCGCTGTGGAAGATCGCCATCATCGCCGAGGGAATTGTGCTCCGCGCGCGCCAGGATCCGCGTAACCGCGCCGCGTCGGGCGTACCGACCCTCCAGAGTGTCGAGGAGCTTGTCGTTTTCGCGCACGAGATCGCCGCCCGGGCAGGTATCTAACGCCCTCGTCGACCGCCTTCAGGGATTGCGTCGCTGACTTGTACCCACCCGACCTTCTGCGTACATCGTCGCGCCTCGCGCTCGCGGCGAGCGCCGCGCACTCAGCGACGCTCACCTTCGGTGCGAGCGTCGAGTCCCTCACTCTGCGGCGCATGGACCTCGCGCCGTAATATCTTTCCGGTCGGGCCGGTGGGAAGACTGTCCACTATCCAGATCCGGCGAGGGTATTTGTAAGCGGCGACACGGCTTTTGACGAAATCCCGTAGTTCCTCCGTGTCAGCGCACGCATTGCGCTTGAGCACGACCGCGGCGCCGACCTCCTCGCCGAGCGAGGCGTGCGGCATGCCGATCACCACCGCGCCGGCCACGGCGTGGTGCTCGTGCAGCACCTCCTCGACTTCGCGTGGATAGACGTTATACCCACCGCGGATGATGAGATCCTTTTTGCGATCGACGATGTAGTAGAACCCATCGGCATCGACGCGACCGATGTCGCCGGTGTGAAACCAGCCGTCCTTGATCGCCGCTGCCGTCGCGTCGGGCAGATTCCAGTAACCCTTCATTATGTTGTGGCCCCGGACTTGGATCTCACCGAGAGCGCCGACAGGCCGCTCATTGTCGGCGTCATCGGCAATCCGCATCTGCACGCCCTCGATGGGCGTGCCGATGGATCCGACCTTGCGCGTCGCCTCGGGATGGTTGAAGCAGACCGCCGGCGACGTCTCCGACAGGCCGTAACCCTCCAACACCGTACAGCCGAAGCGTTCCTCGAAGGCGCGTAGCACCTCCGCCGGCATCGCCGCGCCACCGGAGACGCACAGCCGCAGTGAACTGACTTCAACGTCCGGGTCAACCGGCGACGACAGCATGGCCACGTACATCGTCGGAACACCCTGAAACACCGTGATCCGCTCGGCGGCAATAATTCTCAGGGCGTCCTGGGGGTCAAACCGCGGGAGCATAGCCAATGTAGCCCCCGTGGACATGGCGGTGAGTAAGCCGCAGGTCATGCCGAAAACGTGGAAAAGCGGCAGACATCCCATCACGACGTCGTGCGGTTCGAGATTGAGCAGCGTACGAGCGACGACCGCCTGATTGCGAAACAGGTTGTCGTGGGTCAGTTGTGCGCCTTTGGGGACACCCGTGGTACCAGACGTGTGCAAGATGACCGCGGTATCGTCCCCGGCGCGGGCCAGCGGCCCTGGTACCGGAGCTACGCCGTCGGAGTACCGCGCCAGCGACTCCGGATCGATCGACAACGCTCGCACGGTCGCCGCAGCTGCGCCGGCAGTCGCCACCGCGGCACAGTCGGGCGCGTAAAGCAGGATTTTCGCGTCCGTGTTGGACAAGAAGAATTTTACTTCGCGGGCGCTGTGGAGCGGATTCATCGGCACGACGACGGCGCCCAGATACAGCACTGCGTAAAACACCACTACAAACTCTGGCCGATTGGACACCATTACCCCAACTCGGTCACCCGGCTGTATCCCTTGGTTGCCAAGGGATCCGGCGAACCGAGACGCCCGGTCCGCCAACTGGGCGTACGTGGTTGTCACGCCAGCGCAGCGCAGCGCGGCGGCGTCCGGGTACATCGCAGCGGACTCGCTCAGGTGGAAACCCAGGTTAGGCATCCGCTGGCTATTTGGACCGCACGGCCGGGCGCGCGTCGGCCCGCTGAACCTGGCGAGCCAACCGATCCAGCGTCTGCTCCATTCCCGCGCGCAGATGCTGTGCCCGGTCGTGAACGCCCACCATGCGCTGGATAACTAGCACCGGTGCGGCCTGCGGCTGTACCTTATTTGCCGTCAGTGTGACTTCAGTGGCCCCGTTGATCGCCGTCAAGTCGTAGCGCCACGACGTTTTCGATGGCCAGGCGACATCGAACGCAAAGGTACGTCCGGGAATATCCGCGACGACCTTGCACACGGTGCTCCACCGATACAGTGGCCCAATATGGTTGTAACCCTTGAACTTCTTTCCCGGAGTAATCCACTTGGCGGCATGGGTTTCCGGGCTACGTTGTCCGATGGTCGTGACATCGCTCAGTTGGTCGTAGACGGTCAGCGGATCAGCCGAGACCAACTTGCTCACCGAGACATGCAGGGCCGACGAACCGAAGTCGGTCACCAGTTTGCGAGCTAACAGTGCCGAGGATGCCGGATTCTGACCCGTGTACAGGTTGCGGTCGACCTGCAGGAAAGGCCGCAGCGGTAGCCGACCCTTGCGGAAGTTCGCACCGGCCTCGATCAAACGGTCCTGCAGGAGCCAAGGGGCCTTGCGCGCGAACCGGTTCAGCTTTTCCTCGGCATTGGACAATGCGGTCATTCGGTAGCCGGCGAAGGGCCACGATCCGTCTTGGCGTTGCGCCGCCAACATAGCCGCGGGTGCGTGGCACAGCAATGCCAGTGGGCGACGGGAGTCCAGCACGGCGGTCAGGAGCCGACCGGAATCCTCGTCCACCGCCAGGTCTTCCATTGGACCGTGGCCGCCGGGGTAGAAGACGATATCGAATTCGGCGGGATCGATATCTGCCAGCACCTTCGGGTGCGATATCACCGAATTATGTTGGCGCAGATATTCCGCGATCGCCTTCGTCTTGCTGGGCAGTCCACCGAGCAAGCCCAGACTGAGCCGGTCCACGGTCGGCGCCACCCCACGCGGCGTAGCGATCGTGATGTCCCAGCCGGCGGACGCGAAGATCTTGTGGGGTTCGACCAGCTCTTCGGCCCAATAGCCGGTCGGATGCCGACTTCCGTCGTTCAAAGTCCAATGGTCCGCGGCAGAGACGACGATGAGCACAGATGTCATTTCAATTTCCTTTCCACACAGGTCATTACAATTGTGTTGGTTGTGTTGTGGTTCACAGTGGGAGCAGGCTGGCGAAGGTGCCGTTGCAGTACAGCAGCGGGTCACCCGGCTCACCGAAGTGCGCCGCGGTGATCACACCGACAAAAATCGAATGCGTCCCCACCTCGACGATGTCCTCGACGCGGCAATCGAAGCTGACCAGACTGTCCAACAGCGCGGGAACCTCGCCGTGCCGGGTCGTCCAACCACCCTGTTCGAACTTCGCACCACCGCGCACCCCGTGCATACCCGCGAAACGCTTCGCCAGGTCGTGATGATCAGCGCGCAGCACACTGACCGAAAACCAGCCGATGCGTTTGACGGCAGCCTCCAACTGCAGCGCACGGTTCAAGCAGCACAACAGGCTGGCAGGCTCGGCGGTCAACGACGTCACTGCAGTCGCGGTCACCCCCAACGGACCATCCGGACCGGCACCAGAGACGATGCTGACCGCACCGGCCAGCCGACGCATCGCCAACCGGAACTCTTCGGTACTGATCGCGGATTGCTCGACTAATGTCGCCGCTGTGTGCATTGGTTCACCTCGCACTATTGGGGTCATCGCAGAAAGCTTGTGGTGTAACACATCTGGTCCGACCAGCCTGTTGCCCGCGAATCCGCACGTCAATTAGCACGACGACGAAATCCCCCCATGGGGGGAGAAAACCAACACGAACACCCCACCCCGCCCCAACACCACAGGCCTACGGGCTCAGCAGCGTCTCCGTCTAGTTAGTGCTTGCGCCGCCACGTTGTTGGGCACGCCACCGCCGACCTCTGGCCTGGCGGTGTCTACTGAACCTAGTGCTTGCGCTGCGGCGTCGGTGGCTGCGCCACCGTTGGCTTCCGGCACCGCGCCCTCTCCTACGCCCAGCTCCGCGCTGCCTTCCGCACCTAGTGCATCCGCGCGCGGCGCTGCCTGCGCGTCGGCAGCCTTCAACACCGCGCGCACCTCACCGACTTTGACTCCCGCCAGTTCAGCGATCGCACTGAGGCTTTCACCGCGGCCTTGAATCCGGGCCACCGCTGTCGCAACAGCCTGGCGGTGTTCGTGACGGCGCCGCTCCCCCTCTGCGCGTATCTCGTGGATACGGTTGCGCTCCCACTCGTCGACGGCGACCAGCCGCCCAAGCTCGACGAGAAACGACGCAGCGTCATCGACATTTTGACACTCACGCTCCCAGACGTGCCTCGTTGGCCTTATGCTGCGCCTCCCGGACACGCTTGCGCGCCGCCGATTTCGAATTGATGTTCACCACGTAGGAACCATAGAACGCACCCACCGTCGCGATCTACCATCCTGACCAACATCATCTGTGTCCCCCATTTGTCCGCACCCACTTCCGCGAAATCGTCTGCTCACCAATGCAACACATCCGCACCACTCACCACAACCACCTGTCCGATTTGGGAAAAGGTCGGGTGCCCTCGTCACGGGTTACGACACAACTTATGCCAACGAGACCCATACCGCAGCAGCCTGAAACGGGCCGCTACACTGCCTCAGCCGCCGCGTCGACCGTCCTGGCGAGTTCAAGGTGGTCAAACCCTTCCGACGCACCTGCGTAGATCGGCGGCCAATGCGCCAGCGCAGCGACTCCCGGCGGCCAAGGATGCTGAGCACGCGCTTGGAAAACGGCGATACACGCGCTGCTCGTCGACAAGAGATCGGCATCGGGCAGCAGTCCTTCAAGAAGCTGCAAATCCACCAGGTCGTGAGCGCGGTCATTGACCTTCGGTTCTTCCAGCACGGCGGTCACCGCGTGCAGCTTCTGCGCGACCTGCCAGGGAATGGTCATACACGGCACAGCGACGGTCGTAGGAACGCCGACGAGGCCGAGTGCATCGGACGTGAGGGGGTCCGAACTGGTCGGCATTGCTGACTTCGACGGAGGCGACCTCGACCGGAACAGATGCGAAAGCCCGGCCACGGTAGCTCAGCTTGGCGGTGAATCGGCGCGGCTTGACGGGCATGCCCGGAACATCGATCTCTTCGGGGATAGTGAAGATCGCAGTGACCCCCCCCACCCCGTCTCCCCCGCGTCAGCGAGCTGTTCATGGATCGATTCGATATCGCGGCGTGCGACCTGTCGAAGTCTTTGGAGGTCCGCGAATCGGCAATTCCCCGGCGCAGTTCCAGCGACGATCCGCCTTTGACCAACAGCAGCGGCGTACCGCTGTCGTCAGTGAGCATGGCCGCGAACTGTGCAACTACGATCATCGCGACGTGCCGTTTCAGTCGACCGAATGCAACGCCCTGTCGTTCTGCTACCTAGGTGAGCCGATCTCGTAGTGAGCGCAGGTTCGTCGGCGGCGACGAATAAGGCTTGGTCACCCCGATGCTCGGTTCGGCCGAGCGCGTAATCCGATGGTGGGCTCATCGAGCGCAGCGCGTAGCTCAGCTGCTGGCCTGCGACGGAGCGTGCCCTCGGCTTCGGCTCGCTCAATTGCGGCCCGAAGCTGATAAGGATCAGTGCCCGTCTTCAGGCAGTCTCTGATAGTGCGCACAACCGTCGTGACGGGTATTCCGTCGACCGACATGACATCGGTTGCCTTGAGGTCGCGGCGGTGCACTCGGTACGGCTCGCCCCGGCCGCGCGTGGATGGTCGTGGCGCGGGACGGTGAGATGGATGCGCGAAGGGTTGACGTCAGCGAGACTGTGAAGCGCCAAAGCCGACTCATGCGAGACAACACCACGGCCCAAAGTCCACGAGACGGCGGCGGCAAGATCGTCGTGCTCACTGCTGCGCACTGTCACGGATGCGTATTCGCAGGTGGCGGGCATGCACGAACAAGTCCGAACCCAGCCGAATGGGCTTTACTCGCCTTGTAAGCGAGCGGTCGTTAGTGCAATCCTGACAGGGGGCTCGACCAAAGGTATGACCTCCTGCCAGCGTCATGGGTCACTCCGGTGGTGATGAAGGAAGCTCCCGGCCGACTTCTCGTACGAGATCGATCGCTCGCCCTAAGGTCGTGAGCCGGTCTTCGAGAGTGTCGCCCGCAGGATAGAGCCGCACAGTGTCCACACCCGCGTCCCGCCAGACCCGCAGACGATCGCGCACCCTGGATTCGGTGCCAATCAAGGTGGTGGCCAACACCATGTCGTCGCGAATTATGGTCGCCGCGCCGTCGCGGTCCCCGCTCTGCCAACGCGCACGCACTTCGGCGGCGACCTCGGCCCAGCCTTGCCGGCTGTAGGCCTGGTTGTAATAGTTTGTCGATCCCGAGCCCATTCCGCCCAAACTGAACGCGAGTTCCTTTTTGCGGCTTGCGATCATGGCCTGCAATGACTCCTCGTCGCGGGCGAAAGCCACCTCAGCCCCTTGGCAAACGTCAAGCTGAGCACGAGAGCGATGAGCTCGAGCCAGTCCCTCGTCCAAATGCGCGAAATATGCCGAAGAAGCGCCTTCCGGAACGAAACTGGTGCCCAGCCACCCGTCG
Organism: Mycobacterium saskatchewanense; assembly: GCF_010729105.1. Classification (NCBI taxonomy): domain Bacteria; kingdom Bacillati; phylum Actinomycetota; class Actinomycetes; order Mycobacteriales; family Mycobacteriaceae; genus Mycobacterium; species Mycobacterium saskatchewanense. The sequence continues at coordinate 2,983,945 of NZ_AP022573.1, forward strand.
GCAACCTCACCAGTCAGGCGCAGCATAGCCGGTGAGAGCGCCGCCAAGTAAATCGGAATCTTGAATTCAGCGCGGGTAGACAGTCGCATGGGGACCGCTTCACTCCCCGGCAAAGGAATCTGGAATTCCTTGCCGCTGTAGGAAATCTTCCCGCCCCCGAATGCCTGGCGCACAACGTCGATTGTTTCGCTCATCCGGACCAGTGGACGTCGAAACGGTACTCCGTGTAAGCCCTCGACGACTTGTGGGCCTGATGGGCCTAGCCCGAGCAAGAAGCGTCCCTGGGAGAGATTTGACAGGGTGATCGCTGCTTGGGCGATGGCCACGGGAGTACGGGTGCCGACCTGTATCACGCCCGATCCAAGCAGCATCCGCTCAGTGAGCGCCGCGTAGTAACCGAGCGCCGATGGCGCATCCGAACCCCAGGCCTCCGCCACCCAACAAATATCCAGACCAAGCTTTTCAGCCTCGACGATGAAATCGCGCTGAGCCGACCAGTTTCGAAAGCTCGATGCCTCGACGGTAGTGGCGGTGCGCATCAGCTCTCCGCCAGGTCCTTGATGTGCTGCAGGGTGGCCGACATGTTGCGCTCGAACTCACGCATCCTGACGAATACGATCTTCTGTTCCTTCTCTGGCATCTCGTCGATGGCGAAAGACAGTCCTGATCGCGCCGGCCCCATCTGCATCCACTCCGAAAGTTCCGTACCACCGTCTCGGGACTCAAGGCGGAACCGCCACACCGCCGAGGGGTTTCGAGGGTCTTCGACCGCCCATGCAAGAACGTGCGGGGGTTCATACTCGATGATCTGAGACGTCGTCGACCACTGTCCGAACGCTGCGTGAGCGCTGGTTCCTTTGAACTTCACGCCAATTCCTGGTCCCGCTGCACCGTCAAGCCATTCTATGGCCTGCAATTCGTCGCTCATTGTGGGCATCAGTTCAATGTCGGACACGATCTCCCACACCCGCTGCACGGGTGCGTCGATCTGAGTGCTCACTTCCACTGTCGGCACATCCGTGTACCGCGCTCCAGTCCACTCCACCCGGCTGAACCCGCCTCTCACCTGCTAAGTTGCACCTTTAAACTCACGATAGCACCCGCGCACTCGCTTGACCCACCAAATGCCCGTCTGGTTCAAGGGCTTTCGTCAAGCCCGAACCTCTGCCGCACATCGGACCGCTGCGCCAGCTCCGCCGGGTAGCCAGGGCCGAGCCGGACGGAGCAGTCCTCCAACTCAAGCGGCTCATGGCAATTCGCACACACCACTTCGGCGTGGGTGTCGTGGTCGCACGATTCATGGTGAAAGATGACGGGTGGCCCCTCCCCTCCCGCCAGCCAGCGATCCCCCCACTGCGAAATCGCGCCTAGAACGCCGAACAGCTCAGCACCCTTCTCCGTGAGCTGGTACTCGTAGCGGCGAGGATTGGTTTGATACAAGTGCTTTTCCAAGACTCCCTCCGCGACAAGCCGACTGAGCCGTTCTGTCAGCGTGTTGCGGGCGATTCCGAGGCTGACCTGGAAGTCATCGAATCGCCGAATTCCGTACAATGCCTCGCGGATGACAAGTATCGCCCAAGGGTCTCCGAGCACATGCATGGTTCGCGCAATGGAGCACGGCCACTTGGCAAATGAGTTCTTCCGCATACCCGGAAGTGTAGGTCTGGGGGCAGACTTCGCCGGTGGAATACGCCGACGTTGGGCGCGGACAAGGAGCACTAACCCTTCGGGCCTCCTGACAATGCCATGCGCTGCCTCCGTAATAAGCCGGCCGCGGCCTGGCTCCCCGGTCGATTGCCCTTGGCGTCGAGCTCAGCTGCCACGTAGGCACCGCCGACGAGTTGTGTCGGGAGCTGGGCAGCGACGAGATCATCGTGTAAGTCGCGTACTGGTTCTAGTCCCGCACAGATCACTACGTTGTCGACATCGAGGATGGCGTCGACACCAGCTGCCTACCGGGGTGACAGCGGGTCACGGCTGGCCCGGGATGCCTTTCAGATTTCCCTCGATGCCCTGCAGATCCCCCTGGATGCCGTGCAATTTTCCTTCAATGTCCTGCAGGTCCGAGAGGGTGTCCTGATACACCGGCTGCATGTTGTCCAGGGTCGCCGGTTGAGACTGAGGACAATACGAGACGATCGCCCCCGCGGTGACGTCGGCGCTCTGATCGGCGTCCCATATCGAGGATCGCTGCACGAATCCGACCGCGTCCGAGAAATTGGGTCGGTGTGCCAGGAAGTCGCAGACCGCGTGCCCTTGAGTCGTCACATACTCCTGGCTGGGGACCGGCACGCCTTCGTGCTGCAACGCCGCGACGAGCGCCGTGTCGGCAACGTCGGTCCGGGGGGCGGGTGCTGTGGGCGCCATCCGACTGGGGGGCGGCGGCGCGGCCGTTGGCGGGCTGTCGGTTTGCGTCGGCTGGGCCGACGTGTCCCGGTGGTGTTGCGCAAACATCACCATTACGGCGGCCGCAATGGCGACCAGGGATAGCGGCAACGCCGCCATCATGCCGAAACGTCGCAGCGCCGCGCTGCGCCGGCGAGCCGGCGCGCCCGTTTTCTTACCCCACGCCCCGGAGAGAGAATCAACCTCGGTTTCGGACGCTTTCACCGTAGGGCCAGCAGGCGCCCCCGCGCTGTGGGCCAAGAGCTCATCGAGCAGTTGGTCGGCCTCGCTGGAGGACGGCTGGCCACCTTGCTCGCGGATCGATCGGCGCCCGAGCGCAATGCGCCGCAATTCGGCATCGATGGTCTCGCGGTCGCGCATATCAACCAGTTTGCGAGCGTCGCGACGTCGCCACAAGTCCGGGCTTTCCTGAGCCGATCGAGTCTGTCGATCACGGACGTCCGCGGCGTCAGAAGTGGGTAAACAAACGCCATAGCGTCGGGCGCTTCAGCTGGATAGGTCACAGTCGAAAGGCGGCATCGGATGGTTCGACATGAGGGGGGCCGATGGGACGTCGGTTCCGAAGGCAACGCGGTTTACGTCGAGCGGATCTCGGAGAACGACGAGGAGTTGTTTGACGATTTGTTGTCACCCGAGGAGGCCCGTGGCCTCGCGGGGCTGCTCACGAAGTACGCGGACAAGGCGGAAAACTTCGACGACGAGGACGAGGACGAGGACGAGGACGACGAGGACGACGACGAGGACGACGAGGACGACGACGACGAGGAGGGGGACTCCGGGAAATCGTCGAAATAGGTCCCGCGCGGACTCGGGCCCCTCTTCCACGAGAGCAACGTCCGGCTGCGTGGTTGCGGCCCCCTCCTTACTAAGCGAGGAGCCCGAGCGCTTAGCCGTCGTTGTCTTCGATCGCTTCGTCCGCCGCCTTATCGGGTCACGAGTTCTGCAGGCGCCGCTGCCGTCATACGGCCGATGCGCCGCCCGAGCTCGTCCCCCTGCCGATTAGATCGCCGGCTCTCCGGGCGGGCCACGTTTCAGCTCGAATGACTCCGTCCGCCCCGCCTGTGAGCCAGATCATCGTGGGATGCGGCTCACGGCCACGGCCCATCTCTCACGTCAGAGGTGCCAGGCGCGTCTTCCATGTTCTCCCGCTGCAAGTCGTCATCAACTCGTCATCAATCTCACCCGTCCCGGCGTCGACCACACCGGGGGTGAGTTCCTGTTCTACGAGGAACGGCCCCGCGCTCAATCCCGCGGTACCGCCATCACCATTCCCCACGGGCACGGGCTGGTCTTCACCACCCGCGACCGCCCGGTGCCGCCTCGTCGCGGGTGGTCAGCAGCACCGGTGCGACACGGGGTTTCGTGTGTCCGCAGCGGCATCCGCCACACCCTCGCCTGGTCTTCCACGACGCCGGATGATGCCCGCCAAAAAGGCCTACACGCTCCTCACCGCGGCCGGCAAGCCGTACACCACCGGATCCCCGGGTGCCGTCGGGGGGCACCGGCGCAGCGGGATCTACGGCCGCCTTGACTGCCCGGTGCGCTCCGCCCTCTGGCCGCCGGCGGTTATGCCGGCCGCGCGTTCTTCGCCGACGAACGGACCGCTGTCGCCGTCGGCTACCGACCCTGCGCCGTGTGGATGCGCGCGACCTATCTGCAATAGAAGACGGGGGCTTCTTCGTGTCGGCGATGACGGTGCGCGCCTCAAGCGCAGCGCGGATCCGCTACCCCTTGCCGCTTGTGGCGTTCTTGCGGGACAAGAACGCCCGCATGTGCTGTTGCGGCTCGCCCGTCAGGAAGGCGAGGCCGAACTGCTCGACGCTGTCTTCGATCGCCCCATGCACCGTCATGTCGAACCACTTGTTGAGCAGGCGCTTCTGTTGTCGCACCGCGTACGGCCCGAACCCGGCCAACTTCGCAGTGAGCTCGCCGATGCGGCGGTCGAGTTCGTCGGGCGAAACGACCTCGTGCACCAGGCCCCAGCCGGCCGCCGTATCGGCGTCGATCGTCTCGCCAGTCATCAGCAGCCAGGCCGAGTGGGAAGCGCCGATCAACGCCGGCATCAGCGCCGAGTGAATCACCGACGGGATGCCCACGGCGACTTCCGGCATGCCGAACTTCGCGCCGGACTCCGCGATCCGCAGGTCGCACGACATCGCTATCTCCAGCCCCCCGCCCAGGCACCAGCCCGCCAGCCGGGCGACGACGGGGACGGGACACGCGCGAATCGCCTCGCAGAGGCCTGCCAGTCGACGGATGAACGCCTCGGCGGTGGACCGATCCAGGACAACCATCTCGTTGATGTCGACGCCACCGATGAACGCTCTCTCGCCGGCCCCGCGCAACACGACGACCCGGACGTCAGGGTCCTGGCCGACGTCGCGCAACGCCCAGGTCAGTTCGGCGATGGCGTCCGCGCCAATGATGTTGAGGGGCTTGGAGTTGGTGAGTTCGACGGTGACCGTGCCGCCGTCGCGGCCAAGCCTGACGAACCGTGACTCCATCGTTCAGTCGCTCCTCGGTCGCTCCCCGATCGCGTGAAGCGGGCGCGGCGGAAGATTAGCACCCCCGTGGCCGCGGTCTTCCCGACCTCGGCAACCCCAACGGAAGCCGCCCCGACGCATGCCGGGGCGCCTTCCATAGACGGCCGTCAGTAAAGCGGGACCCACACCCCGAAGAACCAGTAACCCCAGCCACCGTACTGCCAGTTGAAGACCGGGAGCACGGTGAAGGTGTCGTAGTTGAAGGGGCCGTAGTCGGCACGAGCGAGGACCACGTCACGCGGCGGACCCGCCCACGGGCGGTTCCACCCACCGGGAGGCGGCGGGCCGTCCCACCCGCCCTGCGGCGGAGGCCCAACCCAGTGTGGCGGCGGGTGACCGGGGGCCGGCCCGTCGTTCCAGCCGAAGCCCCGCGGTCGCGGCGGCGGCGGCGCGCCGCGGCCCACGATGCTGAACTGGACCGACGCGTCCCCCAGCTGACCCGGGCCGCCGATCTGCGCGCTGGCCGTCACCAGGTTCTCCCGCGGCACATAGGCCGGGTGCGGCGGCTGCGTGCTGGGCGGGTTGAGGGCCGGGCGTACCTCTCGGCTGGACGGCGAGTTGTTCGAACTCTGCGCTGGCTGCGTGGTTTGCGCACTCGGCGGGGTGCTCCGCTCGCCGGGCTGCGTGGTCTCGGTGCTCGGCTGGTTGCCGCGCGTCCACGACGGCTGAGTGCTCTGCGTGCCCGGCGCCTGGCTCTCCGTGCTGGGCGCGTGGCTCTGCGTGCTGGGCGCTTCATGGGTCTGCGTGCTCGGCGCCTGACTCTGCGTGCTGGGCGCTTCATGGGTCTGCGTGCTCGGCGCCTGACTCTGGGTGCTCGGCGCCTGGCTCTGCGTGCTGGGCGCTTCGTGGGTCTGCGGAGCCTGCGGCGCGCCACCGGGTCCACCAGCAGGCCCGCCGCCGCCTCCTCCGCCTCCGCCGCCGTGGCAGTTCGGGCACGGGGGCGGCGGGTCCATCGGAAACGCATTGGCGAGGCCGGGGTCCAGGGTCATCGCCGAGACGCTGACACCGATCGCGACGGCCGCTGCGCTGACGACACGTTTCATTGACATAAGTTCGGTCCCCTCCCGGGTATCGATCGCCCGCGCTACGGGCAGGTCACGTCCAGCTCGAATGACTTCGTCACGGTCTGCGGCTGATTGGGGTTACTCATATCGACACCCGTCGCGGTGCCCTTGATCGCGTATGCCTTGCCGTTGACAGCTGCACCCGCGTTGCTGCCCTGATTAGGCGCGGCGTCGGAGAAACCGAGCGTCACGCCGTTGACGCTGCCCAACCCGACCGAATGCACGATCGGCGGATTGTCGTTGCTGATCACCGCACCGAGCCCGGCCGTCGCGTCCCCGATGCCGATAGTGGTGTTGCCGTTTGCCGTGTTGCAGGTCACCTGGCCGCTGATGTTCTGATTCTGGCCGTCGACGATCAGCTGGGGGCCGGTCGCTTGCGGCGCTGAGCTGGACGCGCCGTTGTTCGACTTGTTGCTGGAACAGCCGACGCAGGCGGCGGCCACCACCGCCACGCCCGCCACGCCGACCACGATCCCACGCTTCACTAGATGTCTCCTTCGAGTCGCTGGCGCTGGTCTGGACCGCCTCACCACGGCGGACCCTGTGGGCCCTCGCACACGGGCGCTCGCAGCGCCGCAGCGGCGGATACCCAAACCATAGAATGGCAAACTTCCGCTCTCGGCTACCGGGGGCTGGTCGGCGCCGGTCACGGAAGCACGCGCAGGCCCCACTTGCTGAGCAGCGGATGGACGAGCGTGAAATAGGTCGTGTTGTCGTCACCGTCCGGCGAAGACATCAGGATGCCGACGGCGCTGACGGTGCCGTCGGGATTCTTCACGTAGCCGGGGCTGCCGCTGTCACCGTTGAGGCTGAAGACGCTCGCTTCGACCACGCCACCCTCGATGTCCGTGATCGCACCGCACGTCTCGCCGGTGATCGCACCCACCTTGCAGAACGGCATACCCACACGAAGTTGGGAGCCACTCAAGACGTCGCGAACCGGCTGGCCACCCACATCGCCCACGGGCGCACCCGCACTCGGGGCGAGCCGGATGATGGCCGCGTCCCGCTTGTCGCCGTCCTTCTCGCTGGCGCTGATCTTCCCGAGCGGCAGGTCGTCGCCGTAGGTCCACTCGGAACCGTCGTGCGCGTCACAGTGCCCACTGGTCATCAGGTAGTAACTGCCGTCGTTGCCCTGGGCCGCGAATCCTGATGTGCACCTGCTGCTTTCGGCATCCACCTGGATGCCCGGCGACGGCGGCGCCGCCGCCAGCGCCGTGTTGGCGGATACCGTCGCGGTCAACGCCGTGGCAACAACCACGCCCACGCCGCGCCACCACGGTTTGGCCACGCCATCCTCCTCCACTTGTCCCGGGCTGCATGATTACAGCCCAAGACCGCTCAGTTAGCAAGGCGAGCGAAAACGGGCTACCGGCGCGCAGCGGCGGCGCCCTGAGGCCCAGAAGAAGGACGTCCGGAACCCGGCCGATCGGCTCACCGAACTGATGGAGTTGCGTGCTCGTCGCGCTCTCACCGACACCGAGTACGAATCCGAAAAAGCGGGAGTTGCTCGGCCAACGGGAAAGTCGCCGAGCCTGAAGGCCTCCAAGGATCCGTCAAGGATCTCACAAGAGGCCAGACGGAATCTCTGCCCATGTTTCTCACCAGTGCCGGCGACGCCGAGCCGTATCCCGCGGCAGGGTTTTCCGCCGCCCGGCCGGGCAGGCTCGTCCTCATCACGTTGGCGTGCACACTGCTGCCCGCGCTGGTAACGCTTGACGCCACGATCGCCAACGTGGCGCAACGAACCTTCGCCGAGCAGTTCTCGTCGACTCCGGCCGCCGTCGCGTGGACCGCGACGGGCTACGGCCTGGCGCTGGCGGCGGCGATCCCGATAACCGGCTGGGCCGCCGGCAGGGTCGGCGCAAAAATGCTCGCTCTGGGAGCTGTGGCGTTGTTCTCCTGGGCGTCGTTGCTGTGCGCCCAAGCGCCCAACGTCGCGCTGCTGGTGACGTTTCGGGTGCTTCAGGGGCTTGCGGGCGGAACGCTGATGCCGCTGCAGCTAGACATCCTGGCGCATGCGGCCGGTCCGCAACGGGTGGGCCGGGTGCTGCAGGTCAGCATGCTTCCGGCCCTGCTGGCCCCGATCTATGGTCCCATCGTCGGTGGCTGGTTGATCGGCTCGTTCGGCTGGCACGCGATCTTCCTGATCAACGTCCCCATCGGACTGATGACCCTGATAGTCGCGGGATTCGTTCTGCCCGAGGACGTCCCGGCTCCCAAGAAGGCGCTCGACAGGGTCGGCTCCCTGTTGCTGTCACCTGGCTTGGCGCTGCTCCTGTACGGCCTTTCACGACTTCCGGAGCGATTCGCCGTCGCCGACCCGCACGTCGCGGTGCCGACCGCTTTCGGAGTGCTGCTGATCGGCGCATTCATTGTGCGGGCCCTCCGTCGCCCCAAGCTTGCGCTGATCGACCTGCGCCTGCTCAGACACCGGAACGTCGCTGCCGCGAACGCCGTCAGGTTCTTGTTCGCCGTCACATTCTTCGGAACCTGCCTGCTCCTTCCCGGCTATTTTCAGCAGGTGATGTGGAAGACGCCGCTGCAGGCCGGGGTGTTGCTTGTACCGCAGACGCTGGGTGCCGCCGCGGTGATGCCGATCGTGGGCCGGCTCATGGAACGGTATGGTCCGCGCCGCGTCGTGCTGACGGGCACGATGCTCGGCGTAACGGGCCTGGCCGCGTTGATCTGCGGGGTGACGGGAGATACCGCGAAGCTGATTGTCGGGCTCACATTGTTCGGCATCGGCAGCGGCTGCATGATGACCCCGGTTTCCCGGTCGGCCGTGCACGCGTTACCGCACGCCGAAATTGCGCACGGGTCAACGCTGTTCAACGTCAACCACCACATGGCGGCGTCGATCGGGGCCGCGTTGATGTCGGTGATCTTGACCGTCAGGTCCACCCACGCCGCCCCCGCCATGTCACAGGCCTACGCGGGCGCCTTCCTGGTTGCGTTGCTGTTGCTCGCGACGGCGGCGGTCCCGGCGTCGTTCCTGCCGAACCAGGCAAACTAGCCCGGCGGTTGCGCGCGAAAGACTTTCCCGCCGCGAGGCAGAAATCAGTTCTGTGTGGCGGGCACCGACTCGGCCTTGAGCTTCAGGTAATTGCGAATCCGGAACCGGGCGAATTCCCGCTGCCGACGTGGGGAGAGCTGCCCGCCCGCCGCCGCCGCGTCGATGATCTCGGGCTCGACGGCCCCGTACGTTTCCCCGTGTACGCGCAGCGTAGCGCGGCCCGCCGCCAGCACGTTGCGCAGCCAATCCACCTGAGTGCCATAGGGAAGGGGGATGATGAAGCCGTCACCAACACGCTCGATCACGACCGGGGTGCTGTACGCCTTGCCCGAGTGCCGGCCGGTGTGTTCGATAACCCCCGCGTACCAATACTTTTGGCCTGCCAGCAGCATCATGACGGGGTTCATTACGTGCTTGTTGAACACCCGAAGCGTGTCGATCACCATGCTGGGCTCCTTGGATCCGATACGTCGCTTTCGACAACACGGTAGGGCTGGCGGCGGGCGAGTTCCTAGGGCCTTTGGACCCCACCGAGGTCACCCCGCGAAATGGTCGAGAAGCCAAGCGATCTCGCAGCGACGTCGATCGAGTCAGTCGGTGCCGACGTGTCGGCGGAGGAAATCGAGGACCGCTCCGGCGAAGATGTCATTGCGGTCGCCGGCGACCATGTGCCCGGCGCCGCGGACATCGGTGAACTCGACCTGTGGGAACCGTTCGAGGAATTCGTCGGCGCGTTCCTGGCTGACAAGATCGCTCATCTGGCCCCGAACCAGGAGCATGGGCACGCCGCCCTCCAGGATGGCCTCGACGGCCGCATGCATCCGATCGGGGTCGGTGACCTCGAACGGCGGATACGCCGCGGTGCCACTGATGAATTGCGGGTCCCAGTGCCAGTACCACCGGTCGCCGCGGCGGCGCAGATTCGTCGTCAAGCCCTCCAGGTCGGTAGGTCGTGGTCGGTGCGGGTTGTACTCGGCGATCGCGTCGGCGACCTCGTCGAGCGATCCGAAGCCCGACTCCACCCGGTCGGCCATGAAGGCGTGTATCCGGTTCGCGCCCGACTGGTCCATGTTCGGCACGATGTCGACCAACACGACGGCGCTCGCGATGCCAGGCGCGATTTCGCCCGCCAGCAGCATCGACGTGAACCCCCCGAGCGAGGCGCCCACCAGCACCGGGCGCGGAGGCAGGTTGCGCAGCACTTCTAAGACATCGGCGGCGAAGCTGACGACGCGATAGTCGCCGTCGGTCGACCAGTCCGATTCGCCATGCCCGCGCAGGTCGATGGTGACGGCCTGCCAACCGCGCTCGGCCACCGCGGCGGCGGCTTTTCCCCATGAGCGGCGGGTCTGCCCGCCGCCGTGCAGGAACACCACCGGCTGCGCCGAAGGATCGCCCAGGCGATCGGCGACGATGCGAACGCCGCCGGGACCCTGGATCGAGAACGGTTCCGCTGCCGTCGTCATCACGTGATACTAAATCGCACGGCATCGCGGCCCGCGGCGGATCACCCAATACCACGCAGCGTGGCATCCCGGAGTCGGAGCAGCCACCATGCCGACGTATCCGCCCAACATGTTGTTCACGTCGGAATGTTGTTCACGTCCGTCACCGAGGCCGCGGGTCTCGCGGACGAGTGCCTACTCCAGCTCGGATACTGCATAGGGCAAGCGACCCCGTCTCCGTCATGGTGAATGCCCATGGCACTGGCAGCCTCGCCGATGGCGCGGTCGCGCGGCTGGCGCGGTCGTCTTTCCGCTGTCGCCCCGGGGGATGATCGACCACCCAAGGTTGCGGCGCCCCGTGTACCGCGAAACGGCGGCGTACGGCCACTTCGGGCGCCCGGGATTCTGGGAGAACCTCGATGCGACCGAGGCGCTGCTGGACGCGGCGGGGGGAGAACCGACGGTGCGGAGTTGCTACTTCGGCGCCCCGCCATCAGCGGCCCCGTGCTCGCCGCGCCACAACTTGGCGAACCGCCGGGCAACTCCGCCCAGTCGGCCCTGCTGGAATCCCTTGAGTCGGCTCAGGGTTTGTCGGCCCTCGGCCGCGTAGTCCTTGACGGTTTCGTCGCCCTCTTCAGCGCGCATGCCTGTCCCCCGTTGTCTGCTCGGTTGAATCGTGCTGGCCGCTCCGGCTGCGGAAATCCCGGCCACTCGGACCGTCCGTCACCATGCGCCGGAGGGGGCCTTCCGTTGCCTACCCGACCCGCCGAGATCCGAAACCGCGCCGGGTTCGTGCTCCCCAGCGTGGTTCAGGACACCCGCTGCTTGGTGGCCTTGACGGGCGCGGTGCTCGGCGGTGACTTCAGCAAGTTGCCGCGGACGCTGCCCCGGGCGGTGCGCACCGCCACCAGGAGCCAGGTGAAGAGCAGGCCGGCGTAAGCGATCGCCGCGGCGGCCCTGAACGCCGGCAGATGGGTGTGCCCCGCGAGCTGAGCGGTGCCGGTGACAAAGGTGCCGACCGGGAAGGTCAGGCTCCACCATGTCAGCGCGAACGGCATGCCGCGGCGCAACGTGCGCACCGTGAGGGAGGTCGCCAACGCGATCCACAGCACGGCGAAACCCCACACCGGGACGCCGTACACGATCGCGAACGCGTTCATGTCCTCGGCGATCTCGTGATCGACAGCCAGGCCGGCCGTGGCGCCCAAAAGCCCTGCCGCCGTGATGGATTGACCGAGCGGACCCAACACGATCCACAGCGTGGGCACCCGCGCGGATCCGGAGGTGCCGTAGAGGACCAGGCGGCTCCAGATCATCGCGATGATGTTCAACGAAGCCACCAACGACAACCCGAACATCGCGTAGCAGCCGTACAGCATGGTTTGCCGCCCGACACCGGCCGCCATGTGCGGCAGCAGCAGCGCACCCGTCGCGGCCGACACCATCGGCGGGACGACCGGCATCAGCCAGCCCCCGAACGCCGCGTCCGCCTCGACGTCGTGCTGGGTGAACATGAGGAACGGAATGCTGACGGCCGTGAACAGGCCGCCCAGCGTGCCCGCGGTCCACAGCACCCAGTCCAGGTCAACGGCGGCGCGGTCGCCGAGCAGGTCGCTGCCGACGAGCACCGCTCCCCCGCCGACGGTCATCAGCGCCATCGGCGCGGCGCCGTAGAAGTGGGCCATCTGCGGGTTACGCGCGTGGCTGCGCGCCGCGGTGGGATGGCGCAGCCAGTGGCCTCCGACCAGGACGATCAGGACGATCAGCAACACGGCGGCGATCACCCACACCGCCTCGGCGAACGCCCGCAACCCCACCACGTGGACGGGCAGGGTGGCGCCGGCGGTGGCGACGATCCCGGTTCCCATCACCGAGGCGAACCAGTTGGGCCCGATGTTGCCGAGGACTTCGACCCGCGTCAGCGGCGACGGGACGCCTTGCGGAGTTGGGGTGGCCATAGGTGGAAACCTACTGCGCGGAGGCGGTGGGATGCGCGGCTTAGACTCCCAACCGTGACGCAACCCGTGCGAACCACGCACGCATTGGGAAGACTGCCGGTGACGATCGGGCTCGCAGTTCTACTGGTGCTCGTCGTGCTGGCGACGCCGGTCAAGCAGCGGTGCGGAGCGCCCGGCTACTCGTGCGCCACGTCGCTGGACGCGCGGGGCAACGTGCACTACTACTACGAGCTCGAGCCGCTCGGGGTGTACCTCACCGAAATCATCACCGGCACCGACATCCGCTTCTGTTACAGGTCGGGCGACGAGTCCGTGAAGGTGCGCTAGGCGTCCCCACGTTTCGTACTGTGACCGCGCCGACACCGGATCGGTACGCGCCGCCCAGCGGTCTCGAGCGATGGGTGCCCAGCGCCGAAAGTGCTGGTAGAGGCGTCGACGAACCCCGCCGAGGATCCGCCATACCGGCGCGCATCCTCGGTTGGGCCGAAGTTTCGATTGGGGCCGGCACGGCAAGCTCCCGCATACTTGACAGCATGCTTCTTGCGACTTTGCCGCAAACCGCCTGCGCGGTCCGCGGTGATGCGCGGAGCCGAGGTTTGTGATGGCACGCTCTGGCGGCGCTCATCGCCGCCATCGAGCCGTCCGCCAGCCATCCCGTCTGCGCAAGGGGCTGACGCGCAGCTTCATGGCGCTGGTTTCGGTTGGGGCGGTGCTGATGACCGCGGCGGGCTATTACGTGGCCCACGGCGCGCTGGGCGGCATCACCGTCTCGGACGCCCTGCGCCCCGAAGATCCGCGTTCCAGCGGCGACAACATGAACATCCTGCTCATCGGGCTGGACTCGCGCAAAGACCAGGACGGTAACGACCTGCCCTGGTCGATCCTCAAGCATCTGCACGCCGGTGATTCCGAAGACGGCGGCTACAACACCAACACATTGATACTCGTGCACGTCGGGGCCGACGACAAAGTCGTGGCGTTCTCCATTCCGCGCGACGACTGGGTGCCCTTCAACGGTGTTCCGGGATACAACCACATCAAGATCAAGGAGGCGTACGGGCTGACCAAGCAGTACGTCGCCCAGAAGCTGGTCAACCAGGGCGTGGGCGACCAGAAAGAACTGGAAACCAAGGGCCGCGAGGCGGGCCGCGCGGCGACCTTGCGCGCGGTGCGCAGCCTCACCGGCGTCCCGATCGACTACTTCGCCGAGGTCAACCTGGCCGGCTTCTTCGACATGGCGCAGACGCTGGGCGGCGTGGAGGTGTGCCTGAACCACGACGTGTACGACTCGTACTCCGGCGCGGACTTCCCGGCCGGGCGGCAGCGACTCGACGCGGCGCAGGCGCTGGCGTTCGTTCGGCAGCGGCATGGCCTGGATAACGGGGACCTGGACCGCACCCACCGGCAGCAGGCGTTTCTGTCGTCGGTCATGCAGGAATTGCAGAGCTCGGGCACCTTCACCAATATCGACAAGCTCAAGAGCCTGATGGCCGTTGCGCGCAAGGACGTCGTGCTGTCCGCGGGCTGGAACGACGACCTGATCCAGCGGCTGGGTGCGCTGGCCGGCGGAAACCTCGAATTCCGCACGCTGCCCGTGGTCCGCTACGACAACATCGACGGCCAGGACGTCAACATCATCGACCCCGCCGCAATCAAGGCCGAGGTGGCGGCGGCGATCGGTGCCCCCGCACCGTCGACCACGCCCGCCACCACCGCCGCCAAGCCCAGTCCCTCCACCGTCGTGGACGTGGTCAATGCCGGCAGCATCAGCGGGATGGCCACCCAGGTGTCCAGCGCGCTGAAAAAACAGGGCTACACCTCCGGGACCGTGCGCGACCGCAAATCCGGCGATCCTTCCACCACGACGGTGCAATACGGCACCGGCGCCGAGACCGACGCGCAGAACGTCGCCAACGTGCTGGGCATCGACGCGCCGGCGCTACCCAGCCCCAGCCTGGACCCCGGTCACATCCGGGTGGTGGTGGACACCAACTTCTCGCTCCCGGCCGCGGACGAGACGACCACCACCACCACCACGACGACCAGCAAGGCGAACACGTACTACTACAACGGGACCGCGACCACCTATCCGACGCCGAACGAGGGGAAACCGGTAGTCGGCGGCGGCGTGCCCTGCGTCAACTAGCTCTACGCGTGCGTCCCGCCGTCTATGCGGATCTCGGTGCCGGTGATGAACGCACCGTCGTCCGACACCAGCATGGCGATCACGCCGGCTACGACGGCGGGATCCGCCATCCCGGTGCCGCTGGATTCCACGGTGGTCGGCAAAACGGGCATCAACCGGGTGAACAGTGACCAGTCGGCGTCTTTGGGGATGTAGCCGCCCGTGGCATCGGTGATGCCCGACTTGATGCTGCCGGGTGCCACGCATACCGCGCGCAGGCCGGCACGCGCGTATTCCAGTGCCAGCGAGTGGGTGAAGGCCTGGATCCCGCCTTTGCTCGCGGCGTAGGCCGCCATGTATGGATGCGCGAACGACGCCGACGTGGAGCTGAAGTTGACGATCGCGCTGCTCGAGTTTGCCAGTAACGGCGGCAGCGCCTCACGAACCACCAGGAAGGTGCCGGTCAGGTTCACCCCGATGATCTGATTCCACAGGTCCAGGCTCGTCTCGTGGGTGTGGGCGGCGCGCAGCATGCCGGCCGCATTGACCAGCGCGTCGAGGCCGTCGAGGGTCTGCACGGCCCAGCACACGCCGTCGATCACCGAATCTTCGCTGCTGACGTCCATCGGCATGGTGGTGAGACGGTCGGCGTTGCCGGCCGCCTCCGCCCCGGCGCGGGTGGTGCCCAATCCGTCCTCGGCAACGTCGGCGGCGACCACGGTGGCGCCCTCGTCGAGCAATCGCAGCGCGGTCGCCTGCCCGATTCCCGACGCGGCGCCCGTCACCAGAATCCGCTTGCCCTCGAGTCGGTCCATCGTTGCTCCCGTCGCTCGGCGTGCTCAACATCGTAAGGACGAACCCGATAGGGCAGGCTGGATGCATGGAAATCGGATTCGTGGGCCTCGGAAACATGGGCCGGGGCATGGCGGTGAACCTGATCAAGGCGGGTCACCAGGTGACCGTCTACAACCGCTCCCCAGACAAGGCCGAGGCCCTCGTGCAGCAGGGCGCGACGGCCGCGCGCACCGTCGCCGACGCCAGCAGGGGCGAGGTCGTGTTCACCATGCTGGCCGACGATAGCGCCGTCGAGGACGTGACACTGGGCGAGGGGGGCATCGTGGCCTCGCTCGCGCCCGGCGCCACGCACGTGTCGTCGAGCACCATCAGCGTGGCCCTGTCCGAGCGCCTGGCGACCGCGCACGCCGAGGCTGGCCAGCGGTATGCGGCCGCGCCGGTTTTCGGGCGGCCCGATGCGGCCTCGGCCGCAAAGCTTTTCGTGGTCGCTGCGGGCGCATCGGAGGTCCTGGAACCGCTGTCGCCGCTGTTCGACGCGATCGGGCAGCGGACGTTCGTGGTTTCCGAACTTCCGCACACGGCCAACCTCGTGAAGCTGAGCGGCAACTTCCTGATCGCATCGGTCATCGAGAGCCTCGGTGAGGCCGTCGCGCTGGTCGGCAAGGCCGGGGTGGACCGCCAGCAATACGTCGACATCCTCACCTCGACGTTGTTCGCCGCGCCGGCATATCGGACCTATGGCGGGCTCATCGCGAGGCGCGAGTTCGAGCCGGCCGGATTCGCCGCCCGCCTCGGCCTCAAGGATGTCCGTCTCGCGTTGGCCGCGGCCGAGCAGCTGCAGGTACCGCTGCCGCTGGCCAGCCTGCTGCGTGACCGCTTCCTGACGCTGGTGGCGACCGGCGGCGGGGACCTGGACTGGTCGGCGGTGTCGTCGCTCGCCGACCGCGACGCCGGTATCGGTTCAGACCACTCCGCGTAGGCCGTCGGCGCCGAACACCGGTTCCAGCATCGCGGAGAAGTCCGGACCGCGGCGCAACATCAGCCCGCCGTCGACGTTGATGACCTGTCCGGTCACGTAGACGGCCGCATCGCTGAGCAGGAACATTGCCAGGTTGGCGACGTCCTCAACTTCGCCGGGCCGCGGGACCGGGGTGCAGATCCGGTAGTCCTCGCTCAGTTCCGGCGAATCCAGCACGGGCGCAACGAGATCCGTGCGGATCAGGCCCGGCCGGATGCTGTTGACACGCACCCACGACGCGCCGAGCTCGTCGGCCGCCAGCTGCATCATGTGGTCGACGGCGGACTTGCTGACCCCGTAGGCGCCGAACCAGCGGTGGGTGTTGCTGGCCGCGATCGACGAGATCCCGACGAACGAACCCCCGCCGCCGCGCACCAGCTCGCGCGCGGCGTGTTTGAGTACGTACATGGTGCCGTTGACGTTGAGGTCGACCGTGCGCCGCCACGCCTCGGAGTCGATTTGGGTGATCGGCCCGATGGTCTCCGACCCGCCGGCGCAGTGCACCGCGCCGTGCAAGCGGCCATGCCACGCCGTCGCGGCATCCACCGCGCGGGCGGCCTCGTCCTCGTTGGTGATGTCGGCGGGCTCGTAGCGAATCGCGCCGTCGCCCTCGAGCGCCGCGATCTCTTCGACGGCGGCCGCCAACCGATCCGGATTGCGGCCGACGATCATGACCGACGCCCCCGCCGCGACCAGGCCGGCGGCCACCCCCTTGCCGATTCCGCTGCCACCGCCCGTGACCAGATACGTCCGGTTGTCGAAGGAAAGCTGCACCCAACGCTCCTCAGGCCGAAACTGAAACAGGTTCAAGCATGCTGTCACACCGACCCGCCGGCGCCGAACGTCGGGTTCTTGCGCCCAATCCGGACAAACGGCGCCAACAACCCGACGTTCGGCCGGGAGATGCTTGAGTTCGGCCGAGAGTGGCTCAGGGGGTATCGCGACGGGCGACCTGGGTCGGCTTCGCGTTGCGCCAGTCTTCGACCTCGGGCGGCAGGCCCACGGGATATTTGTTCTCGTTGTGGGCGGCCCAGTGCGCGTGACCCAACTCGTGGATGTGGAACGCGTGCCGCAACGCCTCGGTGAATCCCATCGCGTCGGAGGCGGCGTTGACCGAATCCTTGACGAGCAGCGCCGCCATCGTGGGCCGGTCGGCGATGCGCCGGGCGAATTCCAAAGTCTTGTCGGCCAGCTCGTCGACCGGAAAGACCTTGGAGACCATGCCGAGCCGGTAGGCCTCGTCGGCGTCGAGCGAATCACCGGTCAACAGCAGCTCTTTGGCTTTCCGAGGACCGAATTCCCAAGGGTGGGCGTAATATTCGACGCCCGGCATGCCCAAGCGGACCGCCACAACATCACTGAATTTGGCGTTGTCGGCGGCCACGATCAGGTCACACGCCCAGATCAGCATCAGGGCAGCCGAAATCGCGTTACCCTGGACCTGAGCGATGGTGATCTTGCGCAGATCGCGCCAGCGGCAAGTGTTCTGGAAGAAGTAGTGCCACTCCTGCAGGTAAATCTTCTCCATTACCGGTTCGCGGGTTCCGCCGTTGATGCGGAAGCTCGGGAGCTGCTCCCGTTCGGCGATGGCCAGCTCCGATCCCAGGTCGTGGCCCGCCGAGAAATTGCGCCCCCGCGCCGCCAGGATCACCACCCGAACGGTGTCATCGGCTTCGGCTCGCAGGAACGCCTCATCGAGCTGAACCAGCAGGCCGCGGCTCTGTGCGTTGTGGGCCTCGGGCCGGTTGAGCCAGATGCGGGCGATCTTGCCCTCGTCCAGGGTTTCGTAGGTCACCAGCTCCCCGGCGCCGCCGGGCACCTGGGAACCGGTTTCAGTCTTGGCTTGCTCGGAGAGTGTCATTGCGCCACCTTCTGTCAGATCCGACTGTTACACATTACGGCGAGTGTGTAACCGGAACCCGGCAGGGTTGAGCCGTTGCCCGCAGGGAGATCAGCGGCCGGCGCCGGCGGGCCGCGCAACGAGCGGCACCAACCGATGATCGCGGGTGAACACCAAGCGGATCAGGCCAAGCGCGATGACGACGGTGGTGGCGGCGACCGAGCCCAAGATGAGGAACATGACGACGGCCTGGACCAGCACGGCCTGCACGGGGTGCACGCCGG
Organism: Mycobacterium saskatchewanense; assembly: GCF_010729105.1. Taxonomy (NCBI): domain Bacteria; kingdom Bacillati; phylum Actinomycetota; class Actinomycetes; order Mycobacteriales; family Mycobacteriaceae; genus Mycobacterium; species Mycobacterium saskatchewanense. The sequence goes on from NZ_AP022573.1 coordinate 3,002,439, forward strand.
CCAGGATCAGGCCGGTCATCGCGCCGGGCAAGAAAACCAGCCCGGTGGCTTTGGTGGTCTCGATCTGCGGCGAGATCGCGGACCGCAACGCGGTCCGCAGGTAGGGAGCGGCGGCCTGCCGGGACGGCTGCCCGAGGGCGAGGCGGGCCTCCACCTCGTCGCGCTTGTCGCGCAGTTCGTCGACCAGGCGCCGCGCCACCAGCACCATGGCGGTCATCGAATTGCCGATCATCATCCCGGCGACCGGCACCAGGGTGCGCGCTTGCAGCGGAAACACCCGCAACCCGAAGATCACGCCCAACGTAAGCACCGCCGCGGCCGCGAACGCGGCCACCGCCAGCGGCGCCAGCCGGGGGACTTCCGGCGCGCGCCGACGGGCCACATCCCCGGCGTAGGCGACCATGCCGGCCACCCAAGCCCAGGACCACCAGAGGGAGCGGCCGGGCGCGAACAGCAGTGTCAACGCCCCACCGACGAGCAGCAACTGGGCCAGCGCGCGGGCCGCCGCCCACACCAGCTGCCGCTCGAGCCCCAGCCGCTGCCACAGCGAAATCGCCGCCGCCGCGGCCACGAGTACGAGCGATGTGGCCAGCCCCACCCAGCCCACCTGACCGTTCACCGGGAGACCGACCCGTTGCCCGGACTCTTCGCGACGGGCCCCATCCCGAGGCCGCGACCCCGCGCGATGCGCAGGACCCGGTCGGCGGCCCGCTCGACCTGCGCCGGGTCATGGGTGACCCAGAGGGCGGGAATCCCATCCGCGGCCAAGTCCCGCACTGCCCGCTCGATCACGGTGGCCGCTTCCGCGTCGACGGCCGAGGTGGGTTCGTCCAGGAGCAGCACCTGCGGCTGCGCCAGCAGCGTGCGGGCCAGGCACATGCGCTGCGCCTCCCCGCCCGACAGCGCGGCGGCGTCGCGGTCCAGCCACGAGCCGGTCAGCGCGACCCGCGCGAGCGTCTCCCGCATCCGTGCGTCGGAGACACCCGGATCGGCGGCCCGCAGGTTGTCGGCCACCGTGCCGGGAAACGGGGTGGGCCGCTGGAAACACATGCCGACCTGGCGCCGCAGCCACAACGGGTCGGTCGAGCCGATGTCGGCGCCGCGGAACAGGACGCGCCCGCTCGTCGCCACCTCCAGGCGATTACACAACCGCAGCAGGGTCGACTTGCCCGACCCCGACGGCCCGAAGACCGCCGTCACGCCACGGCGGGGAATGGCGGCGGTGAGCCCGTCCAGGGCCCGGACGCCGTCCCGTTCGACGACGACGTCGGCGAACTCGAACACCAGCTCCTCATCCACTAACCGCCATCCTGCATCATGCCGCCGACGGCGGCGCCGGCTCAGGACGACGCGTTTGCTGGTGAGACGGCTGCGACCACCCGAAACCGTCGCCTACAGTTGTGTCATGGCAACGAAATCTGACCCGGCGGAAATCGGCGACGTGGAGCCGGTGGCCGACAGCACCGCAAGCCAGGCGCGGCGAGTCGTAGCCGCGTACGCGAATGACGCCGACGAATGCCGCGTGTTCCTGTCCATGCTCGGTATTGGACCGGCGAAGCTCGACACCTAAATGGCTCCCGCGGGCGGGCAACAACCGAAGACTTCCCCGTTCGGGAATTCGGACTTCGTCGTGGTCGCCAATCGGTTGCCCGTCGATCAGGAGCGGCTTCCCGACGGCACCACCGCATGGAAGCGCAGCCCGGGCGGGCTGGTCACCGCCCTGGAACCGCTGCTGCGCCGTCGGCGCGGGGCCTGGGTCGGCTGGGCGGGGGTCCCGGACGACGGGCCCGACGACGAACTCGACCAGGATGACGAGCCCATCGTCCAGGACGACCTGGAGCTGCGCCCGGTGCGGCTGTCCGCCGATGACGTCCGTCAGTACTACGAGGGTTTCTCCAACGCCACCCTGTGGCCGCTGTACCACGACGTCATCGTCAAACCGCTCTACCACCGCGAATGGTGGGAGCGTTACGTCGAGGTCAACCGCCGCTTCGCCGAGGCCACGTCACGTGCCGCCGCA